>JBCCBC010000107.1:0-9204 GCA_039814435.1 Pseudomonadota bacterium
ATTGAGGATATGGAGCCCAAGTTTGGCCGGATCAACGAACAGGAGGTCACCACCCAATGGGGTGTGTTTGCCATCGCCGGGCCAAAGTCGCGCGACGTACTAAAGGCGTTGATCAAGGATGCGGATCCCGAGACGGCTCTGTCAAACAAGCGGTTTCCATGGTTGAGCGTGCGCGACATCGAGTTGGGGATGTGCCCGGTCAAGGCGATCCGCGTCGCCTATACCGGCGAGCTGGGTTGGGAGTTGCATCACCCCATCGAGATGCAGAATTACCTTTGGGATCAGTTGGTAAAAGCTGGTGAGCCAATGGGGATGAAATTGGTCGGGGCGCGGGCGCAGAACTGGTTGCGGCAGGAGAAATCCTATCGCGCATTCGGCACCGAACTGGGCCGGGATGCTACGCCAATCGAGGCTGATCTGCCCCGGTTTGTGGATCTGTCCAAGGACTTTCACGGCAAGGACGCGATGGAGGCGCTGGGCGTGCGGTCAAAATGTGTGACTGTGCTGATTGACGGGCCCGACGATGCCGACCCTTGGGGGCGTGAAGTGCTGTATCACGAAGGAACGCGGGTAGGGCGCTTGACCTCAGGAGGGTATTCGGTGGCTTTTGGGAAGTCCATCGGCATGGGCTATGTTAGCCCGGATATCGCGGTGCCGGGCACCCGCCTGAAGGTTAAGATGTTTGACCATTTGTGGGACGCTGAGATTGTTCAGGACAGCCCGTATGATCCGGTAAATGCTGCGATCCGCGTGGATGGGTAGCGGGCCGGGGGCGGGACTGTTTGCTGGCGCAAAGGCGCCCGCCCACCGACCCTTGCGATGCGCTTTCAGCGGATGGTGCGCTGGCTGAGCCAGTTTTCCCATTGTGCTGCGCTGCCGTTAAACGCGTTGATGTCTATCCCGCCTGGCGTGTTGGGCAAGGTACCGGTCGAGGTGTATTGCCAGAAGCGCCACGGTTGGCCGGGAAACGCTTCGCCCGGGGTTTTGGCCGTTGTGCGCAGCCAGAAGTCAGTGCTTGAAAACGCAGCCAGCCCGTTTTCGCGATAAAACTGCGGTGTGGTGTAGATGATCGGTTGTTGCCCGAAATGGGCGGCAACGATGTTCATCCAGCGCTGCATTTCGTTGCGCACCACAGCCGCGTCAGGGCGGCGTTGGCAGGTCGGGGAAAATGGGTTCCATTCCATGTCGAGCACGGGGGGTAATGTGCCGCGCGTTTTGGGCACCGTGTCGATAAAGAATTGCGCCTGCACCTCTGGCGCTGTGCAAAAATAATAGAAGTGGTAGGCCCCGCGTTTGATCCCGGCCTTGCCCGCCCCGCGCCAGTGATCTTTGAATTTAATGTCGAGCAGGTCGCCCCCTTCGGTCGCTTTGAGGAACACAAAATCTATGCCGGCGGCTTTGGCCCGGTCCCAATCTACGAAGGTTTGGAAGCGTGCGGCATCCATGCCTCTGACCGGGTAAGTGGTGGGTTGGCGGCCTGAAAACCGGACCGGGTCTGTGTCTCCGATCACCACGGGGCCGGTGTAGGGTGCAGGCCCGCAGGCGGCGAGGGTGAGGGCAAGGCAGAAAGCGAGGAGGCGTATCAACATAAAGCGAGCCTAATGTGTCAAAACCGTGCTGGCGACAGGGATTTTATGGTTTCTGTATCGAGTTGTGGTGTGTGCCCAAGTGTGAGGTCAGCCACCAGTTGGCTGGCCGCCGGCGCCGTGGCAAAGCCGTAGCCACCCTGACCTGCGCACCAGACAAAGTTGGGATTGGCGGGGTCTGGCCCCAGCACCAGGGCGCGGTCGGGGGAAAAGCTGCGCAAGCCGGCCCAGGAAGTTTCGACCCGCGTGACAGGTTCGCTGACGTGTTGAGCGTAGCGGTCGAGCCCTTCGGCCAGTACCATGTCGTCTGCCCATGCGTCTTGCGGTGCAACCGGATCCTCATCCGCCGGAGAGACGAGCAGTGCACCGGCATCCGGTTTGGCATACCAGCTTTCGCCCACCCCAAAAAAGATGGGCCAGCGTGTGACATCCTGCCCGCCGGGTGCGGGAATGCGCGCCATGGAGCGGCGCAGCGGCGTGACCCCGATGGGACGTATCCCGGCCATATCTGCGATCTGGTCGGCCCAGGCCCCTGCGGCGTTGACCAGCTTGGCAGCCGTCAGGGTATGCGTGCCGCATCGAACGGACCAGTTTTCAGCGAGGTCAATGCGTGTGACGCTTTGGCCTGTGATGATCCGCCCGCCATTTGCACGCAGCACCTTGGCAAAGTCCTGTATCATCCGGTCGGTATCGATGTCCTGCGCCCCGACGTGATAGGCGGCGCGCGTGATCTGGTCATTGAGGATGGGCACATAGCTGCGCGCGGCATCCACCGATATTTCGGTCGTTTTAAGGGATTTGACGTCAGCATCAAACGCTGCATCTTCGCCCTTGCGCGCCACAAGGAGCAAGCCGCGGGGGCTGAGGTAGGGCTGTTGATAGGCGGCGCTGGCCCTGTTCAATGAGACGATAGTCGCGCTTCCGTAGTTTTCTTCAAACAGGGCGGCGGAGCGTCCAGAAGCGTGGTAGCCAAGCGCGCTTTCGCCTTCGATCAAGGTGACCGAGGCGTGCGCCGACAGCCGCGCGGCGGCGGATATGCCAGCGATCCCGCCGCCGATGACGATAACGTCGCTCATGCTTCTTCGATGCGGTCAGTGGCTGGGGGTGGTGTGACGCTAAAGCTGGTGATTTGGTCGTAGAGCTCTGGCGTCATGGTCACATCGAGGGCTGCAAGGGACGGCCCCAATTGGTCAGCTGAACGCGCAGAGACAATGGGGCGGGGCCGCGCCGGATGCGCCATCGCCCAGGCCACTGCGAGAGAAGCCGGGCTGGTGCCAAGGTCGGCTGCGAGGGCACTGAGCTTAACTGCGGCTTGCCGCATCCAATCAACGTTGTAGCGCGCGGCGTAGCGGTGGTCTTCGGTCAGTCGACCGGTGCCGCCCGAGGCGTACTTGCCCGTTAAAAGCCCGCCGCCGAGCGGGGAATAGGGTGCGATTTCAATACCCTGATCCACGCACATTGGAAACAGTTCGACCTCGGATTGGCGTTTTACGAGGCTGTGCATGGGCTGCATGATGTCGATGCGTACATCGAAATTGGCGGCAACGCCTTGGGCTTTCATCACTTGCCAAGCAGCAAAGTTGGAGACGCCGATGTGTTTGATCCGCCCTTCGTGCTTGAGGGTCGCCAGTGCGTCGAATGTTTCCTGCAACGGCGTGTCATCGTCAAAGCGGTGTAGGTAAAGGATGTCGACCACATCGAGTTGCAGCCGCTTTTGTGATGTGGCGAACCCGGTCAGGATGTTGTTGCGCCCCGACCCGCCTTCATAGGCGGCCTTGGTCGCGATGATCAGGTCATCGCGCTCGTTCTGGATCATTTCGCCCAGAAGTGTTTCGGAAGCTCCGCCAGTATAAACAAAGGCGGTGTCGAAATGGGTGATCCCGGCGGTGCGCGCGGCGTCAAACATCGCGCGGCTGGCGTTTGCATCAGCGCTGCCGCCGAACTGCATTGTGCCAAAGGTCAGGGGTGAAAGCGGGGTGCCGTTGGGAGAGGTAATCATGCCTAAATGCGTGCCATGAGGGCAGCGAGCGCGCAACGATTAATGGCCGCCTCGGCGCGAATCGTCCGGAACTGTATTAATGCTTGGGTTTTGAGAGGTGCTCTCACCGCACTCCGTGCGTGCGCACTCAATACACGGTGCCGTTTGTTGCCAAACCTTCAATCGCCGCTGGCATGGGCAAGGGGCTGCGCTAGGATCAAGGTCACAATCAGACGGGAGGGTGCGATGGCGGATGGGTTTGAGCAGATGGTGGACGAGGCGCAGACCTTTTTCACGAAGCTGGGCAAGAACAATACCAAAGAGTGGTTTGAGCCGCACAAGGCCCACTACAAGGACGCGATTGCCGGGCCTGCGGGCTTTTTCGGCGACCTTGTCGCAGAGGATATCGCCCGCCTGACGGGCAAGCCGCACAGCCCGAAAGTGTTTCGCATTTATCGCGATGTGCGGTTTTCCAAAGACAAGACGCCGCTGAACACGCATCTGCATGTGATGTGGACCCCTGCGGACAAGGATCCGCTGGCCCCATCGTGGTTTTGGGGCCTGTCCCCGGATTACTTCATTTTGGGGATGGGAGTCATGGGATTGCAGGGTGCGCATCTGACCCGATACCGCGCATTTGTGGATTCCTGGGGCGACAGCCTGCAGGACGCGCTGGACGGTGCCGCTACGGGTGTTGGGGCAGAGATCAGCGATTGGGGGCCTGAGCCGCTGAAACGCGTGCCCAAGCCCTATGATCAGGATCACCCGCACAGTGCACTTCTCAGACGCAAGGCCCTGGCCGTATCGACTCCGATCTCGGGTGATTGGCGCACTCAAGGGGTCATCAAGGCGACCGTCGCAAATATCAAGGGGTTGCTGCCGGTCTGGCAGGAGTTTGACGCGCACTTGTGAGCGATCCGGGGCTGCGCCTGAAACTTTTTCAAAAAAAATGTCCCGCGATGTCCTTTGAGGGAAAAGTCATTCGTCATGTGGGTGAAAGCGATGATGCTTTCGCCAATATGAGGAGAGACGAAATGACTGTATTGACTTTGATCGGGGGCGCTGTCGGTATCGTGGCCCTGGCAGCGGTGGGCAGTTTGCTGTTGCCCCGCCACGTCCATGTTGAGCGCGAAGCGACGTTGAGCGGCAGTGCCGAGGCTGTTTTGGCGTTGGCCGCCTCAAACACCGGCTATCAGCGGTTCAACCCTTACCTGCGCTCTGATCCGGCCCTGAAGATCGCTCAGTTTGGCCCTGACTCAGGTGTCGGATCTGGGTTTTCGTTTGATGGCAAGGGCGGCAAGGGCACCCAAGTTGTCGCTGAGGTGTCAGACGCCGCTGTTCGCTTTGACATCGACCTTGGGCCGATGGGCACTCCAGTGCAGACAATCGCCGCCATCCCGGTTGCGACCGGCACAAAGGTGACGTGGAGCATGGATGCTGACATGGGATTTAACCCCATTGCCCGCGTTATGGGGCTGTTCATGGACGGCATGATCGGCAAAACTTTTGAACAGGGCCTGGGCAACCTCGCCGCTGAGATTTGAACGAAGGACTTCGAAGATGCGATATACGTTTTTGCTTTATACCGACCCTGCGGATTTGGCCCACATGACCCCAGAGGACTGGGCGGCGGAAAAAGAGGTATACGGTGCCTACATTGGTGCGCTGAACGCGGCGGGTGTTTTTGTTGACACGGATTGGTTGCAGCCTGTTGCCACCGCCACCACCCTGACCCTCAAAGGGGGTACGCGCCAGGTCCAGGATGGCCCCTTTGCCGATACGAAAGAGGCGCTGGGCGGGTACTTTGTTGTCGATGTTGCGGATCTGGATGCGGCTCTGGCCTGGGCCGAAAAGTGCCCTGCTGCCAAGACTGGCAAGGTCGAAATCCGCCCGACCGCTATGGGCGCTGAGTGAGTGACGCTGCCCGCGCTGCCGAACGGGCGGCGCGGGACAGTTACGGCCGGTTGCTGGCGTTTTTGGTGTCTCGCACCGGCGATATCGGGTTGGCTGAGGATGCGTTGGCAGATGCCTTTGCCAAGGCGCTGACCACCTGGCCCGAGCAGGGTGTTCCGGACGTTCCGGACGCGTGGTTGTTGCGCGTCGCCCGAAACCGGATGACGGACCGCCAGCGCCATGTCGCCCGATTTCACAGTCCAGAAGAGGCCCCCGACATGCCCACCCCCGATTTGGACAGTGACCCTGCCGTCCCGGACGAACGTTTGACGCTGCTGATGGTGTGCGCCCATCCCGCCATTGCCCGTGATATGCACACCCCCCTGATGTTGCAGACCGTCCTTGGGGTCGAGGCCAAGGTCATCGCGCGCGTTTTCATGGTATCGCCTGCCGCACTGACCAAACGGCTGGTACGCGCCAAGGCCAAGATCCGCGATGCGCGCATCCCTTTTGCTTTGCCTGAACCAGACGCTTTGCCTGACCGCTCGAGCGCCATCATGGAGGCGATCTATGCGGTGCATAGCGTTGATTGGCTGGCGCCCGAGGACGCATTGGGAGCGGAGGCGTTGTACCTTGCTGACTTGCTGGTCACCTTGTTGCCGCAAACCCCCGAAGCCATGGGCCTGAGTGCGCTGATCGCCTTTGGGCACGCGCGCCGCGCGGCCCGTGTGGTGGATGGTGTGTTGGTCCCCACCGGTGAGCAGGATATGTCGCTGTGGGATGCGCGGTTGCGCGACTACGGCGCCCACATGTTGTCGCGCGCATTTGCGGCTGGTGCCCCGGGTCGGTTCCAGATTGAGGCAGCCATTCAGCAGGTTCATATGGCGCGCAATGACACAAGCGAGACGGATTGGGGTGCGTTGAACAAACTCTACCATGCGCTGCTTCAGATGACCCCGTCCGCCGGCGCACGGGTGGCACAGGCTGTGGTGACAGGGCGCATTCATGGCAGTGCGGCGGGGTTGGCGGCTCTTGATCAGATCGAGGTGGATGTGGGCTTTGATATGCAACCTTTATGGGCTGCGCGTGCGGATATGCTGGCTGAGCTTGCGCACGCGGATGCCGCGCGCGCGGCCTACACCAAAGCGATGAGCCTTGCGACAGATGCGCCGTTGGTTCGCTTTCTGGAACGGCAACGCGCAACCTTGGCCGGGTAAGGCGGAGGACACCTCCGCCTTACAACAGCTCTGATAACCCGCCCTACCAGATAGAAGAGGTAGGCCGGCGCACCTAGCTGCGCCTTACACGCTGATGTGTGGGTGCCTTATGCGCGCAGTAAGGCGGAGGTGTCCTCCGCCACCGGCTGACGGCGCACTAGTTTGAATTTGAGCTAAATTTCCAACGGCCTTTTGCGTCCTGGGAACCTGTTATCAACGTCTATGCGTCATCCCCACCCCCACGCGATGATTTCAGAATGAGGTTTCGATGCAGCGTTTGTGGGGTGTTTTGGCCTGTGTGGGCCTGTGTGTGCAGGCGGCCCTGGCCTGGGCCGAGGTGGTTCCGATGGTCGCGCGTGCCAGTTTCATGAATGACCGCGCGCCTTTGATCCAAGACCAGGTTGCCACGTCGCGCGCGTCCCCCAGCCTGTTTGCGGGCAAGTCGGGCAAAAGCCTGTTGGCACCGCCCCCCATCACTGGCCCGCGCCGTTTACCCGGTGCGTTGGCACGCGGCCCCGTCGCAGAGTTGCGGGCCTTGATCGCCAAGGCCGAAGCGGGCTCCAAGGGCTATGATGCGGTCCAATACGGTGCCAAGATCAAACCGGACGGCCCACCAACCAGCCAGACAGTTCAGCAGATTTACGACTGGATCGACGCCACGCCCGGCCAGCCCCATGCCATTGGGCGCTATCAGTTCATCCCGCCCACGCTGCGTCATCTGATGGAGCGTTTGGGAGTGGATCCCGCCACCCGTTTTACGCCCGCGCTTCAGGATCGGCTGGCTGATCAATTGCTGGCGCAGGCTGGGTTGCGCAAATTCCTGGCGGGCGAGTTGCCGCGCCATGATTTCATGAACAACCTGGCCAAGATCTGGGCGGGGCTACCAAATGACACTGGCAAGTCGCATTACCACGGCTACGCCGGCAATAAGGCAACGATGACCTGGGCTTATTTTGACGCGCAGATGGTGCGCATTTTTCCCCAGCCGGATACAAAAAAAGGCCCCGCGTGAACGGGGCCTGATTAATCGGAGTTGCGCCAAAGGCAGGCAAAATCAGTTGGGGATTTCGCCTTCGATCCCTTCGACATAAAAGCTCATGCCAGCCAGGGTACCATCATCGGCTGTCTCACCTTCGGCAAGAAATGGCGTGCCGTCTTGTTTGTTCAACGGTCCGGTAAAGGCGTGGTAGGACCCGTCCGCCAGCGCCGCTTTCATCGCCAATGCTTCGGCTTTCACATCGGCAGGCACCGCATCAGAAATCTCGCCAATGCCGACCATGCCGGCACCGATGCCGTCCCATGTGTCGGCCTGTTCCCATGTCCCGTCCATCACGGCTTTGGTGCGCGCGATGTAGTAGGGTGCCCAGTCATCGATGATCGAAGACACGCGCGGGAACGGCGCGTATTGCCCCATGTCAGAGGCCTGGCCAAAGGTGATCACGCCGCCCGCTTCCTGCGCCGCCGCTTGCGGGGCCGTGGAGTCCGTGTGTTGCAGCACAACATCCGCGCCCTGTTCGATCAGCACCTTGGCTGCGTCCGCCTCTTTGGAGGGGTCAAACCATGTGTAGGCCCAGATGATCTTGAACTCGACATCCGGGTTCACCTTTTTGGCGTGGATAAAGGCGGAATTGATGCCCCGGATCACTTCGGGGATCGGGAAGGACGCGATGTAGCCGATGATGTTGCTTTCAGTCATTTTGCCCGCGATGTGGCCCTGGATCGCACGCCCCTCGTAAAAACGGGCCGAATAGGTAGACACGTTGGGGTGCAGGCGCTTGTAGCCGGTTGCATGCTCGAACTTCACATCCGGGAACTTGGCTGCGACATTGTTGGTTGGGTCCATATAGCCAAAGGACGTGGTAAAGATCAGGTCCGCACCGTCCAGCGCCATTTGCGTCATGACACGTTCGCTGTCCGGGCCCTCGGCCACGTTTTCCACAAACACAGTTTCAACAGCGTCGCCAAACTCGGCCTCGACCGCGAGGCGGCCCTGGTCATGTTCGTACGTCCAGCCGCCGTCACCGACCGGGCCGACATAGACAAAGCCGACCTTGGTCTTGGCATGGCCATCGGCAAGTGCTGCGCCGCCAAGGCCCAGCACCATGGCCGCACTGGCCAAAAGTGTCGTAAGTTTCATTTCAGGTTTCTCCCCATTTAGGTGCGCCTCTTATCCCGAGGCGTGGAATGTGCGCCCCAGTGAGCCGGGGGCGCGGGATTTGTCTGCGCTTAGAATCACCAACACGATGATTGTCACGATGTAGGGGGACATTGCCAAATACTCGACCGGAATGGCAACGCCTGCCCCTTGCAGGTTCAATTGCAACTGCGTGATCCCGCCAAAAAGATAGGCACCCAACAGCACACGCCAGGGTTTCCAGCTGGCAAAGACGACAAGCGCGAGCGCGATCCAGCCCACACCTGCCGTCATTCCTTCGGTCCATTGGGGCACGCGTACAAGGCTGATATAGGCCCCGCCGAGGCCAGCGCAGGCCCCGCCAAACAGGATCGCGAGGGTGCGGATCCGCTTGAC
>JBCCBC010000215.1:0-4688 GCA_039814435.1 Pseudomonadota bacterium
CTTGAGCCGACGGACCTTCAGCTTGATCCGGGCACTTTTACCGCGCTCATCGGGCCGTCGGGCTGCGGGAAGTCCACTCTTCTCAATGCTGTGGCCGGCTTTACCGCTCCGACGCAGGGAGCCGTTCAGGTGGATGGACGCCAAGTTGCCGGACCGCATCCAAGCGTCGGTGTCATCTTTCAGAACTTCGCCCTGTTCCCGTGGTTCACCGCGCGGGGCAACGTGGAGTTTGCTTTGAAGCGTTTCGGGCTTTCAAAGTCCGAGCGCCGAGAAAAAGCGATCTTGGCCCTTGGCGAAGTGGGGCTGTCCGAGCACGTCACCAAGTTTCCCGGCCAGCTGTCGGGCGGGATGAAACAGCGGGTCGCAATCGCGCGGACCCTCGCGGCTGATCCGGACGTGTTGTTGATGGATGAACCCTTTGGCGCACTGGATGCGCAAACGCGCCTGCGGATGCACGAATTGCTCACTGGTATCTGGATGCGCCGGCGCAAGACCGTCCTCTTTGTGACCCACGATGTGGACGAGGCGCTGCGCCTGGCAGACGTGGTTTACGTCATGGCCTCTTCCCCCGGTCGGATCATTGAAAAAGTTCCCGTCGCACTCCCGCGACCCCGCCCCGTCGATCGGATGAGCGATGGGTTTTTGAAATTGCGCAGCATGCTTTTGGGGCTCTTGCGCCATGACGAATGACCACAACTCTAGGAGAGAAAAATGCTGAAAAGACTTATCAACGCGGCTGCCGCCATCGCCCTAAGCACGGGTGCCCTACACGCCGGAGAGATCACAATCGGTTTTGCGCCCAACCTGCAAACCCTGCCGGTCGTTGTCGCGCAGTCCGAAGGGTACTTTGCCGAAGAAGACATCACACTTGAGGCAGTCAAATTTACATCAGGCCGCCGCGCGCTTGAGGCGCTGATTGGTGGGCAGCTCGATGTGGCCTTTATGGCGGAATACCCGGTGTCGATTGCATCACTGCGCGAACAGCCCTTTGGCACCTTCACCACGCTGTCGCGCTACACCGCAAACCGCATGATCTCAAAAGGGTCCATCGGCTTCGAAGACCCCTCAAGCCTTGCCGGAAAGAAAATCGGCACGACCATGGGATCAAACACAGAATTCTTTACCGAAGCCTTGCTAGAAACCTTTGGGGTCGAGGCCGAAGTCATCAATGTCTCGCCACCCGACATCGTGCCCGCACTAGCGCGCGGCGATATCGACGCCGGTATCATGTTCCCCGATTTCTACCCTGCTGCGGAAAAGGCGTTGGGCGATGACTACCGCGAGTTTCGCAGCGACGCCTACATCGCCTGGTTTGTCCTGTCTGCCACTCCCGAGATGCTGAACGAGCGCCCGGACGAGTTGGCGGCATTCACGCGCGCGCTGATCAAGGCCGAAGAGTTCATCAAAACCAATCCCGAAGGTGCGATGGCAGCTCTTGAAACCGCGTCCGAAGGGTTGCTGACCATGGACACGATCAAGGCTAAGTTTGCAGAAGCCGAATACGAGATCGGCCTGGACAACGGGCTGCTCGACATTCTTGAGGTCCAGGCCAAGTGGGTCGTGAGCAAAGGCATGGTCGAGGCAGAACCGTCCCGCGCGCTGATCAAAAGCTATCTGGCGACAGGCCCGCTCGAGGCCGTCGACGCCTCCCGTATCACTCTCGAATAACCTGAAAAGGCGGGCGATCTCTGACTGGGTCGCCCGATGAACATCATGGATTTTGAAACGCTGCTGACATCTTCGGCAACCCTCGCACCCGAGGTTTTGCTGACCCCCGACGGGGTCAAACACGACTGGGCCCTGCAGTTTGATGGGACAAAGATAACTGCTGTGGGTCCCGTCACAGATTTTCCCGATGCTGTGCCACTGCCGGGACGCGCCATTATCCCGGGAATGGTTGATGCACACACCCATGTGGGCCAGATCTTTGGCAAGGCCCTGATCGGTGGCGAACCGGCCCAGATATGGCGGCGAATCTGGCACCCGATGGAACGGGACATGGATGAAACGCAGTCCTACCTCTCTGCCAAGTGGGCGTTCTGGGAGGCGATGCGCGGCGGGTTCACCAAGGTCGTGAACTACGGTCTCAACGGGATCGACAAGAACGAAGGCGTGCATCGCGCCGCACAAGAGACAGGAATACGGCTGGTGTCAGCCTGCGGCCTTGATGAGTTTTCAGGCGACATCGGGACCGGGCATGGCAACTACACCTGGTCACAGATCGAAGACGTCATTCTCGCCCATATCGACCATTGCGCCCCCCATGAAATGATCGCGCCCTCTGTCTGCTGCAGCTCATTTATGGGCAACACGCCTGACACTCTGGTGCGGCTGTCCGAGATTTGCGCGGACAAAGGAATCCTGCTGCAGATCCATTCCAACGAACACTTTCCAGAGGTGCATGAATGCATCCTGCGCCATGGGATGCGGCCAACCGAGTTGTTGCACAAATACGGGGTACTGGGCCCGCACGTCCTTTTGCATCACACCACCTTGGTGTCCGAGCCAGAGATCGAAATGATTGTCGAGACGGACACCGCAACCAGCTACAACCCGCTGGCCAGTGTCTGGAAGGGCAACGCAGTCGCCCCGGCGCTGCGATTTGCCCAAAAAGGCGTCCGGTTTGGTATCGGGTCAGACACGACATCGGCGGACGGGTTCAAGAACCTGATGGCCGCCGAAGCCTGCCAGCGGATTGAACATGCCCTGCCGGTGGCTGACTTTTCCTGCGGCGCGGCGTGGACATGGGTCGACGCCGCCACAACCACGGGCGCGCAGGCCACCGGAGGAACAGGCGATCACGGGCCTTTGTCATCGGGCATGGCTGCCGATTTCCTGATCCTCGACATGATGCACCCCGAATGTCTGCCCAGCCACGATTTTGAATGGGAACTGGTACGCTATTATAACCGGGATCAAGTCGATGCGGTTGTCGTGAACGGACGGGTATGTATGGCGCATGGTCGACCCGTGGGGTGGGATGTGGACGCGTTGCGTACAGCCGGACTGGAGGCTGCCAAAGCCATCACGAGCGCGCCGGACATTCAGCGTTGCCATGGACCATCCAACCTTTACCGACCCAAGGCATGACACGCACCGCACACACGCACGGGCAAAGACTGACCTGATCAGGTCCCGTGAGACGTCTAAGATATCCCAAGAGAATGCGCAGCCACCTGTTTGGGTACATGAACGACAAAGACCACGCGCGTGCCGTGACGTCCAAACGGTGCCGCACAGTCCGATGCATCTGGAAACATGCAAGGGGTTGACCAAAATCGTTAACGGACAGACAGTAACCCCGTAATTTTACGGGTGAATCCTGATTTCAACACTACTGCCAGAGGTTTCCATATGACCGCTCTTTTTCCGCCCACGCCACGGACGCGTGACCGTTTTGTTCGGCGTGCCACCATAGTATTTGGTTTCAGCCTGATCTGTGGCGTCGCGCAGGCCGATCCATTGACATCCAATAACGGGCTCTATCCGTCGGTGGACGACTACAGCGGGCGCTACATCGCGGCCAACCTCGACTACCCCGATGAACCAACCGAAGAACGGTTTCCGGCCGGTGGCCCCCTTGGTGGTCAACTGACAGTCGAAACGGCAGGCACGTACATGCTGGCCCTCAAGGATCATATCACGCCCAGCTTTTCGACAATCGTGAATGCGCCCGAAACCTGGGACCCGGTTGCCGCGAACTGGTACGATCTGGTGTGGTCCGGCGCGGCCAAAGACTCCCCCGCAAACCCCACCGACGGGCGCGAAGCGTTGATGAACACCTATACCGGGCAGATCGTGCACAACACGACGTTCAGCGCTCCAAATCGCCCAAAATCCGAATTCGTCCAGAACCATGCGGTGATGTACTACAACGACCGCGCGGCCACGATGCTGGGCCGGGTTTGGGCAGATCTGTATGATGCTGACCTGTCTGCGCTGGTCTTTCCCGAAGGATCCATCGTGATCAAGGGCGAGGCGACAACACCGTCCATCGAAGAATGGCCGCAAGTGCTGACGAACGCCGCCACCTGGAAAGTGTTCCGCCCCACAACAGAAGACCAAGGCAACAACGTCGCAAACGCAGAACCGCAAGTGGTCGAAGCGCATCCGTTGCAATTGTCCATCAAGGTCAAAGATACGACAGCCTCGCCAGAGACCGGATGGGTATACATGGCGTTTGTCTATGACACGAACAGCCCCGGCGTCACCGCTTGGGACAGGTTTGTGCCGTTGGGCGCGATGTGGGGGAATGATCCTGAGTACAATCGTGATCCAAACGGGCTGCCCGCAGGCAAAGAGTTGACAGAAACCTGGTTGAACCCAAACGCACCCGGCTTTGCGCTGGATACGCTTGGCTGGGGGGGCCGCATGGCTGGGCCAATGGACGTCGCCACACGTCAGGGCGTGATCACAACGTCGGGCAAACAGTTTGATCAAAAAGACATCGGCGCATCCTCGTGCATCAGCTGCCATAGCGCGGCCGAATTCCCTTTCACATCCAACTTGTATCCGTCGCCAAACCGGGCGTTCCCACGCAATGGCGAACCATTCCTGCTTTACGATCCCGGTTCCAAGGAATGGGCCGCTTGGTTTGAAAACCGCCCCCCGGCTCAGACCATGAACCAAGGGCGCGGAACCGCATCCACAGACTACGATATGGCGATCATGTTTGCCTTGGGCAACAC
>JBCCBC010000180.1:0-6205 GCA_039814435.1 Pseudomonadota bacterium
ACCGTAGACCCTGTAATGATGATAGACGTGCCCTGGAATGAAAATATCACCGGCCAGGTAAAGCAATTGCGCAATGAGCTTTCCAGCCTGGCATTTGTAAAGTCCGCGTGCGCCAAGAGGTCTTTGTCGAAGACCCGTTCCACTCGCTGGATATCGATGGGGTGGGAGAGTTGCTTCAATTGGGCTCCGAACGCGGACGCGCAGCGCGGCCAGACATCACACTGTCGATGTGTGGCGAACACGGGGGCAACCCCGAATCAATCGCGTTCTGCCGGAATGCCGGTTTTGACTATGTGTCCTGCTCTCCGTTCCGGGTGCCGGTGGCACGCTTGGCCGCAGCACAACTGGCGATTGGGCACAAAATCGAGTAGCGATTCGGACATTAAAACCCTGCATGCAGCTCAGATGCCCAGATGTTGATTCCCGGCGCATGGCGGGTATGTGCCGAGAAAAAGCTGTAAAACTGGACGTTTACCATAAAATTCACTAGATGCGCTGGATTGCAACGATCCTGGGGATTTTCATGCATCGTATTCTTCTCGCCGCATTTGCGGTGTCTGCGCTTGCTATGACATCAGTTCACGCCGCCGACGGGGACGCGGAAACCGCAGCCGTCCAAGCCCTGCGCGACGCCGAGGCGCGCGGTTTGAAGTCTGTCCCGGCAGAGCGTCTGACCACGCTTTTGAGTGAGCCCAAGGGCGCAGGCGACGTCCAGTTTTCGCGCCGCTGGGTCGATGCACAACCTACAGCAAATGGGGATTCAAACTGGCGCTGCCTCAGCGAGGCACTGTACTTTGAGGCGCGCGGTGAAACCGTCAAAGGGCAGTTTGCCGTGGCCGAGGTGATCCTGAACCGGGTCAAAAGCGCACGCTTTCCCAGCAGCGTCTGCGGCGTGATCAACCAGGGAACCGGGCGCAAATACCAGTGCCAGTTCACTTACACCTGTGACGGGGCACCTGAAAAAATCAACGAACCGCAGGCCTACAAACGCGTCGCCAAGGTGGCGCGCGCTGTGCTGGATGGCCGCGCACCTGCCTTGACCAACGGGGCGACGCATTATCACACAACCGCCGTGCGCCCCCGGTGGAGCCGCGTGTACACCAAAACGGCTGCCATCGGCGTCCACGTCTTTTACCGCCATACGTTCCGCACAGCCTCCAACTGATCATATCTGACGGTTTCAGGCACAGGGGCGGCGTCTTTGGCCCTGTCTCTTGCCGCATCCCGGCGATAGAAGACGCGAGTAAATGTACCAAAAGGCTGCACCATGGCGTCCGAAATCCGACTAGCATTCTCTCACCCCTCCGAACGGGCAGAGGCCACGGCCACAACCGCACCGCTTGACCGCATTTCGGTGCGTGATCACACCGTTGTGGTCGAAATCGGCGCGTTTCAGGCGGAGCGAGGCGTGACGCAACGCATCTGTTTCAACATCGTGGTCGAAGTGCGCCCGCTCACCGGGCCCATTGATGACGATGTGGATCGCATCCTCAGCTATGACAAAGTCACCGAAGCGATTGCGTTTGAGTTGGCAGATGAACGCCTCAACCTACTGGAAACACTGGCAGAACGGGTCGCAGACCGGATCTTGCTGGAACCTCAGGCGATGCGCGTCTTTGTGCGGGTGGAAAAGCTTGACCGCGGCCCTGGCGCTCTGGGTGTTGAAATCGTACGCAGCCGTGGGGCGGTAGAGCCCGTCTCAGACGTGGACGAGGACGCGATGCACCCGCAACTGGTGTTCCTGTCCAATGAGGCCATCAGCGCGCCCCACCTCAACGGCTGGATCGACCAACTCGAAACACTGGGGCGCCCGATCATATTTTGCGTCGGCCCCGCACGCACGCACGCCCCCGAGGCCAGCCACCCACTGGCCCAACGCCGCATCGATCTGCTGGCCATCGAACAAAACGCCTGGGTGCTGGCGGGGCGCGATGCACGCTGCAAGGTGGTGGACACCCGCACCGAACTCGATTGGGCCATGCGCAACGGTCAAATCTGCGTCTGGGCTCCGTCCAAGATCGTGCTCGACGC
Organism: Pseudomonadota bacterium; assembly: GCA_039814435.1. GTDB lineage: Bacteria > Pseudomonadota > Alphaproteobacteria > Rhodobacterales > Rhodobacteraceae > Tateyamaria. The sequence goes on from JBCCBC010000180.1 coordinate 2,032, forward strand.
GGTCGACGGGCCATCCGCCAAAGGGGCGGACGCGGTCGCACTGGCCTCTTGGTTTGCGGCGACGTTTGATGCGCGCGAAATGCTGGTGATCGGAGAAGACGGGCCAATGGACGTGCCCGTCGCCCTGCGCACCATGCCCGCGACCCAAGGCACACTCTAAGCGGTGCGGTACCTGCGGCCCCTGATGCAGGTCGGGCCCGCGCGCGCCCATGACGCAATCGCATACGGCTGGTGCTGGTTCACCCATGTCGAGGTGCTGGCGCGCGACGCACGCCCCGCCATCCTGCCGGCAACAGAGCTGACAGACAGCGAACGCGCGCGTTTTACCGGCCCGTGGGACACCCCGCGCATCATGGGGATCCTCAACACAACGCCCGACAGCTTCTCGGATGGCGGCGCGTTTGACGCGCCCGATGCGGCGCAGGCACAGGGATTGGCGCTGATCGAACAGGGGGCAGGTATCCTCGACATTGGCGGCGAATCCACACGGCCCGGCGCGCAGGTGGTGGCAAAGGGCGCAGAAATCGCGCGCACCGCGCCGGTGATCCAACGGTTGCGCGCGGCAGGGGTCACAACGCCCATCTCAATCGACACCCGCAAGGCAGCCGTGGCCAGGGCTGCACTGGATGCAGGGGCCACACTGGTCAACGACGTGTCGGGGTTCACCTATGATAGCGCACTGGCCCCGCTGTGCGCGGCGCGCGGTGTGCCCGTCTGCGTGATGCACGCACAGGGGGATCCGCAAACGATGCAGGACGCCCCGCACTACGACGATGTGCTGCTGGACGTGTACGATTTCCTCGCCAACCGGATCGATGCGCTGACGAACAGCGGCATCCCGCGCAGCCACATCATCGCAGATCCGGGCATCGGCTTTGGTAAAACGCTCGACCATAACCTCGCACTTCTGAACCGGATCAGCCTGTTTCACGGGCTCGGCGTGCCGATCCTGCTGGGGGCGTCCCGCAAACGGTTCATCGGCACGATTGGCGGGCAGGCGCAGGCCGACAAACGCGGCCCCGGCTCTGTCGCCGTTGCGCTCGCGGCGATCGCCCAAGGGGTACAGATCATCCGTGCGCATGATGTGGCCGATCACGCACAAGCCATTGCACTGTGGCAGGCTGCTGTGGCACATGCCTGATATGACCAAACTTTTCGGTACCGACGGCGTGCGCGGCACGGCCAACACATCCCCCATGACGGCAGAAACAGCATTGCGCATTGGCGCAGCGGTGGGGCGATACTTTCGACGGGACGGGGACAGCGTACACCGGGTCGTGATCGGCAAGGATACGCGGCTGTCGGGCTACATGTTCGAAAACGCGCTGACGGCGGGGCTGACAAGCACGGGCATGAATGTGCTGCTGCTCGGGCCTGTGCCCACGCCCGCAGTCGGGCTGCTGACGCGGTCGATGCGGGCCGACCTCGGGGTGATGATCTCGGCCAGCCACAACCACGCCCACGACAACGGGATCAAGTTTTTCGGACCCGACGGGTTCAAACTCAGCGACGCCGCCGAAGCCGAGATTGAAACACTGGTCGCAACAGGTGTCGAACCTGTGGCGGCCAAGAATATCGGGCGCGCCAAACACGTCTATGACGGACGCTACCGCTATGTAGAGCGGGTCAAATCCTCGTTCCCGCGCCAAATGCGGCTCGACGGGCTCAAGGTGGTGGTCGACTGCGCCAATGGAGCGGCTTACAAGGTCGCGCCCGAAGCGCTCTGGGAACTTGGCGCAACCGTCATCCCTGTCGGGGTGGCACCAAACGGGCACAACATCAACGATGGCTGTGGGTCCATGCATCCGCAAACCGCAGCCGAAGCGGTCGTGGCCCACGGCGCCGATGTGGGCATCTGCCTGGATGGGGATGCGGACCGGGTCATTCTGCTTGATGAAAAAGGGCAGGTGGGCAATGGCGATCAGTTCATGGGGCTGATGGCCGCGCGCTGGGCCGCCGAGGGGCGGCTCAAGGGCGGGGCGCTGGTGGCAACCGTCATGTCGAACCTGGGCCTTGAACGATATCTGCAAGGCCACGGCGTGTCCCTGGAACGCACAAGCGTCGGGGACCGCTATGTGGTGGAACGGATGCGCAACGGGGGGTTCAACCTGGGCGGCGAACAGTCCGGGCACATCGTGATGACGGACTATGCGACCACAGGCGACGGGCTGATGGCCGGGCTGCAATTCCTCGCCGCGCTGGTGGAAAGCGGAAAGCAGGCGAGCGAGGTGCTGCACGTCTTTGATCCGGTGCCGCAGTTGTTGAAAAACGTGCGCTATACGGCGGGGCAAACACCGCTGGATATCGCATCGGTCCAATCCGCCATCGCCGAAGCCGAGGGCCAGTTGAACGGCAATGGCCGCCTGCTGATCCGCAAGTCAGGTACCGAGCCGTTGATCCGGGTCATGGCAGAAAGCGAAGATGAAAAGATCCTGACCGACAGTGTGGATCACATCGTTTCGGCGGTCGAGGCTGCGGTAAACGCTTGAGTGGAGGCTGCCGTTCAATACGGTAGCGTCACCGAGGTTCCAATCGATGGTGTATGTATGAAATCCGTTCTTCTCTCGCTCCCCGTTCTGGCCATGTCCGCAAGCGTCGCGCTGGCTGATCTCAAGGCCCAGGTGCTGTCGCCCTGGGATGGGAAAAAGGTGCCCGCTGGCCAGGAATGCGTGCTGCATGGCGGCAAGGGGTCAACCCCGCCGTTTCAGGCCACAGGCATTCCAGCCGGTGCCGTCTGGCTGATCGTCGAATACAACGACAAGTCGTTCAAGCCCCTGTCGCGCAATGGCGGGCACGGCACAATCGGCTATGCCGTCAACGGCACATCGGCCAAGTTGCCGGCGGTGCCGGGCATGACGGCGCGGATGCCCAAGGGCGTGCAGGTCATTGCGGCAGCCAAAAGCACGGGTGACTACGCGTCACCCGGTTACCTGCCACCCTGTTCCGGGGGGCGCGGCAATTCCTACGAGGCGGTGGTCAAAGCCGTGGATGCCAGCGGCAAGGTGCTGGATCAAACCCGCATGAAACTGGGGCGCTACTAGCGTTCAGGCGCTGCGGCGGGTGAACAGTCGCCGCAACGCGCCATACTGGCTCAGGGCCACGCCGATCAGGATCAGCGTCATCGCCAACAGCAAGCTGGCGGGCAACGGCTCTCCGAGCAGCCAAGCCCCCAACAGGACCGACCACAGCGGCACCTGATAGTTGGTCAGGGACATGAAAACCGGGCCCGCGCTTCGGATCACCAACACCCGCAGCATATTCGCAGCCGCCGTTGGGACCAGTCCCAAAAAGGCAATAACCCCAAGGGTCTGTGTGTCGGGTAGGGGCGGCGCTCCTTCTACGATAACGGCCATCGGGATCGTGATGCAGGCGGCAATCAGCAACAGCACGGTGGACAGGCCAATGGGATCAATGGCCGGCAGCCGCCGCATCAAAATCGAACTGATCCCGTAACAACAGGCCGCCGACACGCACGCCAGGCGCCCTGCGGTTTCCAGCGACTGGCCCGAACGTTCAAAAGCCTGCCCCCCAATCAGAACGCACACGCCTGCAAAGCCGATCAAAAACCCCGCCGTGCGCCGCCAGGTCATCCGCTCGCCGGGCACAAGGAAATGGGCCAACGGCAGGATGATCAGCGCAACAGATGCCATTGATACCCCCGCAAACCCGCCCGTCACATATTGCTGACCCCAGGCCAGCAACATGAACGGGATGGCCGTGCTGAACCCGCCGATGGCCAGAACGGCCGCGCGGTCCGCGCCAGACGGGGGGGCCGCAAACAGCCGGAACCCGAACGCGCCCCAAATCGCGACCATCAAAAGGGCCGCAAACCCGATCCGCCCGGCCGCCAGCCAGAACGGGGTGATGCCTCTCAGCGCAACTTCAGTGACCAGAAACGTGGCCCCCCAGGTCAATCCCAGCGTCGCCACCATCCCCCAGCTGACCCATGTGATATTGGGACTAACGGTCATGCAGGGCCCTGCTGTCGGCAGGGGCTTCATCGCGTTCACCCATGCCGTAGTCGCGGATCACGCCCGCAACCCGGAGTCGATAGTCCTCGAAGTGAATGTCGCGCCCCGCGCCCTGGGCGTCGCGGTGATCGGGCAGTTTACGCCAATGCTCCAGCGCGGCCTCGTCCTCCCAAAACGACAGGGACAACAACTTGCCCGGCTCC
>JBCCBC010000132.1:0-8125 GCA_039814435.1 Pseudomonadota bacterium
CGCCGCCCCAGACATCTTGGTGCTGCAAGGGGTCGATTGGGATTTCGAGGGGCGTGCTTTGCGGGCGCTGTCGGACGGTCTGGACCGGCCCTTCCCTTATGTGTTTTCTCAGCAGCCCAATACCGGCGTCGCCACAGATTTCGACATGGATGGTGACGGACGACGGTTTGGGCCCCGCGACGCCCAAGGCTATGGCACCTTTCGGGGTCAAGGCGGGATGGCCGTGCTGTCGCGCTATCCAATTCGCACCAAGCAGGCGCGCGCCTTTTCGACCATCTTGTGGCAAGATATTCCGGGCGCCGCCCTGCCAACGCGCGATGGTGCCCCGTTCCCAAGCGCAGACGCGCAAGCCGCGCAGCGCCTGAGTTCGGTGGCGCACTGGGCTGTGCCCATTGAGACACCAGACGGAGTTCTGACGATTTTGGCCTGGCACGGCTCCACCCCCGCTTTTGATGGACCTGAGGACAAAAACGGCAAACGCGGCGGGGACGAGGCGCGGTTCTGGCAACTGTATCTGGACGGCGCATTTGGTCCTGTGGCGCCGAACCCGGTTGTTATCGGCCAGTCGAACATTGATCCAAACAAAGGCGAGGGCCAACGCGCTGTCATGGCCCGCCTTTTGGCCGACGCGCGGCTCCAAGATCCCACGCTGCTGCGCGCGCCGACGGTGAATTGGCCGCAAACTGGGCCTATGCGGGCCAGCTATATTCTGCCAGCCGCGCATCTGCGGGTGACGCGCGCAGCAATCGAACCACGCATCCCCGAAGCCAGCCGCCACAGCCTGATCTGGGCCGATATCATCCCTTAGCTTGACCCTTTTTCGGGTGCAGGCTACCCCGCATCTGACAATTGCTAAGGAACGCGCGCCATGTCCAACCCCTCCCTTCTGATCTTGCCAGGCGACGGTATTGGCCCCGAAGTTATGGCGCAGGTGCGGCGCATTATTGAGTGGTACGGTGCCAACGCCAACCTGAGCTTTGACGTCAGCGAGGACCTTGTCGGCGGTGCAGCCTATGATGCGCATGGCACACCGCTGCACGACGACACCATGGCACACGCTCAAGAGGTGGACGCGGTGCTATTGGGTGCTGTGGGCGGGCCAAAATACGATAATCTGGATTTCTCGGTCAAACCCGAGCGTGGATTGCTGCGGCTGCGCAAAGAGATGGATCTGTTTTCCAACCTGCGCCCAGCGCAGTGCTTTGACGCGCTGGCGGATTTCTCTTCTTTGAAAACAGATGTGGTTGCAGGCCTCGATATTATGATCGTGCGCGAGCTGACGTCGGGCGTCTATTTTGGCGAGCCGCGCGGCATCTTTGAAGAGGGCAATGAGCGTGTTGGCATCAACACGCAGCGCTACACCGAATCGGAGATTGACCGCGTCGCGCGGTCAGCGTTTGAGCTGGCGATGCGCCGCGGCAAAAAGCTGTGCAGCATGGAAAAGGCCAACGTGATGGAAAGCGGCATTCTCTGGCGCGAGGTCGTCACACGCGTCAGCGCAGACTACCCCGAGGTCGAGCTAAGCCACATGTACGCCGACGCAGGCGCCATGCAGCTGACCCGCTGGCCCAAACAGTTTGACGTGATCGTCACGGACAACCTGTTTGGCGACTTGCTGTCGGACCTGGCCGCGATGCTGACCGGGTCGCTTGGGATGTTGCCGTCGGCGTCCCTGGGCGCTCCGATGGCGAATGGCCGGCCAAAGGCGCTGTACGAGCCGGTGCATGGCTCCGCCCCCGACATTGCGGGCCAAGGCAAAGCCAACCCAATTGCCTGCATCCTCAGCTTTGCCATGGCACTGCGGTACAGCTTTGACGCGGGCACTGAGGCAGACCGGTTGGAGCAAGCGGTTGAGGCTGTGCTAGCGGACGGGCTGCGCACCGCAGATCTGCTGGGCGAGGATGGCACGGCACCTGTCAGCACCAGCCAGATGGGCGACGCAATCTTGGCCAAGCTTGACGAAACGCTGTGATCGTCGTTCGGGCCTATTCGCCCGAAGATGCGGCGGCGTTTCTGCGGCTTTATGATGCCTGCCAAGCCCATTACGAGGCACCGCGTGCCACAGAGGACACCAAAGCGTTGATTCTCGACGAGTTGGCGGCACAGCATGGGCTTCGGGCAGATATTGCATGGGCAGATGATCGGCCGGTTGGATTTACCTGTTCCATGCGCGTGTTCCCGGCGGGCAACGGCTTTGCGATCTACCTCAAAGAGCTGTTTGTCACTGCAGACGCGCGGGGCACCGGGGCGGGCCGAGCGTTGATGCGCAACCTGGCCGAGCGGGCGGTTGCTATGCGCGCGACATCGCTGCGGTGGGAAAGCAAAGAAATCGAAGCGCTCAAGTTCTACGCGCGGCTGGGCGCGCCCGACAATGGGAAGACGTCGTTCACGGTGTGGGCGCCCGATCTTCCAGGCTTTGCTGCGTAGTGGGGCGCCTATCGCCCTCAACAGGCGGTGCTTTGCTGTCGCTTTTGGCGTTCGCGATTTTCGCGGGTCATGATGCCATCATCAAAGTTCTGGGTGGCGGGTATTCTGCGTTTCAGATCATCTTCTTTTCCGTGCTCTTTGCGTTTCCTTTGACCACGTTGATGTTGGTGCAGGACACCACGTCAGGCACGCTGATCCCCAAACGCCCTTGGTGGACTGCGCTGCGCACCGGCGCGGTGGTGATCTCTTCGATCTGTGCGTTCTACGCGTTCTCGGTGCTGCCCTTGGCGCAGGTCTACGCCATCCTCTTTGCCACGCCGCTGTTGATCACGGCCCTGTCCGTTCCGCTGTTGGGCGAGGTGGTGCGGCTAAGGCGGTGGCTTGCGGTGGCCGTTGGGCTTGGCGGGGTGATTGTTGTCTTGGAGCCAACACAAATCGAGTTGAGCTGGGGCCATGCGGCGGCACTGCTCGGGGCCTGCATGGGCGCGCTCAGCTCGACCATTGTGCGCAAAATTGGCCGCGACGAGCGCCCTGTCGTGCTGCTGATCTATCCGATGTTGGCGCAATTTGTGCTGATGAGCGCGGCGATGCCGTTTGTGTTTGTCCCGATGCAAGGGGACGCGCTGCTGTTGATTGGTGTTTTGGCGATCCTAGGCCACATCGCGATGCGCCTGATGATCAAGGCGTACCGCCTGGCAGAGGCCAGCACAGTTGCGCCCATGCAGTACAGCCAAATCCTGTGGGCCAGCCTGTACGGCGTTTTGTTCTTTGATGAAGTGCCAACGCTGACCACCGCAATTGGCGCTGGGATCGTGATTGCCTCTGGCCTGTACATTTTGCTGCGCGAACGGTCCGGCGCCTCCGCCAACAGTCCGGTGACATCCACGCGCAGCCGTGTGGTCCCTGGCGTTCATCCGCGGATCGGCCCACAGGTTGACGCCACGCGCGACGGATCCTAACTGCGGCAGGCAGACCAAAGCCAGATGCCACTCACAGTGGCGCCCGGCTAACAAGAAGATCGCCGCGTGGCTGGCATACACAATTGAAAGCGAGGGTCAGGGCCAGGGGGCCGTCGCATATAAGGTGATCTATGTCTGATCGTTGGGTGGCTTGGCGACGAGAGATGCGCGCGCTGGTGCGTCTGGCGGTTCCCATTGTGATGTCGCTGGCAGCCGCCACGCTGATCGGTGTAATCGACACAATTATGATTGCGCCCCTTGGCACCGTTCCTTTGGCCGGTGCCGCAGTCACAGCATCGGTTCTGATTATCCTTTATTCGGGCCTGTACGGCTTTGCCTCAGTCGCAGGTGTGCGCGTGGCCGAGGCGGTGGGCCGCGCAGATCCATTGGCCATTTCAAACGCCACCCGGACCGCGATTGTGGTGGGCGGTGCCGCTGGCGCAGTCGGCACGGCAGTTATGCTTGCGATGTTGCCCGCCTTACCCCTCCTCGGGCAGCCGCCTGACGTGTTGGCAGGCCTCCGAGGCTATTGGATCAGCATGGCGTTCACTTTGGTCCCGTTTACCGTGTTCTATGCGCTGAAGTCCCTGTTTGATGCGATGGATCAAGCGTGGCTGGGCGTCGGCATTGCGTTCTTGGCTGTGGTGATCAACGTGCCTGCGAACTTTTTCCTGATCCACGGCCTTGGAACGTGGCCGGGTTTGGGTCTGCTCGGGGCTGGACTGGCCAGCGCACTGTCACAAACGTTGTCACTGGCGGTGCTATGGTGGTTATGGCGCACGCTGCCCAGCCTTGCCTCAAGCCGTTTGGCAGGTCTGCGCACGTCCGCGGAACTTCGAACGCAGTTGGGCCAAGGCAGTGTGATCGCCGCAGGCTACGTCAGCGAAGGCGGGGCATATGCTGTCGCGGGCTTGATGATGGGTTGGTTTAGCGCCGCGGCATTGGCCGCGAACCAAATCGTCAGCTCGGTTGCGTCGGTTCTTTATATGGTGCCTTTGGGTGTCGCGATTGCGGTATCGATCCGCATTGGACAGGCCATTGGCGGTGAACAGCGTCACCGACTGCGCATTATTGGAACCGCAGCACTGGCCATCATTATCGGCTGGATGAGCCTCGTGATGCTGGCCGTTCTCGCAGGCCGCAGGATAGTCATTGATGGATTAACGGACGATCCAAGGGTCGTTGAAATCGCGCTCAGCCTGTTCGTCATTGTTGCGGTGATGCAGGTCTTCGACGGCATCCAAGGGACGATGCTGGGAGCAGCGCGCGGCATGATGGACAATGTCGTGCCCGTCTCAATCACGCTGATCGCGTATTGGGTGATCGCGCTGCCCTTGGGCTATGGCCTTGGCTTTTGGGCGGGCTGGGGGCCACAAGGTGTTTGGATCGGATACGGCGCGGGCGTTGCGCTGGCGGGCAGCTTGGTCACCTGGCGTTTCTTCCGAATGGCGCGAGCGTGACCCTCTTGCCAAAGGCGAGGCTGCGGCGTACCTGGTCTGCCACGGTCGGAGTATAGCTCAGCCTGGTAGAGCGCTGTCTTCGGGAGGCAGAAGTCGTAGGTTCGAATCCTGCTACTCCGACCAAATCACTGACACAGATGCTGCCCTGCATGGCTGGAAAAAGGCGCAAATGCGTGGACAATCCAGTGCGTTGTCCCGGGAATGTGGTCAAATCAGGCACAGCGCGCCCCATTTGCACCACAATAGACGCCGTTTCAGCAAATTGTTTCCGTGTCGTGTCGCCGCCGGGTTCAAACCACGCGCGCAGTCATGAGCAGCGGAAGCACCAATAAAATATGAGGTTTTTGGCCATGCCATGGGTTGCGGCACAGCACGCTTCTGTCTGGGTGTTGCACGCTATCGCTGTCTGACCAATTCCCAACGCCCCGGGCACTGGCGTGCACCGAAAAGGCCGTAATTTACCCAAGTTCAGTCAAAATTTGACTCGTCTTTGCTCGGTATCTCTTCCGCAACAGGCCGCAACCGCTCGCCAAAAGAGTGGAGGTCACAAGGCAAGAGGCAGGGCAGACGATGAAAGACTTTGAGTTCGACTACGCAGAACGGATTGCGGCGTATAACACCCAGGCCATCGATTGGGTCGGCGCGGATGGCAAGCGCGTCAGATCAACGGTTTGGATGGGCAAACGCCTGTTTGACATTGTGTTGTCGCTGTTCGCCGCGCTGGTTCTGGTGCCGCTGATCGCTGTGCTGTGGGTGATCGTTCGGGCCGATGGCGGCCCCGGCTTTTACTCGCAAAAGCGCGTTGGGAAAAACGGTCGGATCTTTCGCTGCTGGAAGCTGCGGACGATGGTGGTCGACGCCGAAGCCCGCCTGCAAGCGATGTGCGAGGCCAACCCGGAACTGGCGCATGAGTGGTATGTGAACCAGAAGCTGCGCAAAGATCCCCGCATCACACGCTGGGGATCGTTCCTGCGGAAAACCAGCTTGGACGAGCTGCCGCAGCTGTGGAACATCTTTGTCGGCGACATGAGCATCGTGGGGCCCCGCCCGTTCATCGTGGATCAGGCCGAAATTTATAACTCCGCCGGGGGCCGCGCCTACTACACCGTGCGTCCTGGGATCACCGGTCCGTGGCAGGTGTTTGGCCGGGGTCAAACGACCTTTGCCGATCGGGTCCAGTTCGACGCACATTACTGCCGCACGCAAAGCCTGCTGACAGACCTGTTCTACATCTGGAAGACCTTTGGCGTGGTCCTGCGCCGCACAGGGGCCTAAAGCAAACAAACCTAAACCTGAGACACAACACTCAGACCGAACCGCCCGCGCAAACGGGTACCGCCCTGCCGCGCTGTTCCGCCCCCAACGGGGCGGCGCGTTCGCGCCACCCCTCGGAACGGCGCTTCAGCGCGTCCGTTGCGATGTCTCAGGTTTAAGTTTGGGGGCCTAGGGTCCTGACCCTAACGCCCGCGTGTCCAAGCGTCTGCATTCGCGCGGCCCAGTTTAACCGCGATCATCACAGCGCAATAGACCGGATAGGCCACCGGATTTTTCACAAACAGCCGTCCATGATCTGCCAAGGTCATGGGCGGTTTTGACTCATTGGCCATGATCTCAGGATACAGCGTCGCCAGTTGCTGCACCCCGGCGTCTTGTCGCCGGCGCACGCGAACCAGGCGCAAGAACCCTTCGACCATTGGCCACTGGTACATAGCTGGGACCTTGATCCGCTCGTCCGGGGCAAACATCAGGCGCACATAAGCATCGTCTGCAATGATATCGGGAAACGCGCCCCACCGCGCCCGGCCCGGCCGGTTGACGGCAAAAACCCCGGCGCCCTGCACATTTGTGGTCATGAACGGCAATTGCTGCCAGACCTGTGCAAAGCAGCGCGTGACCCAACTGCGCGGCGCGGCCACCTGCAACGTGCCGCTGGCATAGCGGGGCAGGTCGGTGTCCAATGCCGAGACCAGTTGCGCCATCAAGGGCGGCGCGCAGGTCACGTCGGCATCAAGATAGACCAACACCTGGCCTGTCGCCTGCGCCTCTGCAGCGTTCAGCGCGGGCAGTTTGCCTGGCGTAGGTAGGTCAAGGATTTCCATCGTCCAGCCTGCGTCCTGCAGCGCATCGCGGCACGCTTCGGCTTCGGCGATTGTTGTATCCGTGCAGGCATTCGCCGCGACGATGATCTGTTTTGGCCCGGGCGGCGCGGGCGCTTGTTCGGCCAACGATCGCAGGCATCTGCCGATGTAGCCTGCTTCGTTGTTTGCCGGGATAAGGACGGACAAGGGCGCGGTCATTGTGGAAAGATGACCTGGCGAATGGTTGACAGCAAATTGGGATCGGCTTGGGCCGCTCCCTTTGCACCAACGCGCGGCATTGTCAGCAGTTGGTTGATCGCACCGCCCAAATCCGAGGTATCGGTCACGACATGCACGCCTGCCCGCCCCGCAAAGTGTTTGGCGGTGGCCATCTGATGATCATCTCGGTGCTCGCCCAGGGCTGCGCTTCGGGGAACAATGATGATGGGCACGTCGTGCTCCATCGCCGCCAAAACAGACCCGGTCCCCGCATGTGCAATCACCAACTTGGCGCGCGCAAACCTGCTGGAAAAGGCGGATGGTGTCAGCGTCGCCGTATGCGGCATATGTGTCGGCGCGCGGCCCGGCCCGATCTGCGCAAACGCCTCCACATCGGGCCGGCCCTCAGCCCAGGCGTCGACAGCCATGACCAAACGGTCAAACGGCATTTGGGTCCCCACAGTGACAAAGATCACATCACCGCCCCTTTGTACGCTGCACCTGTTGCCTCAGCGACATGCGGCCATTGGGTGAGCCAAAGATCGCAGTGCCGCCGGGCCAGATGGCCGGAAACTGAAATTCCCTCGGCATTGGCGATACTGTCCAGCCAAACGGTACGTGCGCCAAGCAACTTGCCAAATCGAACCGCAAAGTAGCCAGGCGCCGCACCTGTGGACACCACAACATCGGGGCGTGTCCGCAGAACGTGCCACAGCATCCCCAATGCCAGGCCCATTAAGCGCAGCTTGGCCTTCGCATTGGCGTCCATCACGGTACGCAGATCCGCGCCGGGCACGTCCTGCGCATACGCCACGCCCGTTGTCACATACACGACCTGGGCCCCCTCCCATGCGGGAGCCAGGCGGCGCAGCTCGGCCCAGTGGCCGCCGCCCGATGACACTGCCAAAACCCGTGGCCTTGTGCGCATACGCGTGACCTGCCTTGCCCGTTCCCGTGCGTCGCTGATACAGACTTGACCACG
>JBCCBC010000141.1:0-7865 GCA_039814435.1 Pseudomonadota bacterium
CGCATGATTGCCGCACAGGACGCCGCCCAGATCCGCAAAAAGAACCGCGGCACCGAGGCCGCCGCTCAAGCGCGCAAACAGCGCAACGTGATCAATGCCCAAGCCCGCGAAGACTGGGTTGGGTGGCTGGCGGGCACAATGCTGCGCCGCGTTCACACCGAAACCGGGTTCCGTGAACGGGTGGTCGCCTTTTGGTCGGACCACTTTACCGCGCACGGCAAACGTGGCGTCGTGCGGCGTGCCACGACCCCCTACATTGATGATGCCATCCGTCCGCATATTGCGGGCCGATTTATCGACGTGCTGGAAGCGGCGGTGATGCACCCGCTGATGCTTGATTATCTGGATCAAGCGCGGTCGGTTGGGCCAAACAGCGGTATGGCGTTGCGGCGCAAGGGCGACGCGGGCCTGAACGAAAACCTGGCGCGCGAAGTGCTGGAACTGCACACATTGGGCGTTGGAGGCCCCTATGGTCAGGGCGACGTGACCGAACTGGCTGAATTGTTCACTGGCATGACGTTCGAAGCGCGCAATGGCTACAAGTTCCGCAAGGACTTTGTCGAACCGGGCCCCGAGACGGTGTTGGGGGCGACCTATGCCGATGCTTATAACGACAAACCGGTGCGCGAGGTTCTGGTGGCGCTGGCCGCGCACCCTGCAACGGCCCGTCATATCGCGACAAAGCTGGCTGTGCACTTTGTGTCAGACACGCCCGACCCGGGGTTGATCGATGCGCTTGAAGCCAGCTACCTCGCAACTGACGGTGCGTTGATGCCGCTGTATGAGACCTTGTTGGGTCACGCCAGCGCTTGGGATGCTACGCTTGCGAACTTCAAACCGCCCATTGATTTTGTGTCCTCGGCAATGCGCGCGCTGGCCGTGCCCTCGGACGCGCTTGAGCAAATGACAGAACGCCAGGTGCGCAATATCCTGAACAAGCCGCTGGTGGTCATGGGGCAGGAATGGGAACGCCCCATCGGCCCGGATGGGTGGCCCGAAGAGGATCCGCACTGGGTCACGCCCCAAGGTCTCGCTGGCCGAGTCACCTGGGCGATGAGCGTGCCGGAACGTGTGTTGGGAACTGTCCCTGATCCACGCGGTTTTGTGGATGTGGCCCTTGGCACTTATGCCAACGATGCAGTGCGATTTGCCGCTGGTGCCGCAGAAAGCAAGCCAGAGGCCATTGGCCTTGTGCTGATGTCCCCTGCCTTTCAACGCCGATAGGAGCTGCAAGATGCCTTCGCCCTTGTCTCGACGTGATTTTCTGATGCGCTCTGGTGTGGTGGGGTGCTCGCTGGCTGCGAGCCCGCTGCTTACGCCCGTGAGCTTTGCCGCGACGCCGTGGGACACACGGCTGGTCGTGATCATCCTGCGTGGCGGGATGGACGGGCTGGATGTGGTCCAACCTTATGGCGATCCTGCCTTGGCCCAGTTACGTCAAAACCTGTCGAGCGGGCCACAAGCCGGGGCGGTGGATCTGGACGGTTACTTTGCAATGCACGGGGCCCTCGCGCCGCTGATGCCGATGTGGCAGGCGGGGCAACTGGCCTTTGTGCACGCCGTTTCCACACCCTATCGCGACAAGCGCAGCCATTTTGACGGGCAGGACTTGCTTGAGGCGGGCACCGCGTCGCTGGCTGGCGTGCGGGATGGCTGGCTCAACCGGATGCTGCAAAGCGTGCCGGGGATCACCTCGCAAACGGCCTATGCGATTGGACGCAGCGACATGCGTCTTTTGCAGGGGGCTGCGGATGTGGCCAACTGGTCGCCCGATGCCGAATTTAACCTGAGCCCGCAGGCCGTGCGTTTGATGGATCTGGTCACTGAGTCCGACCCGATGATGCACGCGGCCCTGACCGAGGCGCAAGTGTTGTCAGCCGCCGCCACCGACATGTCGTCGGGCCGTACGCCGGATCATGTTGAGATCGCGGAATTTGCGGCGCAGCGACTGTCAGAAGACGCCCGTATCGCGGCCTTTTCGCTAAACGGTTGGGACACGCACCGCAACCAAGAGCGGTACCTGGGCGAGGCTTTGGGCCGTTTGTCCGAAACATTGCTGACTTTGCGGGGCAAGATGCGCGGCAATACCTGGCGCAAGACTGCTGTGGTGGCGATGACCGAATTTGGCCGCACCGCGCGTCAGAACGGCACCGCGGGCACGGATCACGGCACCGGCGGTTTGATGCTGTTGGCGGGTGGGGCCATCCGTGGTGGGCGCGTCTATGGGGATTGGCCGGGATTGGGAGAGGGCAACCTTTACCAGGATCGTGACGTGATGCCGACCGGAGACGTGCGCGCCCACGCGGCGTGGATCATGCGCGGGCTGACCGGGTTGGACAAAAACGTCTTTGAACAGTCAATCTTTCCCGGGTTGGACATGGGCTCTGATCCCGGTCTGATCCTTTAAGCGAATCGGATTAAACCGCTTGGCCTTGGGCGGAACTCCGCCTAACGTCCCGGCATGAACGGACTGTACCAGATCAACGATGACCCTGTGCCGGGGTGGACGCCGCCGGTCGCGCCTGACACGCACACAGTGTTGACGGGGCGTTATTGCACGCTTGAGCCGTTGATCGCGGATACCCATGCAGCCTTGTTGTTTCGCCCCTATGTCGGGCAGGATCACGTGTGGGATTATTTGCCTTACGGCCCGTTTTCATCCTCCGCCCAGTATCACCGCTGGGTCCGCGAGATGGAGCAGGACCCGGCCGTGCAGTTCTATGCCATACGCAACCATGCCAGCGGTGCGTATGAAGGGGTAGCAAGCTTTCTCAGGATTGCGCCAGTCGCCGGCAGTATCGAAATCGGGCACATCAATTTCAGTCCCGCCCTGCAACGCACCGTTGCGGCGACCGAGGCGATGTATGCGATGATGGAGTGGGCATTTAAGGCTGGGTATCGCCGCTTTGAATGGAAGTGCAATGCGCTCAACAACGGATCGCGGCGCGCTGCCCAACGGCTGGGCCTGAGTTACGAAGGGGTGTTTCGTCAGGCGGCTGTGGTCAAAGGGCGCAACCGCGACACGGCTTGGTTCGCGGCCGTTGACAGCGAATGGCCCGCGCTAAAGGAAGCATTCCGCGTGTGGCTGGATCCAACCAATTTTGATGCATCGGGACACCAGCGCGAGCGGCTGGCCGATCTCACCCAGCTGGTGCGCGTATCTGATGATCCGGCCTTGACCGCTGACGGCTGATGCGTCAAATGGCGATTTTCTCCGCCAAGCGTTCCTGAACAAGCCCGGCAACGGTTGCGGCCTCGGATGTAGCGGAATCGCCGCGTGCCCGTTTGGCGGCCAACGCGGCGGTCGCAACAGCCAGTTCGTTGTCATCCGCACTGCGGGCCACACCGCCCAGGAATTGCGCCACATAGTCAAGCGCGCGCGTATCGCTCCCTTCGCCCAGGACGTCGGCGACATGGGCCATGTCGTCACGATAAGCGATCGGATCGGGTTCAACAGTTTCTTGCGGCACAGCCCGTGGGCCATTTGGACGCCTGTCGGCAGGCAAGTGCGACAGGATCGTGTCCTGAAAGACGCCCAAGGACACAACGGGTTTGGCCATGAACCCATCAGCACCCGCTGACAGCACAGCCATCTCACCGTCCACATCACCAGAGGTGCCAAGGATCACCTCGGGTCGGGTTGCGGATTCGGTCAACTCACGAACCAGATCACAGCCGTTCCCATCAGGCAGGCCCACATCGATGATCGCAACGGTCGGGCGATAGACCATCAAGTGGCGCCGCGCTGCGCGCAGCGTATCAGCGCGCCGAATGCGGGCCCCGCTGCGCAAACACAGCAATCGCATAGCCTCGCAAGCGTACCGGCTGTCTTCGATCACCAGAACTGTCAGGCCCAGCAGCGGGCGCATCGCGGTCGGGGCAGGGTAGTTCGGCTTAAACGGGTCCGTCGTGTCCATCACTTCCTCCGGTTTATCACTGGACCTATCGTTACGGCCCCTTACCTAACAGCAAGTTAACGCACGCCCTTGCACGGCATGACCTGTGTGGTGATAAGGGCCGAAAGCTGGAAAAAAGGAGCGCCAGATGATTGGCCGACTGAACCATGTTGCCATCGCTGTTCCGGATCTTGAGGCCGCAGCGGCACAATATCGCGGCGCGCTGGGGGCAACGGTTGGGGCACCGCAGGACGAACCGGACCATGGCGTTACTGTGATCTTTATCGAGCTGCCCAACACCAAGATCGAGTTGCTGTACCCTTTGGGCGATGACAGCCCCATCAACGGATTTCTCGCGAAAAATCCGGCCGGTGGCATTCACCATATATGTTACGAGGTGGACGATATTCTGGCAGCGCGCGATCACTTGCAAGCGACGGGTGCCCGCGTTCTGGGCACGGGAGAGCCCAAGATCGGCGCCCATGGCAAGCCAGTTCTGTTCCTGCATCCCAAGGATTTCAACGGATGCCTGGTAGAGCTTGAGGAAGTCTGATGGGCATCACCTCGGCTCTCGTTCTTTATGCTGTGATCTGGTGGATGTGTTTCCTGATTGCCTTGCCGATCAAGGTGCAAACCCAAGGTGATCTGGGCCAGGTTGAGCCCGGCACGCATGCCGGTGCGCCCGAGCATCACCACACTCGCCGCAAGGCGTGGATTGTTACATGGGTGGCGCTGGTGTTGTGGGCGATTGTCGCCGGGATCATCCTGTCAGGGTGGATATCCCTTAGTGATATGAGCTGGTTTGACCGGGCGCTTGAGCCGCTGTGAGACGGTGAAACAAGTGCGTGAATGTCGCCGCACCGATGATCGGGATCAGTAGGTTTATCAGTGGGATAGACAGCGGAATCGCCATCAGTGTACCCGCAATCCAGATTGTGCCCGAATGCGCGCGTCGCAGTGCCTTGGCCTGTGTGCGCCCGACGCGGCGCATTGCGGCAAGGGTAAAGTATTCCCGCCCCAGCAAGAACCCGTTCAGCCCCCAAAAGATAAAGATCGCGGTGGGCGGAAACAGCACATATAGGATCAGCGCCAACAGGTTTGCCCCGATCAGCACGCCCAGAAAATTGATCGTATCCACGATGGCATCGCCAATGGGTACGCTGTCTGCGCGGGGCAGATGGGGGTAGTGCCGGTCTTCGACCGCTTGCGCCACCTCGTCCAGAAACATCGAAGTGATGGCCGAGGCCACAGGCATCATCAAAAAGATCGAAAGCCCGAAAAACAGGAAGAACGAGCCCCAACTGATGATGTCGTCAAGCCAGGTGATTTCTCCGATCCATGGCAGGTTGACGCTGTCGGCTGTAAGGGAGCCGATCAGCCAGACAAGGCCTGTGATCGCTGCAATCAGCAGCGCAATAGTGAGCGCGATCCCAAGAAACAGAACGCGGCGGAACCGCGGATCTCCGATCTGACCGAGGGCAGCAAAAAAGGACGCGAGGATCATGCGTCGACCCATGTGGTGATGCCCGCGATATCAGGGCGTGGGCGGTCTGGCGGGGCGCTGGTTTCGGTTCCGATGTGGATGAAACCCGCAATCTTTTCATGGCTTTGCAGGTCAAGGGCCTGGGTCATGAACCCGCGGTCGTGACTGGGCCAGCCGCTAAGCCAGTTGGCCCCCCATCCGGCTGCAAGGGCTGCGTTCAGCAGCGCCAGACAGACGGCCCCTGCGGAATAGGTTTGTTCCAGCGCGGGGATTTTCGGGGACGGTTTTTGCACTTCGATGACGGCAACGGCGAGGTGCCCCTGATCGAATTGGCTGCGCCCTTTGGCAATGGTTTCGCTATCCAGTCCAAGACCCTCGCCGCGCGCCTGCGCGACCTCGGCCAGTCGGGGCATCGCGGCCTTGCTCAGCACGACAAAACGCCAGGGCTGCAGCTTGCCATGATCCGGGGTGCGTGCGGCCGCCGTCAGAATGGTTTCAAGCGTGGCACGGTCGGGCACCGGTTCGGCCAGAGTCTTGGCTGGGCGCGAGCGCCGAGTAAGCAGAAATTCGAGAGCCACAGGGTTGGGATCGGGCATATGTTACGCCTTTTTACATTGCAGGTACTATGTCGGGGCCACGCGGCGCGACGTCAAGGGGTCAGAGACCAAGTTGCACAGCCATATGGTCAATTTCTCCGCGCAGAAACGCATCAAACCGTAGACCGGGCTGGCGCGATTGGAGCGCGCGGCGCATTGGGTCGGGGGCGGTGATGGCGCTGCCTGACAGGGCCTCAAGCGTGGCGTGACCGCAGAAGGGGACGTAGACCTCGGAATAGCCACCCTCGTGGCTGAGCACGAGGTTTTCGTCGCAGATAAGCGCAGCGAGTTCTTTGATCTTCAGCGTCATCTGGCGGAACGTGTCTGCAGTGGCGAGCATACGGGCCATTGGGTCAATGGCGCTTGCGTCAAAGCCACAGGCGACGATGATCAGGTCTGGGTCGAACGCCGTTATCGCGGGGATCACGACCCGGTCCATGGCATGCAGATAGGCAGTGTGACCAGCCCCGGCGGGCAG
This sequence comes from Pseudomonadota bacterium, assembly GCA_039814435.1. Taxonomy (GTDB): domain Bacteria; phylum Pseudomonadota; class Alphaproteobacteria; order Rhodobacterales; family Rhodobacteraceae; genus Tateyamaria. The sequence goes on from JBCCBC010000141.1 coordinate 6,454, forward strand.
GGGCAGGTTGAGGTTTGCGCCCTCTCCGGCCCCTGTGCCGCGATCCTCTAAACCACCCGTATCTAGGGGGTAATTCCCCTCTTGATGCAGTGACAGGGTGAAGACATCCGCCCGGTCATAAAAAATGGACTCGGTTCCGTTGCCGTGGTGCACATCCCAGTCGAGCACGGCGACGCGCAGGTCGGGGCGCGCGGCTTTGGCGGTCTCGATCGCGATAGCGATATTGGCCATCAGGCAGAACCCCATGGGGCCGTTCGCGACGCAGTGGTGGCCGGGTGGGCGGGACAGGGCGTAGGCGTTGGTGTGGGTGCCGTTCAGCACAGTTTCAACTGCCGCGGTGGTGAGGCCTGCGGACAGGGCTGCCAGTTCGTACCCCCCTGTGGCAAAGGGGGCGTGGTGGCCGATTTCGCCGCCCGCACCATCCGACAACCCTTTAAATTCGTTGAGATATTCAGGAGTATGCACGCGCAAGAGTTGATCCTGGGTCACCTCGGGTGCAGAACAAATAATGAGGTCTTGCGTTAACCCGGTCACGTCCATCAGGTTCTTGAACCGCCGCTTGGTTTCCGGACTTTCGGGCAGGCCCCCGGCGGCAAGCGGTTGCACCAACCCCCCCAACGGAAGGGTGAAGGCATAGTTGCCCCCGCCGTGCCACATCGTCCGTTCGTCGTGGAAAAATCCCGTGCTCATTTTGCCCCTCCGGTCTGTGCCGGCAAGGTGGCGCAATTTGAAAGGGCACGCAATGTTGGGTGGGTGTGTCCTCCCTGTGAGCCGCGCGTTCACTCGATGTAGGCTGCCACAGCGCAGCATTGGCAAAAACACACGGGCCTACCCCTCCGCACAATGCCAAAGGTTGGGCAAGTGTTAACCCGCTTCTGCGAGCAAGGCGGGTACATCAAGGCGGGTGTTGAGCATCGCCAAACCGCCATCCGCATCTCGGGGCCAGTCGGCTGGGTCGCGGTCGCGGTACAGCTCGACCCCGTTGCCATCCGGATCGCGGAAATAGACCGCTTCGGATACGCCGTGATCTGCGGCCCCGTCCAGAACCGTTCCGTGATCAAGCACCCGTTGCAGTGCTGCGCCCAGGGAGGCGCGGTCGGGAAAGAGGAACGCGCTGTGATACAGGCCCGCCGCCCGTTCGGGCGCAGGCCCGGCCCCGCGCGAGTGCCAGGTGTTGAGCCCGATATGGTGATGATACCCCCCCGCCCCCAAAAAGGCCGCTTGATCGCCGTAGCGTTGCGTCAGGGAAAAGCCGAGCACGTCGCCGTAAAACTGGATCGCGCGATCGAGGTCCGACACTTTTAGGTGGATGTGGCCGACCCGTGTTTCGGGATGAGCGGTGCCTTGCATGGGGTCCTCGTTGCGTCGTTGTGCAAGGGATCTAGGCACCGCACCCCCCGCCGACAATGTGC
>JBCCBC010000202.1:0-5259 GCA_039814435.1 Pseudomonadota bacterium
GTGGTCATTCCCGAACTGCGCATCTCTGACCTTGGGTTGGTCGACGTGCGCACATTTGAATTCATACCCGTACTCGAGCCAACAACATGAAAACATTGACGCAGGGCCAGCACGCCCACACCGAATACCACGACGCCGCCGAGGCCGTCGCGCACCTGAAGACGCTCTACCGCGAGGCGTCAGAATTTCTGTGCAAACAGTTTCTGGCGGCCATGGAAAACGGCCCGCCCGAGGGACGCATCCGGGCCTATTACCCCGAAATCAGGTTCACCACGTCCAGCTATGCGCGGGTCGATACCCGGCTCAGCTTTGGACATGTGGCAGACCCGGGCACCTATGCAACGACAGTGACCCGGCCAGACCTGTTTGAAAACTACCTGATCCAGCAGATCGGGCTGTTGATCACCAACCACGACCAACCGGTTGAAATCGGCTACTCCACAACGCCAATGCCCGTACACTTTGCCGTTGCCAACGATCCCAGCATCAGCGTCCCGCAACAGGGGGCGGCGGCGTTCCCGCTGCGTGACGTGTTCGACGTGCCTGACCTGAGCAACACTAACGATGATATCGTCAACGGCACTTACGAACCGGTGGACGGGATCGGGCCGCTTGCGCCGTTCACAGCGCAACGCATCGACTATTCGCTGGCGCGCCTGTCACATTACACCGCGACCGAACCGCATCATTTCCAAAACCACGTACTATTCACCAACTATCAGTTCTATGTCTCGGAGTTCGAGGGGTATGCGCGTGCGCAGCTGGACGATCCTGACAGCGGCTACACCTCGTTTGTGTCGACCGGCAATGCCGAGATCACGGCAAGCGACCAACCCCTGCCCGACAGCCCCAAAATGCCGCAAATGCCGACCTACCACCTCAAGCGGGCGGACGGGTCGGGGATCACCCTGGTCAATATCGGGGTGGGTCCGTCCAACGCGAAAACGGCCACGGATCACATCGCCGTACTGCGCCCCCACGCCTGGTTGATGGTTGGGCACTGCGCGGGCTTGCGGAACTCACAGGCGCTTGGCGACTTTGTGCTGGCGCATGGCTACCTGCGCGAAGATCACGTGCTCGACAACGATCTGCCGCCGTGGGTGCCAATCCCAGCACTGGCCGAAATCCAGATTGCCCTGGAAGAAGCGGTGGCAAACGTCACCAAACTCAAAGGATACGAGCTGAAGCGGATTATGCGCACAGGCACCGTCGCCACCCATGACGACCGCAACTGGGAACTGCGCGACCAACGCGGACCGGTGCAACGCCTGTCACAGTCCCGCGCCATCGCACTGGATATGGAAAGCGCGACAATCGCGGCAAATGGCTACCGGTTCCGGGTGCCTTACGGCACGTTGCTATGCGTATCCGACAAGCCCCTGCATGGCGAGTTGAAGCTGCCCGGCATGGCCTCGAACTTTTACAAAGAACAGGTCGCACGCCACCTGATGATCGGAATTCGCGCGATGGAGCATCTGCGGGGCATGCCGCTGGAACGCATCCACAGTCGGAAATTGCGGTCATTTGACGAGACGGCATTCCTTTAGACAGGGGTCTGAGGGCTGAAAACCGCCAAAAAACCCTGTTTTTCCCTTGCGCGCAGCCACTATTCGTTGTGTTTTCCCACAACATACCGTTACAAAACGGACATGAGGCCCAAATTGTCGGGCAGACGAAGGAGACCAGAAAATGGCAAAACCTATGACAAAGACCCAACTCGTCGCCGCGCTGGCCGAAGAAATGGGGACAGACAAGAAATCCGCAGGCGGCGCGCTGGACGCGATCTGTGGCCTGATCACCAAAGAAGTTTCGGGCGGTGGCGCAGTCACTCTGCCCGGCGTTGGCAAAATCTATTGCCGCGAGCGCCCCGAGCGTATGGTGCGCAACCCTGCCACCGGTGAGCAGTTCAAGAAAGAAGCCGACAAGGTTGTCAAAATGACAATCGCCAAGGCGCTGAAAGACAGCGTGAACGAGTAAATCGTCGTTCATACAGTTCTCGAAAGGGTCGCCCAACGGGGCGGCCCTTTTGCGTTTTACCCCTCAAACTTATCCTTCATACACGGTGGCCGCATCGCCCAGATAATTGTCCCAGGCAAACCAGTACGAGATGTGGCCCGCCACCCGGGGCAGCTGCGCGCCGTCCGGGCCGATCAACGCATCTTCGCTCACGCGCCACTCGGCCCCACCCTGATCCTTCAGGCGTCCACCTGCGGGCGTGAAAGTTTGTTCCCCCCGCTCATAGGCCCGCACACTGCGCGTCTTGGCATCACCCACCAGCAACAACGGCGTGCCCGCAATCGCGTCATTGATGAGGGGCTGTTTTTCAAACGCCTCAAGCGGCCAGGCCCGCGCGGCACCAAACTGGCGCACGGTAAAGATAAAGTCCTTTTGCGCATGCAGGCGCTGATCCACCTGCGCTGGGAACATCAGGTCAGGTGACGCAAAGTAGTCGTTATAGACCACACCGGAATCGTAATTCCTTCTGTGCCCCGTCTCGAGACTCAAGACCTTGGTGGTTGGGTTTGACGCGGTCCAGTTCTCCCATGTGGTGATGACCACCGGGCGCTGTTGCAAGGCAATGCCACTGCCCACAAGAGGGCCGACAACGGGTTGGCCGGTGTACTGGTTCCACAGGCTGTTCGTCTCACGATCAAACATCAGCTTGTTGGATCTGTACAGAAAGCCCGAAGAACCAAAGACCAGCGGCGTTGCCCGCCCCTGCACAGCAGTTTCAAAAAGGATGCCAGATCCGCACAGCGTACAATAGGCCAGGGCAACTGGCACACCTCCTATCACCTCATTGAACATTTCGTGCCAGCCCATGATGCGCAGCGGATAGGCGCGCACATCGCCATTGATCGAGACGCCAAAAACGAGGTCGTCGCCGCGCAGGTACTCCGCCTCAGCTGCGTCGACCAAGTCCGGGTTGTCCAGGGACGGGATCCCGTCCTTGACCACCCCACCCCAGGAAATCTCCTCCAGGCGGATGCGCATCTCGTCTGGTTCGATATGCTCTGGGCGCAGGAAATCGGCAAAGTTGTCGTCGATCTGCACCATGACTTCGCGTTTGAAAGCGGGGAAATCAGCGTGGGGTTTGATCTGCGGGTTTTGCTCTTGCCAGAGCATCCAGTTGAACCAGTCCGTGAAATGACTCTGCCCCGTGATCGTTTCCAGCGCATCGGCAATCTGCGGCCCGCGCGAGCGGGAAAAGCGCAAGGATACAATCAGGCTGGCCGCCATGTCCGGGTTTGCCCGCGTCTTGATCTGCGCCATCGCGGCCTCGAACTCGGATGTGGTGCCGGACAGGGCGGCGCGCTGCAGCTGCAGCATCGAGGTCTGTTGACCCAGAACCGTTCCGGGCGCGCTGACGCCAGCCAGTGCCAATGCCCCAAATCCACGGCGTGAGAATTTCATGTGCGATCCCTTTGATGTTTGAACGCAATGTGGACGCAAAGACGATCACTTGCACCCAACAGGGTCGTGATCTGACCGCTTGCATCCCTGCCCGATTTGCCAGAACGTCCGCCCCAAGCAGGGAAGGCATATCATGGACATCCGCGCAATTCTGATGGGGCTGACATTTGCCCTTATCTGGTCCTCTGCCTTTACTTCAGCGCGGATCATTGTGGCACATGCGCCGCCGCTTGCGGCATCCTCGCTGAGATTTTTTATTGCTGGGGTCATTGGGGTCGCTGTGGCGCGCGCCTTGGGCCAGTCCTGGACCCTGACGCGGGATCAGTGGCGCGCCACGTTGATCTTTGGGCTGTGCCAGAACGCGATCTACCTGGGCCTCAACTTTGTAGCGATGCAAACGATCGAAGCATCACTGGCGTCTATCATTGCGTCAACCATGCCGCTGATGGTGGCCTTTGCCGGGTGGGCGGTGTTTCGCGACAGGCTGCCACCCTTGGGCATTTTCGGCCTGATCCTTGGGATCGGCGGCGTGTTCCTGATCATGTCGGCGCGCCTGCAAACAGGGGTCGACACTTACGGCATCGCGCTGTGTGTGATTGCCGCCGTCGCGCTGACCATTGCAACACTTTCGATGCGCACAATGTCGTCGGGGGGGAACTTGATGATGGTGGTTGGCTTGCAAATGTTTGTGGGGGCCGTGGTGCTGGGGATCGCCGCGGCGTTCACCGAGACGATCGTCGTGACGCCGACGCCCGTGTTCTGGGTCGCCTACACCTATACCATCCTTGTACCGGGGCTGGTGGCCACATGGATCTGGTTTGCGCTGGTGGCACGGATCGGGCCGACCAAAGCGGCGACGTTCCACTTTCTCAACCCGTTCTTTGGGGTCGCCATTGCCGCGCTGCTGCTTGGAGAACGGCTCGGGGTGCAAGACGTGATCGGGGTGGCAATCATCGCCGCCGGTATCCTTGCGGTGCAATTGTCACGCCAGGCCAAAACCTGACACGGGCCTCTTGCGTGCGCGCGCGTCCGCAATATTCTGCGCAGCGATTTTAGGTCTCCTCCGGAGCTTTGTTTTATGAACCGCCGCCTGTTTTTGCTGTCTACCGCCGCCTTTGTGCCCAGCATCGCCATCGCCTACCCGGCCGAGACGTTTACGCCCGACATCTGGCGCACGCTGCGCGAGTCTGACCGGACGGTGATCCTGAACTACCGGGCCAGCTGGTCGATCACATGCCAGATCAAGGCGGACCTGATTGCCGAGGCGCTGGCGGACACCCCCGAATACGCCAACCTCACGTTTGTGGATGTGGATTGGGACACGTTTGGGCGGGCCGTGCTGACAGAACGGCTCAAGGTCACGCGCCGCTCAACCCTTTTGGTGATGAAAAACGGCAAAGAGGTCGCACGCCTTGTGAACGAACCCTATGCCCGCCGGGTACGCGCGCTCTTGGACACCGCCCTTGCCGCCTGAGGCTGACGCCCCCCGGCGGTACGCCTTTCTGCTCATTCCGGGATATTCCCAACTGGGGTTCGCCTGTGCACTCGAAGCGTTGAGCCTTGCCAACCTGCACCCGTCAGGGCGCACGTTCTATACATGGCGCTTGATCGGCGAAACCGGTGCGCCGGTGCCTGCCTATAATGGCGTGACAACTGCGGTCGATGCCGCACTGCCAGATCTTGACCGATCCGAAACGCTGGTGGTCTGTGCAGGTAACGAGGCGGTGCAGGGCAGCACCAAGCCCATTCTCAGCTGGATCAGGCGCGAGGTGCGCAAAGGCATGGACTTTGGTGCGCTGTCGTCTGGCACCTATACGCTGGCACTGGCCGGGCTGCTGGCGGGCA
>JBCCBC010000173.1:0-6367 GCA_039814435.1 Pseudomonadota bacterium
CGCCCCTTTTATTTTCGCGCAGGAGAGGTGCGCGAAAATAAAAGGAGCGCGAAAAAGGCCTATTTTCGCGCACGAATTACGAAGGCGTCTGCATCGCACGCAACAACGGCCACGGCATCGCTGGCTCGTTCACCGTGCGCAAGATTTCCTTTGGCGAGGGCGTGGAACGTGTGTTCCCCCTCTATTCGACAAACATCGACAACATCACCGTGGTCCGCCGCGGGCGCGTGCGTCGCGCCAAGCTGTACTACCTGCGTTCGCGTCGCGGCAAATCCGCCCGTATCGCAGAAGTCACGAACTACAAACCCAAGTCCGAAGGAGCCAAGGCATGAAGGCCGATACGCATCCCGAGTACCACACCATCAACGTCAAAATGACAGACGGCACGATCGTGGAAATGAAATCGACATGGGGCAAGGAAGGCGACCAGCTGTCGCTGGATATCGACCCCTCCGTACACCCGGCCTGGACTGGCGGGACATCGCGCCTGATGGATACCGGCGGCCGCGTGTCGAAGTTCAAGAACAAATATGCCGGTCTTGGCTTTTAAGCCACGCACCAGCGAAAATGCCAAAGGGCCGCTTCTTCGGAAGCGGCCCTTTTCGTTTCAGATGCCGGGTGTGGGACCAACGTCCGCCCCGAGGATTTTTACCGAGCGGAGATTGCAAGTAACTGCCGCGCAACGCTTCCTGCGAGCGCGAGATCAGGGTCGGCGGGTGGGCGCCTTTGCGTCTGCAAACAGTCCCACCCGGCGGCACGGATTTCGCCCGATTTTAGCGTGAGAGTGCAGCGGCGTCGCGCGCCAGCGCCTCGATCCCAGCCCAATCTCCCGCCATGACCTTGTCCTTGGGCGCAACCCAGCTGCCCCCGGCGCAGACCACATTCGGTAAACTTAGATAGCTGTCTGCGTTGGCAGGGCTGACGCCGCCCGTCGGGCAAAACGAAATCTGCGGCAGGGGTGCCCCAATTGCTTTCAGCGCGGGCGCACCGCCCGAGGCTTCGGCTGGAAAGAACTTCAGCATGTCATAGCCGCGTTCAAACAATGCCATGGCCTCAGACGCTGTGGCCGCACCAGGCAATAGCGGCAGCCCTTCGGCTTCGCATGCCGCAATCAACGCATCCGTCGCCCCGGGCGAAACGCCAAATTGCGCACCAGCCTCTTTGGCACAGCGCACATCCTCAGGTGTCACAAGCGTTCCTGCACCCACGACACCGCCCTCAACCTCTGCCATTGCGGCAATAACATCCAGCGCGGCAGGGGTGCGCAAGGTCACCTCAAGCGCGAGCAGCCCACCCGCCACCAGTGCTTGTGCCAACGGACGGGCATGGGCCACGTCATCAACCACCAGAACAGGCACAATCGGGGCGATATCACAGATTTCTCGGGCGCGAACAGAAGCGGCGCGGGCAGTCAGCATAGTCAAAAGTCTCCAAATACGGTTGCGCCAGTATTGGCAGACCCAACCGTGTTGCGGAAGGCCGTAAACATGTCGCGCCCCACACCCCACTGGTTGTCTGACAAATCCGCCTTGGCGTGGGCGCGCTCCAGCACGCCCTCGGTCAGCACCTCTAGCACCCCCGCCTCAGCATCGACGCGCAACACGTCGCCGTCTTGCAATTGACCAATTGGGCCACCGTCCAGAGCTTCGGGGCACACGTGAATGGCCGACGGCACCTTGCCCGACGCACCAGACATGCGCCCGTCCGTCACCAGCGCCACCTTTTGCCCCCGCCCTTGCAGGATCCCCAACAGCGGCGTCAGGCTGTGCAGCTCCGGCATGCCATTGGCCTTGGGGCCCTGAAAGCGCACCACGATAATCACGTCATCTGTAAACTCGCCCGCCTTGAACGCTGTCTTGACCGCGTCCTGATCGTGAAACACACGGCATGGTGCTTGGACGATGCGGTGTTCGGGGGCGACGGCCGAAATCTTCATCACCCCGGTCCCGAGCGTACCGACCAGACGGCTCAGGCCACCGGTGTCCTGGAACGCATCGCTTGCCGGGCGCAGGATGCCGGCGTTCAACGTCTCACCTGTCCCGGGGCTCCAAGTCAGCGCGCCATCAACCAGCTTGGGCTCTTGCGTGTAATTCTCAAGCCCTTCACCCGCCACCGTGCGCGTGTCGTCATGCAACAACCCTGCGTTCAACAGCTCACCAATCATGAACCCAAGACCGCCTGCCGCGTGAAACTGGTTCACGTCTGCCAGACCGTTGGGATACACGCGTGCAATCAGCGGCGTGATTTCGGAAAGATCACAAAAGTCTTCCCAATCGAGGATGATCCCGCCTGCGCGCGCCATGGCAATCAAGTGGATCAGCAGGTTGGTCGACCCGCCCGTCGCGTTCAGCCCGACAATCCCGTTCACAAACGCCTTTTCATCCAAAACATCGCACACAGGGGTGTAGCTGTTGCCAAGCGCCGACAACGACAGCGCGCGTTTGGCTCCCTCAACGGTCAGCGCGTCGCGCAAGTCCGTGTTCGGGTTCACAAAGGACGAGCCGGGCAAATGGAGGCCCATGAATTCCATCAACATCTGATTGGTGTTGGCTGTCCCATAGAACGTACACGTGCCGGGGCCGTGGTATGCGGCCATCTCGGCTTTCAGCAACTCTTCGCGCGTCGCCTCGCCTGCAGCAAAGCGTTGGCGCACAGCGGCCTTTTCATCGTTGGGCAAACCACTTGTCATGGGACCTGCAGGCAGGAACACCGCCGGCATGTGGCCAAAGGACTGCGCAGCGATGATCAAGCCAGGCACAATCTTGTCGCACACGCCCAGAAAGACGGCGGCGTCAAAGGTGTTGTGGCTGAGTGCAACGCCCGCAGCCAGCGCGATCACATCGCGTGAAAACAGGCTCAGCTCCATCCCGGCCTCACCTTGGGTCACGCCATCACACATGGCCGGTACACCACCTGCGACCTGGGCGGTTCCCCCTGCCGCACGTATCGCGTCGCGGATCAGGGTGGGATAGCGTTCGAACGGTTGGTGGGCGGACAGCATATCGTTATAGGCCGTCACAATCCCAAGGTTGCCAGAGGCGGCACCGGCAAGACGATCCTGATCTTCTCCGGCGGCAGCAAAGGCATGCGCCTGACCGCTGCACGACAGATGTGCGCGCGCCGGGCCGTCAGACTTAGCCTTGGCCATCCGGTCCAGATAGCGGCGGCGCGACGGTCCGCTGCGGTCAATCACGCGCTCTGTCACACGCTGCATAACGGGGTTCAGGGGCATCATGCTCTCCTTCTGTCAAAGACTCGGTTGCGCACAGCATAACACAGCCAATATGATAGCGCTAACATGAAACCAGTTGCGCCCACCGTGCCACGGTGCCGCAGGAAAAGGGCGCGCGCCGCTTCCCAAGTACTCCACCACAACATATAGTATCTAAAAACCCGCTAAGCGGATGTACGGTAAGGGAACAGGCATGGCGCATATCATCGTTGTCGGCAACGAAAAGGGCGGCGCAGGCAAGTCCACGGTGTCCATGCATGTTGGCACGGCCCTGGCGCGGATGGGCCACAAGGTGAGTGCACTCGATCTTGACCTGCGCCAGCGGACCTTTGGGCGCTATGTGGAAAACCGCAAAACGTTTCTGACCTCAGCCGAGCTTGACCTGCCCTCGCCCGATGTCCACGACCTGCCAGAGATTGACGCAAGCGCGCTTAAGCCCGGCGAAAACATCTATGATCACCGCCTGTCTGCTGCCGTGGCCACGCTGGAGCCTGACAGCGATTTCATCCTGATCGATTGCCCCGGATCCCACACACGGCTGAGCCAGGTGGCACATTCCCTCGCTGACACGCTGATCACGCCACTGAACGACAGCTTTATAGACTTTGACCTGCTCGCGCGGATCGATGCGGCGGGGGACAAGATCCTTGGGCCGTCTGTCTATTCCGAAATGGTGTGGAACGCGCGCCAGTTGCGCGCCCAGGCCGGGCTCAAACCCATCGACTGGATCGTCGTGCGCAACCGCATGGGGGCACAGCGCATGGTCAACAAGGAAAAGATGGAGCGCGCAATCAAGATGCTGTCACAACGCATCGGTTTTCGCATCGCACCCGGCTTTTCCGAACGGGTCATTTTTCGCGAGTTGTTTCCGCGTGGGCTCACCCTGCTTGACCTCAAGGACATTGGGGTCAAACAACTCAACATCTCGAACGTGGCTGCGCGCCAGGAATTGCGCGAACTGCTCAAGGCGCTCAACCTGCCCGGTGTCGAGGTCGACGTCTAGGACTTCGACAAATCGCTTTCAAACCAGTCGAGCATCCGCGCCGCCCAGCCTGCGGGGGCACCGTGCCCGCCCTTGTGCAACATCAACTGGATTTCACCTGCCGCACAGTCTGTCCAATGGCGAAACCACAGATCGTCCTCAAAACTGTTGCGCTCGGGCTGGCGTGCATCACAGCCGTTGGTGGCACGCAAGATCTTGAGCGAGGCCCACACGTCGCCCTGCACCACTGACCGCCCCTCAAACGAAAATGCGCGACCTTCCAGCGGGACAGTGCGGTCGTTCCATCCGTGGGTGTGATACAGCATGACCGGGGCCGCGCATGTTTCGGGCAACGCGTCCCAGAACGCGCCAGCCAATGGGGCGTAGGCGCTGGCAAACTCGGGATCGTCACAGGCCATATCCCAAACCATTGACCCACCGCGCGAAAACCCGGCCAACAGCACGGGCACGTCGCCAAGCCCCGTTTTGGCGCGCACATCCGCCATGACATCGCGCAGAAAAACACCGTCATCGCGTGGAAATGTGGACCCGTCTGCCTTGACGGACCAATTGCGCTCAAACCGCGTTCCAGGGTGAAATCCGTCGGGGGCGACAAAGACATAACCGCGCGCCACCGCGCCGCGCCCAAGGCCCGAGTTCAGCAATCCACGCCCCCGGCCACCACCGCCATGTAAATGCATCACAATCCCTTTGGGCGCGACGTCGGTCGGCACCGCAAGGTGGTATGTGCCAAACTCGATCGTGCATGGCGTTTCTGCGTCTCCGCACTCTGCCGTCTGCGCAAACACGGTGCTGGCAAAACAGCAAAGGGCGACGGTGACAGCAGCAAGACCCAAACGCATAAACGAAATCCCTATCCGATATGCACCAAACGTGCCGCGCGTGCACGGCAGAGGCAAATCACATTCCCAAGACCACGGCTATGCGTGGCGCCCGGCCAGCATCGACAGCATGGATTTCAGGCGTTGCACATCTTCTTGGGGCAGCCCTTCGACCAGGGCATCGTTGTAATCCTGTGCAACACCGCGCAAGTCTGCGTACACCTTGCGCCCCATCGGGGTCAGTTCCAGATGCTCGACCCGGCGGTCACCGCCGTCGCGGTGACGCACCAGATACCGACGCTCGGCCAGGCGCTGCACCGCGCGGCTGATCTTGGTCTTGTGCATCTGGGCGCGCGCGCCGATCTCGCTCGCGGTCATCCGGGTGTAGATCCCAAGGTGAAAGAGCACCCGCCATTCGTTGCGCAACATACCATAGCGGTCCTTGTACACCCGCTGAAATTCCAGGCTCGACGCTTCGGCCGCCTGGTTCAGCAGGTAGGGCAAAAAATCCTGCACATCAAAATCAGAGGTATCGCGCATCGTGGCATCGCTTGTTAGTTACAAAATCAACTATTACATATGCGACCAACTCTCAAGGGATAGAGCGCGATGAACCGTCAAAGCAGCCCGCACAGCATGATCCAGGCCCCATCCAGCGCAGGCATCACTCAAGGCTACATGCCCGGATTTGGCAATGATTTCGAAACCGAGGCGCTGCCCGGGGCCCTGCCCGATGGCATGAACTCTCCGCAAAAGTGCAATTACGGGCTTTATGGTGAACAACTCAGCGGCACGGCGTTCACGGATGTGCGTCCCGAACGTACGTGGTGTTACAGAATTCGCCCGTCCGTGAAACATTCGGGCCGCTATACGCGCATCGACCTGCCCCACTGGAAAACAGCGCCCCACGTGGTCGAGGATGTCACCAGCCTTGGGCAATATCGCTGGGATCCTGTGCCGCACGGGGCCGAGGATCTCACCTGGCTGACTGGCATGCGCACCATGACCACAGCCGGGGATGTGAATACTCAAGTCGGTATGGCCAGCCATATCTATCTGGTGACGGCATCGATGCAGGATGCCTATTTCTATTCTGCGGACAGCGAATTGCTGGTGGTCCCGCAAGAAGGGCGACTGCGGTTCTGCACCGAACTCGGGATTATCGATATCGCGCCGCAAGAGGTTGCGATTTTGCCGCGTGGCCTTGTCTACCGGGTCGAAGTGATCGACGGGCCTGCACGCGGCTTTGTTTGCGAAAACTACGGGGCCAAGTTCGAATTGCCGGGGCGCGGGCCCATCGGGGCCAATTGC
>JBCCBC010000146.1:0-7602 GCA_039814435.1 Pseudomonadota bacterium
CCGCGCTTACAGGGGCAAAGCTTGTCAGGGTGATGGCGGTCGCCATGGCAGCGATCAGAAGCGGTGTTTTGGTTGCGGTCAGTTTCATGCGATTTCTCCTCAGTGTCTCTGTTGGTGTGTGGCCGGGGTGGCCGTTCGTCTTGGGAAACAGATAGCCGAAAAGGGCTGTAACAATAAGGGACCAAACGGTCACAAACTGTCATGGAAATGGTAGGTTTGCGTGATGTTTTGGGTGCCGTTTACGGAAAATAGGATTTAAAAACAGCGGTCTAACGGATAAAAATCTTGTAACAATTCAGTTTTCAAACACGTGGGAAAGACCGCAAAACCGGTGCTTTACCTATTTTGTCCCCACGTCACTTTGGTTTGAAAGGGGCCATCCCGGCCCGCGCCAGTGCATCTGCACGCTCGTTTTCGGCATGTCCCGCGTGTCCCTTGACCCATTTCCAGGTCACATCGTGCCGCGCTTGGGCAGAATCAAGCCGCTGCCACAACTCTGCGTTGGCCACAGGCTTTTTGGCAGCGTTTTTCCAGCCGTTGCGTTTCCAGCCGTGAATCCAGCTGGTGATTCCGTTTTTCACGTAGTTGCTGTCGGTCACAACAGTGATCGTTGAAGGTTTCTCCAACGCCTCAAGTGCAGCGATGGCGGCCATCAGCTCCATCTTGTTATTGGTCGTCTGTGCCTCGCCGCCCTTAAGCTCGCGTTCCTTGACGATGGTTGTACCGTCCATCGCCCGCAGCAAAGCCCCCCAGCCGCCGGGCCCTGGATTGCCCGAACAGGCCCCATCCGTGTAGGCAAACAGATCAGCCATGCGCGCGCGCCTGCAAAATGATGAAAGGCGCGATTTCGCCCGATAGCCCGGCCTCTTCGCCGGTATGACTGTATGTGATGTCAAATCCGGTTGTGGCGCACAGCGCGGTCAGATCATCCTCGCTTATGTAGGAATAAAGCCGCCCGATGCTGTCGCGCGCCTCGCCTGCGCCCAGTTTGGTCCCAAAGTGGAACAACCCGCCCGGTTTGAGCGCCCGTGCGATGGCCCGGAATTGCGCGGGCCAGTCCGCCAGGGGCGTGTGCAGCATTGAAAAATTGCACCAGATTCCGTCAAACGCGTCCTGTTCCACCAGATCTGCGTAAATTGCCTGGCGCGTGATCACGCCCGGTTGGCTGGCTGCCATTGCGACCATTTCAGGGACGGGATCCCAAGCATGTGCTGTCATCCCGGCTGCGGCCATGGTTCCGGCGGCAAAGCCTGGACCGCATCCGAGGTCCAGCACGCTGCCCCCCGCAGGCAACCCTTCGATGAACTGCAGCAGGGCCGGGCTGACTTTCTCTCCCGTCACAAGTTTCGCGTAGTCTGCGGCCTTGGCGGCATAAACGGACAGCGTTTCGGGATCGCTCATAAGACCACGGTCACTCCAAGGCAGGCCACAACGATGGCGGTGATCAGGATGCGCAGCCGCATCCACCAGGGTGGCGTCAGCCCCCACGAGTAAAACGCGTAGTCGAGCATGAGCACGCCCACGAAACCAAAGATCAGGTTTGTTGCGGCACTTACCGGTCCGCCGCCCGTCATAAAGAACGCCCAGAGCGCCGGTATCACCGACAGGATATAGCCGGTGGCCGCCTGCGCCCCCTGTGCTTTGGTCGCAAACCCCCAAAGAACGCCGGACATGAAGGACAGGATCACAGAGCCGTAAAACAGTTGCACATAAGGACCTATGAACCGCGGTCCGATGAATTGCAGCCCCAGTGCGGCGAGGTTATCGCTGACAACGGTCAGCGCACCCCAGACAAAGGGGATCAGGCCAGCAAGGCCCAAAGCGAGGGGAGCGCGGGGGATCTGGGTCATAGGTCTGCGATCAGGGCTGTGATGCGTTTGAGCCGGGTGTCGGCCCTTTTGGCGGTGTTGACAAGATGCAAACGCCCGCGCTGCTGTCCAGGGCTGAGTGCGGCCCAGGCTGCGCTGCGATCCGCTGCGCGTATGGCCGCCACGACATCGTCTGGCACCTCGACGACGTTTGGGTCCACGGCCCGCACCCGCGCATCAAATGGAACGCCCACCTCAAGCCCGCTGTCGCGCAAGACGGTCTTGCCTGTATAGACGAACGTGCCCGAGATGACGGGTGCTTTGGTCAGTGCCAGATTGATTGGAAAATCACCAAACTCGCCTTCGATCCGTTTGGTGCCCTTTGGCAGCTCTGCCATCACCGCGTCCGGAAGGCGCAGAACCGTATAGGTGTTCTTGCCCCATTCCATGGGTTCGATCACGCCGTCAAAGTAGATCCAGTCGTCGCTCACGCGCGTTCCAGCGCGAGCCGCCCCGCGAGGGCTGCGAAAATGGCGGCAAAGCTGCGCGACAGCCACCGCATGACGGTGTCCGAGCCAAGGATCCATTGCCGTGCAGCGGCGGCGAAGGTGCCGTAAAGCACAAACACGCCAAATGTCATGCCCATGAACACAAGGCCAAGTACAGCCATTTCCGCCGTCGCCGTGCCCGCGTTCCCAGACAGGAAAGGGGGTAAAAGCGCGAGAAAGAAGATCGACAGTTTTGGGTTCAGAATGTTGATCAAGGCCCCACGGCGCGCGATGCGCCATCCGGCCTGCGGCTTTGTATCAGATGAGATCGCAAGCGCCCCGTCCGCGCGCAGGCTGCCCCAGGCCAGGTAGAGGAGATAGGCGACCCCCGCGAATTTCACGATGTTGAACAGCAATGCCGATGTGTGCAGGACAGCCGCCAGCCCCAATGTCGCGGCGGCGAGGTGGGGGACAATCCCAAAGGTGCAGCCGAAGGCCGCCCAAAGTGCCGCGCGACGCCCCTGGCCCAAGCCCAGGGCCAGTGTGTAGATTACGCCTGTGCCCGGCGCGATCACGACGACCAATGCGGTAATCAGGAATTGGAGTGATATCATGCGGTCTCTCCGTCAATTCGGTTGCGTCTGCGATCGGCACAGACTTTTTGAAAAAGTCTGGCGCAAATCTTGTGTCAAGATTTGGCGTGTATCAAGCGGGTTCGCGCAGAACACGCGGCACCTTGAATTCGACGTTCTCCACGGCCGTTTCGACCAGTTCGACCGTCACATCAAACCGGGCCCGGAAGGCATCGATCACCTCGTTGATCAAAACCTCTGGCGCAGAGGCCCCGGCGGTGATCCCCATGGACCCAATCCCTTCCAGGCTGCGCCAATCAATGTCGTCTGCCCGTTGGACCAGTTGTGCATAGGAGCACCCTGCGCGGCTCCCCACTTCGACCAGCCGCTTGGAGTTTGACGAATTGGGTGCCCCGACAACCAGCATGGCGTCGCATTTTGGGGCCATCGCCTTGACCGCCTCTTGCCGGTTTGTGGTGGCATAGCAGATGTCTTCTTTGTGAGGGCCGACAATGGCAGGAAATCTGTCATGCAAGGCGGCGACGATATCTGCGGTGTCATCGACCGACAGCGTCGTTTGGGTCACGAATGCCAGCCGTGTGGGATCGCGCACATCGACCCGGGCCACATCGTTCACCGTTTCCACAAGCAACACATCCCCGTCTGGAAGTTGGCCCATGGTGCCGACGGTTTCGGGGTGCCCTTCGTGACCGATCATGATCATTTGCAGCCCGTTATCGGCGTGCCGTTGCGCTTCGATATGCACTTTGGACACCAGCGGGCAGGTGGCGTCCACATAGATCATCTCGCGGGCCTGAGCCGCTTGTGGCACTGATTTCGGCACACCGTGTGCTGAGAATATGACGGGGCGGTCATCCGGGCATTCGGCCAGTTCCTCGACAAAGACGGCCCCCTTGTCGCGCAGCCCGTCGACCACGAATTTGTTGTGCACGATCTCGTGGCGCACAAAGACCGGCGCGCCCCATTTGTCGAGCGCCATTTCCACAATCTTGATCGCACGGTCAACGCCCGCGCAAAAGCCGCGCGGGGCGGCGAGATACAAGGTGAGGGGGGATTTAGGCATATCACGTCTCCGACACAGATATGCCAGAGGTAAGGTGTTCGGCGGGCCGGGTCCAGCCCGCCGAAATCTGTTTAGTCTTGTACCTGCATGCGTTCTTCGCGTTCCGGCATCGGTTCGCGCGGGGGGCGACCGATCACATCCTTCAACTCATCAAGTTCGATAAAGTTGTCAGCCTGGCGCCGCAGATCGTCTGAAATCATCGGCGGCTGGCTGCGGATGGTAGAGACAACCGATACCCGCACGCCCTGGCGTTGCAGGCTTTCGACCAGGGGCCGAAAATCGCCGTCGCCGGAAAACAGCACAATATGGTCAACCCGCGGCGCGAGTTCCATCGCGTCCACAGCCAACTCAATGTCCATGTTTCCTTTGACCTTCCGACGGCCCATGCTGTCGGTGTATTCCTTGGCCGGTTTGGTCACCATGGTGAACCCGTTGTAATTCAGCCAATCCACGAGTGGACGGATCGGTGAATATTCGTCGTTTTCCAGCAAAGCAGTGTAGTAGAATGCACGCAGCAATTTGCCTCGACGCATGAATTCTTGTCGCAGTAGTTTGTAGTCTATGTCGAACCCAAGCGCTTTGGCGGCGGCATAAAGGTTCGATCCGTCAATGAACAGCGCAAGCCGTTCGTCTTTGTAAAACATAAAATGTCCTTCCGAAAATTCGGGGCACCGCCTGTGATTTCCGTGAGTGAATGCGTAAAAGCGCGAAAAGACGATGGCTGGAAAATAGGTGATTTAAATTATGTCGCAAGACGCTGATGACGTCAAAACGGGCGGAAATTTGCCGCAAAACCGGTCAATACTGCTGGTTGCCCTTGGGTCAAACATGCAATCTGACGTTGGGTCACCCGCTGAGACCCTTCAAAAAGCTGTCACAGAAGTAGGCCTGGCTGGCGCAGTGATTCGCGCCCAAAGCCGCTTTTTTGCCACCAAGGCCGTGCCCGCAGGCAGCGGCCCTGACTTCGTGAACGCCGCTTTGGCGATCGAGGCAAACTGGTCGGCCATAGAGGCGATCACGATCCTGCACGGGATCGAGGCCAAGCTGGGCCGTCGCCGGGGCAAACGGTGGGGCGAGCGCGTGATTGATCTGGATCTGTTGGCCTTGGACAATATGATTCGCCCCAATGTCGCAACAGCCCGTCAGTGGATGAACCTGCCGTTGGAGCAGCAGCAGGAACAGGCCCCGGGCCAGTTGATATTGCCGCACCCGCGCATGCATGAGCGCGCCTTCGTGCTGGAACCCCTTGCAGATGTTGCCCCAGACTGGGTTCACCCCATATTGCGCCAGTCCGTTTTGCAATTGCGAGACGCCCTGCCGGCAGAGGCGCGCGCACCGATCATTCCCCTGTAATAGCGGCTTGTCATCGGCCGCGATCGCGCCTAAATACTGCCCCTCTACCATTACTCTTGCTGATCTGGAGCACCCCATGGCCCGCGTGACCGTTGAAGACTGCGTTGACAAGGTTCAAAACCGTTTCGAGCTGGTGATGCTGGCCGCACATCGCGCCCGCGAAATCTCGGCCGGTGCCCCGGTGACAGTCGACCGCGACAATGACAAAAACCCTGTCGTGTCCCTGCGCGAGATTGCCGACGAGACCCAGAGCGCGGACGAGTTGCGTGAGCGTCTGATCGAAAGCAACCAGAGCCAGATCGAAGTCGACGAGGCCGAAGAGGATGCAATGGCGCTTCTTATGGGTGCCGAACAGGACAAGCCCGAAGAAGACAGCATGTCCGAAGAGATGCTTTTGCGTCAGCTGATGGCAGCGCAAGGCCAGGGCTAACCCCAACCAGGTGCGGACCCGATGATATCTGCCGACGATCTGATCGCTCTGGTCCGCAATTATAACCCAAAAACGAACGAGCCGCTGATCCGCGCTGCCTATGACTTTGGCGGCCAAATGCATGACGGCCAGTTCCGTCATTCGGGCGAGCCTTACTTTACCCATCCCGTGGCTGTCGCTGCGATCCTGACAGAACAGCAGTTGGATGATGCCACCATCATCACCGCCCTGCTGCACGACACGATCGAAGACACCAAGGCCAATTACGGCATGGTCGCAGAGCAGTTCGGTGACGAGGTCGCCAAGCTGGTGGATGGCGTCACCAAGCTGACAAACCTGCAGCTGTCCAATATCGAGACCAAGCAGGCAGAGAACTTCCGCAAACTGTTTATGGCCATGTCCAAGGACATGCGCGTTATCCTCGTCAAACTGTCGGACCGGTTGCACAATATGCGCACCATCCGGTCCATGCGCCCGGACAAGCAGCTGCAAAAGGCCCGCGAGACCATGGATATCTTTGCCCCGCTGGCCGGCCGCATGGGTATGCAGTGGATGCGCGAAGAGCTTGAGGACCTGGCGTTCAAGGTGCTGAACCCGGAAGGGCGTTCGTCGATCATTCGCCGCTTTATCACGATGCAGCGCGAAACCGGCGACGTCATCCAGCGCATCACAGGCGACATGCGCGGCGAGTTGGAAAAGGCCGATATCGAGGCCGAGGTGTTTGGCCGCGCCAAGAAGCCGTATTCCATCTGGCGCAAGATGCAGGAAAAAGACCAGTCGTTTTCCCGCCTGTCCGACATCTACGGGTTTCGCATTATCACCCATTCCGAAGAGGACGCGTACCGCACCCTTGGCGCTATCCACCAACGCTGGCGCGCTGTGCCGGGCCGGTTCAAGGACTATATCAGTCAGCCCAAGACCAACGGGTATCGGTCCATCCACACCACCGTGTCAGGGCGCGATGGCAAGCGGGTTGAGGTGCAGATCCGCACCCGCCAAATGCACGACGTGGCTGAAACCGGTGTGGCGGCGCACTGGTCGTACCGCGACGGCGTGCGATCCCAGAACCCGTTTGCGGTGGATCCTGCCAAGTGGATTGCCCAGCTGACCGAACAATTTGACGGCGAGGATGACCACGAGGATTTCCTCGAGGCGGTCAAGCTAGAGATGTATTCGGATCAGGTGTTCTGCTTTACCCCCAAGGGGGAGGTGGTCAAGCTGCCCCGTGGTGCGACGCCGATTGATTTTGCCTATGCGATCCACACCCGCATCGGCAATGCCTGCGTCGGTGCCAAGGTGGACGGCATGCGCGTCCCCTTGTGGACGCGGGTCAAGAATGGCCAATCGGTTGATATCATCACCGCCGAGGGCCAAAGCCCGCAAGCCACATGGCTCGAGATCGCAACGACCGGCAAGGCCAAAACAGCGATCCGGCGATCTTTGCGAGAAGCGGACCGCGAACGGTTCATCACATTGGGGCGTGAACTGGCGCGGTCGGCCTTTGCCCATGTGCGCAAAAAGGCGACAGACAAGGCCCTGGAGGCAGCGGCCAAGCAATTGCGGCTCGGCGGGGCAGACGAGGTGCTCGCGCGCCTTGGGTCTGCGGAACTGACGGGCCGGGAGGTTGTGCAATCGATCTACCCGGACCTGACCCCGAAACAGGGCAAGGAAGTGGACGCCGCGCGCGCGGTGATCGGGCTGCTGCCTGGCCAATCGTTCCAACGCGCGAGCTGTTGTGAGCCGCTGCCCGGCGAGCGTATTGTCGGCATCACCTTTCGCGGCGAGGGCGTGGTGGTCCATGCCATCGACTGTGTCCGCCTGACCGAATACGAAAACCAGCTGGACCGTTGGATTGACCTGCACTGGC
>JBCCBC010000153.1:0-7179 GCA_039814435.1 Pseudomonadota bacterium
CGTGCACGGGCACGCAGGTCTTGCATTTCGGCAACTGTCAGACCGGCGTAGTGGGCAACCACAACGACGCCAGAGCTTTCAAAGATCTGGCCGAGTTCGTCGACCACTTTCTCTTTCTGGGCTCTATCCACAGTTTCACTCCAGTTATTGGAGGGGCAACACCCCTCCGGCTCGTTTTCACCACACCAGATGGCGTGGCAATCGGGTCCTTACGGGTCGTCGCAGCCCATAGCCTGGAACACACCAGGCTGGAATGTCTCTTCCCGTCTCTGGCAGGAATTATGATTGGCCTATCCCAACCACCCACCGTCTCGGACGAAATAATAGGCCGCCCACGAATCGCAGACGACCTATCGCACGTGGCTTAGAGGTTTTGCGCCCGAACGCCAAGGGCGATTGCACCAAATAACGCGGCCATACCGGCCAAGGCGCGGCATTTGGCCTGCTTTTGCGCGATCACCTGCTCAGGTGGTCATCACGCAATTGGCGGCGCAGCACTTTGCCCGACAGGGTCACCGGCACATCCTCAACAAAGTGGATCTGCTTGGGGATCTTGTAATTGGTCAGCTGTTCACGGCACGCCGAGGTGATCACCTCTTCGCTCAAACCGTCGTCCGAGCGCACCACAAAGGCCACCGGTGCTTCGCCGGTTTTTGCATCTTCGATCCCGATCACGCCGACTTGCACCACCCCGGGCAGTGTTGAAATGACGTCCTCAATCTCGTTCGGGGCCACATTAAAGCCGGAGACGAGGATCATGTCCTTTTTGCGGTCCACAATCTCAAGGAACCCGTCGGCGTCAAACACACCGATGTCGCCCGAATAATACCAGCCCTCTTTCAGCACCTCATCCGTCGCAGCGGGATTGTCGAGGTATCCTTTCATCTGGGAGGGTGTTCGGGTGATCACTTCACCGGGCGCGCCCTGGGGCACGTCCTTGCCCGCGTCATCCACCAGCCGCACGTCGGCGCCAGGGATCGGAATGCCGACCTTGCCCAGCTTGTTGTGCCCCACCGGGTTGAACGTAAGCAGCCCCGACACTTCGGTCATGCCGTACCCTTGCATAATCTCGATGCCTGTCTGATCCGTCCACTTTTGGGCCACACCCGTCTGTTGCGCCGCCCCTCCGGAGCCGCAGAATTTGATATGCTGAAACAGCGTCTTGTCGAACCAGGGTTCCGCCATCAACGCCGCAAACAACGTGTTGATCCCGGTGAACCAGGTGAACTGGTACTTCTCAAACGCTGTCTTGAGGTTCGCGGGCGGGCGCGGGCTGGGCACCAGCACCATATGCGCCCCAAGCGCCATGCCGGAAAAGAAGATCAGCACAAACGCGGTGATGTGATAAAGCGGCAGCGCCACCAAAACGACTTCGCCGGACTCGTCCAGTGTCTTGGCGGTCATCAGCTTGGCCTGGTTCATGTTGGCAATGATCGCCTTGTGCGACAGCTCGGCCCCCTTGCTGCGCCCCGTCGTGCCGCTGGTATACTGATAAAGAGCGGTCGTCTCGGGAGAGACCGCAGCACTATAGGCGGCGATGTCGCGCCCGGCTGCGTGCGCTTGCCCCTTGGCCAATGCAGCCACAAGGGTTGTGTGCGGCGTAGACATTGCGGGAATGACCTTGCGCACGTATTTCAGAACCAGCCCCATGATCAGCTTTTTGACCGGCGGGAAAAAATCGACAACCGACAGCTTGACCACATGTTTCACGGACGTTTGCCCGATAACCTCGTCCAGTTTGTTGCCAAAGACGTCGATGATAACCACCGCCTTGGCTTTGCTGTCGCTCAGTTGGTGCTGAAACTCGGCATTGGTATACAGCGGATTGACGTTGGTGCCGATACACCCCGCCAGTGAGATCCCGAGGGACGCAATGCCAAAGCCAATGCAGTTGGGGGCCATGACAGCCACGGTATCGCCCGCCTGCAACCCCAACTCTTCGCGCAGGTAAGCGGCAAAGGCGCAGGCGTTGGCATAGAGATCAGCATAGGACATGGTTGTCTCTGCCCCGTTGGGCAGAATGGTTGTCAGCGCGGGTCGATCTGCGAACGCGCCACATAACCTTTTGACCGCATCCGCAATCGTCAAATCTTCCATCTTGTCGGGGTCAAAGCCTTTGGCCTCGTCCGAATAGTATTTCTCCCACGGCTTGGCGTCGCCCATGTTTATGCCCCTCCCGACAACTTCGTTGAACAAGCCTACATGAATTTCAGGCAAGCTGTTAACGTTTCGCAACGTCAGCCAAGAAACGAAAAAACCGGACTGCGCTGGCAGCCCGGTTTCACATTTCTGAAGCGGTGCGGTTGCTTATTCAGCGACGGCGCTATCCACAGCAACGCTGACACCCGGACCCATGGTCGAGCTGAGCGATACCTTCTTCATGTAAGTGCCTTTGGACCCGGCGGGTTTCGCCTTGGCCACAGCACCCACAAAGGCGCGGATATTTTCGACCAGCTTGGCCTCGTCAAAGGAGGCTTTGCCGACGCCAGCGTGGATCACGCCCGCTTTTTCGACTTTGAACTGTACTTCGCCGCCTTTGGCCGCTTTGACAGCGTCGCCCACGTCCATGGTGACCGTGCCCACTTTGGGGTTGGGCATCAGGTTGCGGGGGCCAAGCACCTTACCCAGACGGCCAACGATAGGCATCATGTCGGGGGTTGCGATGCAGCGATCAAAGTCGATCTTGCCGCCCTGGATGGTTTCCATCAGATCCTCGGCACCCACGATGTCCGCGCCGGCCGCCTGGGCCTCTTCGGCTTTGGGGCCACGGGCGAAGACGGCGACGCGTACGTTCTTGCCGGTGCCGTTGGGCAGGCCAACGACGCCGCGTACCATCTGGTCCGCGTGGCGGGGATCAACACCAAGGTTCATCGAGATCTCAACCGTCTCGTCGAACTTGGCGTTTGCGTTGCCCTTGATCAGGCTCACGGCCTCTTCGACGGTGACGTTGTATTTGTCAGCGAAGGCGGCGCGGGCCGCAGTTGTGCGTTTTCCAAGCTTTGCCATCTTACTTCACCTCGATGCCCATAGAGCGGGCAGAGCCCAGGATGATCTGCATTGCGCCTTCGATATCGTTGGCGTTCAGATCCTTCATTTTCGCTTCGGCGATTTCCTTGACCTGGGCCGCCGTGACGGTGCCCACAGTCTCACGCGATGGTGTGTTGGCGCCGGATTTCACCTTGGCCGCTTTTTTCAGATAATAGGACGCAGGTGGCGTCTTGATATCCATGGCAAAGGATTTGTCCTGGTAGTAGGTGATCACGGTCGGGCACGGCGCGCCGGGCTCCATGTCTGCGGTCTTGGCGTTGAACGCCTTGCAGAATTCCATGATGTTGATGCCGCGCTGACCCAGCGCCGGACCGACCGGCGGGGATGGGTTTGCTTGACCGGCTGGCACCTGCAATTTCATGGTGCCTGCGAGCTTCTTGGCCATGAGCCATTCTCCTGTTCAACTCCGCCACGTCGCGACGCGGGGGATATGGTTGATGTGGTGCGGTTTGGGCAACGCGTTGCCTGTGCCTCCCACATGGGATGCCACAAAACGTGACAGGAGCGCCGGATACAGCGCCCCTGTCATATTATCAAGTCCGAAATATTGGGAGAGTGCGCGGCCCTCTGCGGGCCCCGGTACTTACTTTTCCTCGAGGATTACGTCAAAGTTGACGCGGCTGCCCGGCAGGCCCGCCTCGTTCAGCGCGCGCGAGTGTGCGGCGATGATGATCTGTTCGGGTGCAACACCGCGCCCCACAAGCATCGCCATCAACGCTTTGGCCCGCAGCAGGCCGGTTTTCACGTCTTCACGCGCCTGAATATCGGCTGTGTGGTGCCCGATCACACGCAAGCGGGCGTGCGGGCATTCCATCGCAAGTGTGGCAAGGCCCAAGGCAGTTTCCAGATCCTGTGACTGCAACGACACCGAGCGGGGCGCATAAAACAGTGCCGTCCCGGACACGGCCCGTTCCAGTTCAGTCACGCACGAGGCGTTGGCCCAGGGTTTGGTCGCAGCAGGCGCGCGCACGGCGACGCGGGTCACGTTTTCCTCGACAATCGAAAACTCCACCCGGCGGTCATAAAAGGCGCGGGGCTGTGGCCCGACCTTGCCCGATGGCTGGCGATCGCCAAGCCCTTCGGGAAAGAACATTTTGGTATCCACACCCGAGGCCGCGATGCGCTGGATCACCTGGCTGGCGCGCTGCTGGCTCAGCCGCAGGTTGGCGCCGGGATCCCCCGACGGATCAGAGTGACCTTCGACGCGGATTTGGACGCCGGGGCAGGACTGCGCCACGATCCCGATCAGGCGGCCCTGTTCGATGCCGCTGGCATCTGCCGTCAGACCGCCGCTTGGGAAATAGACCGTTGCCTGGCTGGCAAGGTTTTTCAGATCCTCGATGCACTGGGCCTTGTCTTGCGCGGCTGCTGTGTTGGTCGAAAAGAACGGCGTGGCGTTTGGCACGGTGGTCAATGCGGCCTGACGTTCGGGTGCGGGCTGTTCCGGGGTGCGCTCAATCACCGGGGCCTGAACGGCGGCCAGCGGCTGGGCGAGCGGCGCTGCGGGCTGAAGCCCACCCAGGGCATCGGCCCCTGTCGCCTGACGCGCAACAACCTCTTCTGCCCCGGCACTAGGCTGGATCGCGCTGGCGACCAATGCCGCGTCAAGCGCCGCTTGCGATGTGGCGGGCTGCGGCGCGGGCGCTGCGGCCGAAAATGTGGACGGCGCGGGCTGCTCTGCCCCGCTGGTCAATTCGCTGTTTTTCAAAAATCCGGATGCCGCAAACACGATTGCTGCGGATGGAACCAGCCACGGAAGGCTGTCCCGCACATATTTTAACATCATTATATCCCCCAAGATACGCTGCTCTGCTCTGCCCAGGACCTCTACATCCTGTGTTAGGCCATACCAGTAGGCGTGAAACCGCCACATTCGTCAACCGCCAGTGGGGCATTTCGATGCAGTTTCGCAACGCAAGTCGCGCTTATTCGTAACTCATCCGGTGAAACGTGCGAAATTTGCCGCCCAATTGGAGTTCAGGCGCAGATGCCTGCACAGTTGCACAATGAAAAGCTGGGGGGATTTCACGAATCCAATTCGGCACGAAAAAGGCCGGCGCATTCAAAAACGCCGGCCCGAATTTCGAATTTCCGAATACTGCGGTTCAGGTCTGTTTGTTGACCTGCGTGTATTCCAGTTCGACAGGGGTTTCGCGGCCAAAGATCGATACAGTGACCTTGAGGCGCTGGTTCTCGTCGTCCACCTCTTCGACCATGCCATCGAAATCCTCGAACGGGCCGTCGTTGACTTTGACCTTTTCGCCGATCTCGAAATGGATAAGCGTGCGCGGCGCATCTTCGCCTTCCTGCACGCGGTTCAGGATCTGGTTCACCTCGGCATCGCGCATGGGCATGGGGCGTCCCTGGGGGCCAAGAAAGCCTGTGACGCGGTTGATCGAGTTGATCAGGTGATACCCTTGATCCGACATCTCCATGTGGACCAGCACGTAGCCGGGCATGAACCGACGCTCGGTTGTCACCTTCTTGCCGCGGCGCACTTCAATGACCTCTTCGGTCGGCACCAGCACTTCGTCGATCTCGTCCTCAAGGCTGTTTTCAGCAACCGAGGTCCGGATTGTTTCGGCAATCTTCTTTTCGAAGTTGGAAAGCACGCTGACCGAATACCACCGTTTCGCCATGTGTCTCTAAGCTCCTCGCCCCAGCTCTAACGTGTTTATCTGCGCTTGTGCGCGCTGGCCTGAATGAAAATCGGCGCGGGGCTCGAATCGCCGCGCGCCTCTCGTCAGGTCAGGATTGCGGGATACTCTGCACGTTTTCAAAGTGCAAGAGGCGGTCCCATTTTGTGCCTTAGCCAAACTGCGTCAGAACAACCTCAAGACCCCAGCGGATCAGGATATCGACGATGGCAAAGAACACAGCCGTCAGGGCGGCCAGGATAAAGACCATCACCGTGGTCAGCATCACCTCACGCCGTGTGGGCCACACGACTTTGGACACTTCCGAACGGACCTGCTGAATGAACTGAAGCGGGTTGGTGGTGGCCATGGTGTGATGCGTCCTCATGTCTTGGATGCACGGCATTTAACGGCCAAAGGCGACGAATTCAAGGCGGGATTGCCCCCGCCCTGCTGTGCGCGATCAATTTGGGGCGGGCGGGGTGTCAGCCCTCTTGCACCATACGGTTCAGCCGGTCTGCGACGGCGTTCTCGTGCGCCTGTTCGGCGTCGTGAAGCGATTGAAGGTCAGGCATATAAAGCCCGTCGACCATCCCATCGGGAAAGAAATCGAGGATCGC
The DNA here is from genome assembly GCA_039814435.1 of Pseudomonadota bacterium. Lineage (GTDB taxonomy): Bacteria > Pseudomonadota > Alphaproteobacteria > Rhodobacterales > Rhodobacteraceae > Tateyamaria. Next base: position 6,305 of record JBCCBC010000153.1, read on the forward strand.
GTCCCAGCGGCAGGCAAACCGGTCCAGCTTTTTGCGCAACTCGGCGGCGCGGACAGGATCGCGGGCCTCGACCTGATCAAGGCGTTTGACCACGCCCCCCCAAATACGATCCGCGCCCACTACCATAAACACGCCAACAACCAACGCCACACCCAACACAGTGCCAATCACGAACCAGTGGGGGCGCACGACCAACAGCAACAAGACGCTGACGATGGCCAGATGCCGTGTGGTCGGACGAAAGGCCCGCAGACGAGAGACAAGCCCGGCCACATATTGCACCACTTTGGGGGCACCGCGCTTGCGACCCGACGCGTCGGTGTCCGCCAGATCAGGCAGGTCCGTGGCGCGGCGACGGGGGTTCGACTCGGTCGTCCGCTCGACAAAGGGGCGCGGCGTGGCAGTGGCCTGCGGTGTGTCTGGGCGATCCGCCTTGGGTTGGCGTGCTTTGGGCGAACGTTTGCGCTTTGGTGGTTGTTCCACCTCCTCGGTCAGAACGGACCGGATCATCGACAGAGTCTCTTCCTCACTGGCAGCGTGAGACTGACCAGGCATCAGCGTATAGTTCATCAGCAGCATCCTCGCCCACTCACATGTGGGACATCCAATTAACAACCCGCGCAGCACGGGTCAGGTTTCACACACCCGCGTTCTGCGGATAAGGCAGAGATAGGGCTGGAATGTGCGGCAGGGGTGTCGGCTGTGTGGCAAAATTGGGGCACTGTCGCGAGCGCAAGGACAATGACGCCGCGCGGCGATCATTGTATCCGGTTTTGGGCAGACCGTGGATGGAATGCGGCGCGGATCGCCACGCCACCGTCAAATTGGACGGAATCACTTGGGGGCCCGTGATGATGTGCAGACAAGACGGCCAA
>JBCCBC010000039.1:0-14659 GCA_039814435.1 Pseudomonadota bacterium
GGGGACGCATGGCTCGCTTTCCCTGCCCAACCTGACCCTGTGGTCGCAAGACAACGGGCCCGACTGGTGGGCCCCTATCCACAGCTCAGCCGTTCCGGTCACGCCGGGGGACTCGCTGGTGGCGCAGATCGCACATTTTGCCCAGGTCATTCAGGGGCAGGCTACGCCCCTTGTCACAGCAAGGGACGGGCTGCGCGCTGTGCAGGTGATCGAGGCGATCAAAACGGCTGCGCACACCGGGCAAGTCGTGGATGTTTCCTGAAATCGCCCTCGCATCCGCGACCATATGTGTTAGCGTAAACAGGCGCGCAAGCCGCGCCGCGATAGCGCAGGGGGTGTCTACTGGACCTGCGCGGCGTCCGCGCATGACGTGAAACCCCACCCTGAAAACGACAACCACAAAAAAGGAGCAGCTGATGCCGTCAGTTGGTGTGATCGGATTGGGTGATATGGGCAGCGGGATTGCCAAGAACCTGATCGCAAATGGATTTGAAACATGGGGTCTCGACCTTATGCCGGAGCGGATAAAAGCGTTTGAGGATTTGGGTGGCCATACGGCGACGTCGGTGGCCGAGATCGCGCAAAAGGCTGATGTGGTCTTTGTCATGGTGATGAAGGGCAGCCAGGCGCATGCCGTTATTCTGGGTGACGACGGGTTGGCCGCAAACATCGGGCAGGGCGGGGTTGTTGTGCTCACAGCGACAATCAACCCAAGCGAGGCGCGCGCGATTGCCCAAGGGCTGGACGGCAGTGGAGTCGACATGATCGACAGCCCCGTGTCAGGCGGGTTTCCTGGCGCGCAGGGCGGAACGCTGACAATGATGGCCGCCGGGCCGGACGCTGCAATGGCCAAGGCGGCCCCCATGATGGAGGCTGTGTCGGCCAACATCCACCACGTGGGCACCAAGGGGGGTGATGGCCAAACCGTCAAGGCGTGCTTGCAGTCGCTGATCGGATCGATCTTTTCCGCCACATTCGAGGCGGCGGCCCTTGCGGCAAAGGCGGGTGTGCCCGGGCAGGTTATTCTGGATGTCTTTTCGACCTCCTCTGCCGGGTCGGGGATCACCAACAACGCTTTGCAAAAGATCATTGATCGTCAGTTCGAGGGCACGGGCAGCCATATCAACACCATGCACAAGGATCTGACCATCTCGATGGCGCTGGGCGAGGAGATGGGCGTGCCCCTGCACACCGCGGCGGCGGCGATGCAGATTTTCCACGCCGGGCGCACGCGCTATCCCGATGGCGACAACTGGGTCGCAACCCGCGTGATGGAAGAAATCGTGGGGGCCGAACTGCACCGGGATGCCGCCAAGGTCACGCGATGAAACTGGGCGTTATCTGCGACGGGATCAGCCGCGATCTGGCCCATGCGGTTGATGTCATGGATGAGTTTGACCTCGACTACGCAGAGCTGCAGTTTGTGGGCGACACTGAGGTTGGCGATCACACACGCGACCAGATCAAACAGATCGACACGCTGTTGCGCGACCGGGGCAAGCCTGTGTCGTGCCTCAGCCGCCACATCTTTGCCGGGACAACGACGGCCAATCGCCCCGGCGATGCCCTGCACACACAGCACATGGAGGCCCTTAAGCGGGTGATCGACATGGCACATGTGGTGGGCAGCCCGCTGGTGCGGATCATGACCCAGAAAAAGGAGCAGATCCTGTGGGGATCGGGTGGTGCGGAAAAGTGGAACGTGGCGCATGGGGCGTGGGATACGATGGCCCCGATGATTGCGCCCGCCGTGGAACTTGCGCGGGCCGAAGGGGTCACGCTGGTCGTTGAAACCGGCAACGGCACAATGGTCAATTCCAACTACACCGCGCGCAAGTTGATCGACGAACTGGATGCCAAGGACACCCTCAAAGTGCTCTGGGATCCGGGCAACAATTGCTGGTGTCACGAACGGGCCTTTCCCGAAGGCTACGACGAAGTCGCGGACGGCTATTTGGGTCACATCCACATAAAGGACGTGTTCGTCGACACACCGCGCGCCACACTTGAGGTGCGTGAAATGGGGCAAGGGCAGCTTGGCCCGCTGTTCCAGCCCATGGCGGACGCGCTGCGCAAGGACGGCTATGATGGGGTGATTTCCTTTGAAAGCGTCTATCACCCCGGCAATGGCGATTTCGAGGCGGGGTTCCGCGCTTGCATCGAGCGGTTCAAGGCGCACTTTGGGGGCTGACCCTCGCAACACTGTGTGCGGTGCGACCCTTCAACCGTACCGCACACGGGCCCATATTGCGCCTGCCCCGTTGCCCCGCTAGGCAAGGGGAACGCAAACGCAAAGGCCCAAGATGATGACCCAAGCCCCGCTTCCTGCCCTGTCCGATATGCGTGTGGCTGTCATTGGGCTGGGCTATGTCGGCCTGCCGCTTGCGCTGGAATTTGGCAAACAACGGGCCACGGTCGGTTATGATCTGAACGCCGAGCGGGTGACGCAACTGGCCGCCGGCATCGACAGCACGGGTGAAGCGGACGACCTGAGCGTCGCCACCCATCTGACCTATACCAGCGACCTTGCACAGATTGCCGACTGCAACACCTATATCGTCGCGGTCCCGACACCCATCGACAACCACCGCCAACCCAATCTAGCCCCGTTGCTTGCGGCCTCGCGCGCTGTCGGGTCGGTTTTGAAACGCGGCGATATCGTGATTTTTGAAAGCACGGTTTACCCCGGTGCCACCGAAGAAGACTGTTTGCCGCTGGTCGAAGCCGCCTCGGGCCTGACTTTCAACACCGATTTTTATGCAGGCTACAGCCCCGAGCGGATCAACCCCGGCGACAAATCCCGCCCCCTGCCCAAGATCTGCAAGGTCACATCCGGGTCCACGCCCCAAGCGGCCGCGCTGATTGACGCCCTTTATGGCACGATCATCACGGCCGGGACGCATCTGGCCCCCAGTATCCGCGTGGCCGAGGCCGCAAAGGTGATCGAAAACACCCAGCGTGACGTGTCCATCGCGCTGATCAACGAGCTGTCGATGATCTTTTCGTTGCTCGACATTGATACGGCGGCGGTGCTGGATGCGGCGGCGACCAAGTGGAACTTCAACCGCTATACGCCGGGTCTTGTCGGCGGGCACTGTATCGGCGTTGATCCCTATTATCTGGTCCACAAATCCATCACCGCCGGGCACATCCCCGATATCATCCGTATGGCGCGTGAGATCAACGACGGCATGGCACGCCATGCCGTGTCGCTGCTGATCAAGGCGATGATCCGGTCCGAGGCGCGCGTGCATGGCGGGCGGGTGTTGCTGCTGGGGATCACCTTTAAGGAAAACTGTGCCGACATCCGCAACACCAAGGTGGTGGATATGCTGGGCGAATTGGCAAGTTACGGGCTGAGCGTGGATTTGCACGATCCTTGGGCGGACACTGACGAAGTGCGCGATGTCTATGGGATCGATATGCTGGGGGACGCGCCCGTGGCGGATGGCGGGTATGACGCGGTGATCCTGGCCGTCGCCCATGACGCACTGGTGTCCCACGGGGCCGAGGCCCTGCGCGCCCATCTTGCACCCAATGGTGTGTTTTTTGATATGAAGGCGGTGTTCGACCAAGGCGATAGCGACCTGCGCCTCTGACCGGTTTGCATCGGCCCCCCAAGGCCCGAGAATTGTGATGTGCTTTATGCGCGCCCCTGTGCCAGTCTGAGGGGAACTGGAAACTTGGGACGCATTGATGACAAAAGAAATTGTGGCGCAGCTGTCTACGCTGGCCGACCGAACGCCCACATATGCAATCGTCGGAGAAGTCGACCTTGTGGTCGTGCGGTTTGACGAAGATATCTCGGTCTTTTATGGGCGCTGCCTGCACCGCGGGGCGCTTATGTCGGATGGGTTCGTGCGGGGTGACAATCTGATCTGTGGGTTGCACGACTGGGACTACCGGCTTGACAGCGGGGTCAGTGAATACGCCAATGACGAGGCGCTGCCCAAGTTCAAATCCTGGGTCGACGGGGATGACATCTGTGTGGATGCGGATGAAATCAACGCCTGGAGTCTGGCCAACCCGCAACCGTTCAACCGCGACAGTTACCTGGGGCTTTATGCCGACACCTCGCATGGGACCGCAGAAGAACCCAACGCCGGGCTGATCCAGCAATATGCACGCGACGGGCTGTCCAAAACCGGGCATCACGGCGTGGTCGATGCGATGGGCGTGCCCCGCGATCAACTGCCGCTGTGGGACGACATCCAACTGCTGACAGCGCAGCTGCACAAACCACCGCTTCTGGACGACGACGCGGTTGGAACCGAAGTCATCATCGGCCCCAACGCGCAAAAGCCGCTCAAGCTTGATATCCCGCTCTTTGTCTCTGACATGTCCTATGGCGCGCTTTCCGAACCGGCCAAAGTGGCACTGGCGCGGGGGGCCGAACTGGCGGGCACCGGCATCTGTTCCGGCGAAGGCGGCATGCTGCCCGAAGAGCAAGAGGCCAACTCGCGCTACTTTTACGAGCTGGCCTCTGCGCGGTTCGGGTTCAGTTGGGACAAGCTGGACCGGGTGCAGGCCTTTCATTTCAAAGGTGGGCAAGGGGCCAAGACGGGCACAGGCGGGCATCTGCCCGGCTCCAAGGTGCATGGCAAGATCGCCGAGGTGCGCGGGCTTGAGGAAGGGCAAGACGCCATTTCCCCGCCCCGCTTCCCGGATTGGACGGACCCCGCGCAGGTCAAGGATTTTGCAGATGAAGTGCGTGACCGCACCGGGGGGATACCCATCGGGTACAAGCTGTCCGCCCAGCACATTGAAAAGGATATCGATGCGGCCCTCGCCGTGGGGGTCGACTACATCATCCTTGATGGACGGGGCGGGGGGACGGGGGCGGCCCCAATCATCTTTCGCGACAACATCTCGGTGCCGACGATCCCGGCGCTTGCGCGGGCGCGCGCGCATCTGGACCGGCTGGAACGGCATGACATCAGCCTGGTGATCACCGGTGGGTTGCGCAAACCTGCGGACTTTATCAAGGCCCTTGCGCTGGGCGCAGACGCCGTGGCGCTGTCGAACTCGGCCATGCAGGCCATCGGGTGCATCGCAATGCGCGCGTGCCACACCAACAACTGCCCGGTCGGGATCGCCAGCCAGAAACCACATCTTGTCAGTCGGCTCGTGGTGGAAAAATCCGCCCGCCAACTCGCCAACTTCTTTGAGGCGAGCACAGAGCTGATGCAGGTGATGGCGCGCGCCTGTGGGCACGATCACCTGAGCAAATTCAATGTGGACGACCTGACCACCTGGAAAAAGGACATGTCCGAAGTCTCGGGCGTTGCTTTTGGAGGAGTAGCATGACCGATACCCTGGATTGGATCAGTGTAGGACACACACAGGACCTGCCAGAAGGGCGGGTGAAAACCGTGACCGCGCGCACAACCTCAATCTGTTTGTCGCACTTTGACGGGCAATGGGCGGCCATGAACAATCACTGCCCGCATCAGCGCGGACCGCTGGGTGAAGGGTCGATTGAAAGGGGTGAAGGGGGCAAATGCTGGATCCGCTGCCCCTGGCATGGCTGGGATTTTGACCCGCTCACGGGGGCCCCTCCGGGCGGGCATGAAGACACCGGGCAGACGATCTATCCGGTCAAGATCGAGGGGGAGGAAATCTTTGTCGGGCTCGAGCCCGAACCGCCCCACACGCGCACTGTGTCCGATCAAATGGCCGAAAGCATGGTGAACTGGGGGATCAAACATGTGTTCGGCATGGTTGGGCACTCCAACCTCGGTCTGGCGGACGCGATCCGTATGCGCGTCGAGGCGGGCGAGATGAAGTATGTCGGCATCCGGCACGAAGGGGCGGCGGCCTTTGCGGCTTCGGCCTATGGCAAACTGACGGGGCATCCGGCCGCCTGTCTGACGATTGCAGGCCCCGGCGCGACCAACCTGCTGACCGGCCTGTGGGACGCCAAGGTGGACCGCGCGCCGGTGCTGGCGCTGACAGGACAGGTGCAAACGCAGGTCTTTGGCCCGGGAGCCTTTCAGGACATCGATCTGGCATCGGCTTTTGATGCGGTGACCAAGTTCAGCCAAACGGTACTGTCCACATCCAAACACAGCGAACTGGTGTCGTTGGCGATGAAAAATGCGCTGGTGCAGCAGGACGTGGCGCACTTGATCTTTCCTGATGATATGCAAACCAACCCCTCGGATGCGCCGGCCAGCACGCCGGATGGGCGGATGGGACGCGCCGTGGTGAAACCTGGCGATGATGACGTCGCAGAGGCCGCCCAACTGCTGAACGGGGCCAAACGGCCGATCCTTGTAATCGGCTACGGTGCCTGGGACCATATGGAGGCGATCACTAGCCTTGCCGAAACGCTCGGCGCACCGGTTCTGACAACGTTCAAGGGTAAGGGGCTGATTGCAGACAGCCACCCGCTGGCTGCCGGAGTGCTGGGCCGCTCGGGCACACCGATCGCGTCGTGGTTCATGAACGAATGTGACCTGATCCTGACGCTTGGCACTTCCTTTTCCAACCACACAGGGATTGAACCGTCCAAGCCCATCATCCAGGTCGATTACGAACGCATGCAGCTGGGCAAGTTCCACTCGGTCGATTTGCCGATCTGGAGCGAGATCGGGGCGTTTTGTGCAGCGATCACGCCGTCATTGACCCGCCCGGCTGACGCGCCGGATCAGGTCAGCGAACTGGCCGACCGTTGGGACATCTGGCGGCGTGAAAAACAGTCGCGCATGGCCGAGGAAACGGCCAACGGAATCCACGCCTACGCGATTTTTGACGCGCTCAGCCGCGTGGCCCCGGCGGACGCGATCATCGCGGTGGACGTGGGCAACAACACCTATTCCTTTGGGCGGTACTTTGAAACCAAAGGCCAGCGGGTACTGATGTCGGGCTATCTGGGGTCTATTGGCTTTGGGTTTCCGGCTGGGATGGGAGCCTGGGCGGCGACCCAGGATTTTGAGTGGCTGAAAGGGCGCAAAGTGATTTCGATCTCGGGGGATGGGGGTTTTGGGCAATACCCGATGGAGCTGACCACAGCCGTCAAATATGGCATGGACATCACCCATGTGCTTTTGCACAACGGCCAGCTTGGCAAGATCACGAAAGAGCAGAAGTCTGGTGAGTGGCCGGTGTGGGAAACCAACCTGCACAACCCGTCTTTTGCGGCCTTTGCCAAGATCTGCGGTGCGCATGGGGAAAAGGTTGTCAGCTCGCACGCGATCGAGGGCGCCTTGCAAAAGGCGTTGGATGTGGACGGACCTGCCCTGGTTGAAATCATGACGGACGCCGAATTGGTCTAAGGGCGTGGCGCATCAAGATGCGCCTTACGAAGGGCTGTGTAAGGCGGACGTGCCGTCCGCATTTGCGTCGTTTCAATTATACATGGGCAAAGGCGCAGCAAGCTGCGCCTTACAGTAAGGCGGAGGTGTCCTCCGCCCAGGCCAGCCGTCGCGTCTACACTCAGGCAACGCGTCCTTCAAATGCTTGTACCGTGATCCCCTCGGCCTCCAAGGTGCGGCGGACAGATGCCGCAATATCAACCGCTTCGGGCGTGTCTCCATGACAGCATATACTGTCAATTGGTGTCTCAATCCGCGTGCCATCCTCGGTGATGATCGCCTGGGCCTTGACCATCTCGACCATGCGTTTGCCGGCCAAGGCGGCATCATGGATCACCGCCCCGGGTTTGCGTCGGTCGACCAGCGTGGCATCCGAATTGTAAGCGCGATCGGCAAAGATCTCGCAGGCGAACCGTGCCCCCAGCGCGCGCGCCGCGCGTTCCTGTGCAGTGGCGGCAAGCACCATGATGATCGCGCCGGGATGCGCTGACAGCGCCGCTTCGTAACAGCCACGCGCCATGTTCTCATCTTCTGAGGTCATGTTGCCAAGCGCGCCGTGCAGCTTGATATGGCGCACCTCGGCGCCCAGGGCGCGCGCCATGCCAAGGGTCGCCCCGACCTGGCAGCGGATCGAGTTTTGCAACGACGCAAGCGGCATATCGATCCGGCGGCGGCCAAAGCCCTGAATGTCGGCAAAGCCCGGATGCGATCCGATCCCCACGCCACGCTCCAGCGCAATTCCCATGGTCTTGGCCATCACGTCAGGATCCCCGGCATGGGCGCCACAGGCGATGCTGGCAGAGGTCACCGTGTGCAGCAGCGCCGCATCATCGCCCATGTTCCAAGGGCCAAAGCTTTCGCCCATATCGGCGTTCAAATCCACTTGCATGCGGCTATCCTTCATCCAATTCGGAGTGGGTGGCAGAGACTGCACCACTCACCAGTTGATATTTCAACAGATCCTGCATCATGGCCGGATCACGCACCAGTGGCACAACTGAGGCAGGCAAACGCGCCCAGTCGGCGTTGGCCCGGGCCTGCACATCGCGGCCATCTTCCAGGCTCAGAAACTCAAAGCGCAGAACCGCACCAGCAGGCGCCTGTGCGACACGGGGCAGATCGCACGGCAGCACTGTGCCGATGCGGGGGTAGCCCCCGGTTGTCTGGCTTTCGGCCATTAATACAAAAGGGGTGCCGTCGCCAGTGATCTGGATGTCGCCCTGCACAATGACCTCGCTGACGATGCTCAATGCCTTGGGGTTGGCAAAGCCCGCCCCGTCACTGTCCAGGCGCACGCCCTGCCGATTGGCACGCGGGTCGCGGCGAAACTCTGTTGTGGCAAAGCGCGCGCGGATGTCATCGGCAAAATCCAGTGTTTGCATCGAGGGAACAATGCGCACGCCGCCACCCTCAAACCGCGCATCCTGGGGCAAGGTCAGGCCAACGTCGCCGCCCCGATCCGAGCCAACGGGCAACACATCGCCCGCCGTGACCAGGGCGCCCAACCCACAGGATTGGTGCGTCGCGCGAGAGCCCAACGGGGCGGGCGTTTCAAACCCGCCACCCACGTGCAAATAGCCATAGGTGCCAGTCCGCGTCGGCCCAATTACGAGCTGCCCGCCCTTCGGAACCCTATGGCTGGCGTTCCACGCTGCCGCTGCGCCGTCAATCTGCGCGTTCATCATCGCCCCTGTCAGGGCAATGCGCATATCCTCGCTGGCTTCAAACGTTCCACCGGTGCCGACCATCTCCAGCACGGCGCAGTCGGGGCTTTGACCCAGCAAGGCGGCGCCCTCGTGCACGGCGCGCACATCTGCCGCCCCACCCCGGGTCAGACCCATGGCCAGAAACCCAGGGCGCCCCAGATCCTGCACCGCGACGCCGGGGCCCACCTGATGGACAACCAGCCCTCTCATCCCAACACCTCGCGCACAGCGCCGTCGCCGCCATGGGCCTCGATCCGGGCGAGTTCTGCCGCAGATATGTCGGAGAACTGCACCTCGTCGCCCGGTGCAAGCGGGAACGGCACGTCTGCGTCGGGGCGAAAACAGGCAAAGGCGGATTGGCCCACATGTCGCCAGCCCGTGGGCGTGTCCTTGGCAAACAAGCAAACCTGACGGACCGCCGCGACCAAGGCACCGGCAGGCACATTCGGGGTCAGTCCAACCTGGCGGGGGATGTCCCAAGCCGCACCTAATGTGCCCAGATAGGGCTGGCCCGGGGCAAATCCCAAGGTCAGAACACGCAGGCGGGTCCCTGTCAGATCGGCCAAGGCGGCGGCATCGGTTAATCCGGCAGCTTCGGCGGCTTCGCTGAACTGGGGGGCACGATCCGTGCCAAACACTGCTGGGATGGTCCACAACGCGCGGCCCGCAGGCAGGCCAGCTTGGGTCCAATCGCGCGACGCCAACACATCGGCGAGCCGGGCGCGGAAGGCATCATAGGAATGCTCGGCCAGATCCACCCGGAAAAAGGCGGATACCAGCGTGCTGCTGCTTTCTGCCACTTCGGGCCATGCCAACGCGTCCACAGCCCCGCGAAACGCAATGGCGGCGCGGTTGGCACTGTCCGTGGCGCGGTCCCCAAAGGTGACCAGAACACCGGCCAAACCAACGGATCGGATAATGGGGGTAAAATCGGGTTCGCTCATTGGGCAAAGCCTAACCTGTCTGGCACCACGCGCAATCGCTGATCACACCGGATCGCGCAGCCAACCGTCTTCAAAGGCCAGTTGCGCCACGCCGGCCAGGCGCAGCATGCGATCCAGTTCGACCTCAAGCGCGCGTTGACGCCCTTTGCCCCACCGCACACCGCGCTCGGGCCATAGCGCCCGCACGCGCATGACGTCCTCGCCGCGAAACGCTTTCATGTCGATGCGGCCCACCAGGCGATCGCCTTCCATCAAAGGGAACACGTAATAGCCGTACGTGCGCTTGGGCTCGGGCACGAAAATCTCGATCCGGTAGGCAAAGCCAAACAACCGTTCGGCGCGCTTGCGGTCGCGCAGGGCCGGGTCAAAGGGGCTGAGCACACGCAAGCGCATCGTCGGATCCGTGGTGAGGGCCGGATCGTCAGCCAGGTCCGGCCAGGCAAAGGCCGGGCGCACAGATCCATCCACACATGTCACACCGATCTGAACAATCCGCCCTTTTGCCAGGGCGCGGGCGCACCAGTCTTTGGCCTCTGCCGGGCTGATGTGATCCCAGAACGCCGCCAATTCCCCATGGGTGGCAAAGCCAAGGCGATCCAGCGCCTCGCGGCAACACCAATCAATGGTTTCTTCGGCATCTGGCGCGTTGCCAATCGTGACCTGGTCAAACACACGCTCTGTCAGGTCATAGTACTTCTGGAACCCCTCGCGGCGGACGACCTGCAAGGCCCCGCTGCGCCACAGGTATTCCAGCGCGGTCTTGGATGGGTGCCAATCCCACCAGCCGCCCGACCCACGCTTTTCGCCTTCGCCCACATCACCGGAACAGCAGGGGCCGTGATCGCGAATGCGATCCAGCACGGGCTGAAACTTGGCCTCAAATCCGTCGCGGCGCCATTCTGACCAGCGTTCGCGCAAGCGGTTTGCATCGCGCTGACGGCGCAAATGCCAGTAGGGGTAAAACCGGATGGGAACAACGGCCGCGTCATGAGTCCAATGCTCAAACAGACCCCGGTCGCGTTCGTACAATAGCCGTAACGATTTTGGACGATACCGAGGGCGGCGCGAAAACAGGATCATATCATGCGCACGCGCCACCGTATTGATGCTGTCGAGTTGCACAAAACCCAAACGCTCAATCAAGGTTAACAGATCGTTACCATGTGCCGGGCCCTGAGGCGTTTCCGATAGGGCATGGCGGTCAAGAAACACCCGACGGGCTTGGTTGTTCGTCAGGGCAAACTGGGTCACGTCCGCATGTTGCGGCGCAGCGTGTCACCGTAAGAGATTTTGGGCGACAGGGTGATGTGTTTGGGGGCGTGATCACCCTCTGGATTGGTATGCTGCAGGATGATGTTTGCAGCAGCGCGGCCAATTTCGAGGCGGCAGGCATCCGTGGTTGCCAACTGACGCGGCAGGCCTTGCAGCAATTCAACGCCGTTGAAACCGGCCAGCCCGATCTCGCCGGGGACGTTCACACCCTCATCCAGCAGATACAACAGCCCTCCCGCACCAATCATATCGTTGGAGTAATAGAGGAAATCCAGATCCGGGTTGGCGTCCAGCATTGTTTTGGTCATCTCTCGACCCTTGGCCAGCGCCGATCCACCTTCGTAGAAATCGCGCGCTTCAATCTCGATCCCTGCTTTGGCCAACCCTTCGGTCAGACCTTCGAACCGCTTGCGCGCGCGGTGGTCGCGCGGCATCGAGGTGCCCATGAACCCGATCCGGGAATAGCCCTGTTTGAGGATCGCGCGCGCCATATCGAGACCGGCCTTGCGGTGCGAGATGCCGACCATATTATCGACAGGGTTGCCATCGGTATCCATAATCTCGACCACCGGAATGCCCGCGTTTTGCAGCATGGCATGGGCGGCATCCGAGTGTTCCAGCCCCGCGATGATCACGCCTGTAGGGCGCCAGGACAGCATCTCGTAAAGCACGCGCTCTTCCTTGTCGCGCATGTAGTCTGTGACGCCGAACACTGGCTGCAAAGGCGAGTCTTCCAGCACTTGGTTGATGCCCGTCAGCACTTCGGGAAAGACCATATTGCTGAGCGATGGGATGATGACGGCCACCAGATTGACCTGTTGCGAGGCGAGCGAGCCGGCAATCTGATTGGGCACGTAGCCCAGTTCTTTTGCCGCTTCGAGGACCTTGGCGCGCGTGGCTTCGGACACGTCCCCACGGTTGCGCAACACGCGGCTGACGGTCATTTCCGACACGCCAGAGGCCGCAGACACATCTCGCAAAGTCAGCGGGCGGGCAGGACGGTCAGTCAATGGGCGATCCACTCAATTGCATGTCCTTCTGAGTAGCGCCATTCCTATCAATGTTTCAAGGGTCTGGCCGGGAAATCACGTTTTATCCCCCCATGCCGTCACGGGGTTGCGAACACGGCAGTCCACTGGTCCGCTCCCGTGCCGACGTCAATAAAACGCATAGTTGTAAAACCTGTTGGCGGCGACAGGTAGCGCCAGGTGTCCGATGCGGCCAGTGGCACCCGCGTCACCGGACCGTCACCTGTCTGGAACTCTGCAAACTGCCCCTTTGGATCTGGCCCTGTGCGATAGGCGATGATGGCCGATGCACCAAGGTCAAATTCAACGCGCGCCTCTTGCCCCTGCGCGCTTATAGAGCTGACCCCGCCATCTGCCGACTCGAACAAAACGCGTGTGGTTAACTCTGCACCCTTGGCGCGCTTTGGCGTGACATCCGGTTCACACAGATCGTAAAAGCGGTCTTCGCGCGGATTGGTTGGCAGGCAATTGGGTCGAGGCGGCAAAGGGATCAGCGACGCAGTCACCAACCGTTGGCACTGCTGATTACTTAGCTCTGAAACCCACGGCGTTGTCAGTGTGCCGTCATACAAGACCAGCACATGGTCCTCCACGACCGCAAACCGGCAATCATCCACCTCGGCCCGCCAGTCCACGTATTCGTGAAAACGCCGCATGTCCGGCAGGCTCGACAGGATCAAAAGGCAGATCAGACCCGCAGCTGGCCACCCGGTAATCGCGCCGATCCGTTGGGGCGCGCGCAACCAAAAAATACTCAACCCCCAAAGGATCATGAGGGTGAAAGGAACAAAAAAGTACCGCGGCCCATCTCCAAACCGGTGGATTAGGCCAATATCCCCCAGACGATATGCGGCCACAAACATCGAAAACGCGATAAGGATGATCACAAAGACGCAAGCACGCCAGCCAACATTGATGAGACCCGCAACACATAGCAGTGGCAGGATGATCAGCCCCGCATTCCCAAAAAAGGTCTCCAAAATGAGCAATGGGTTGGTCAGCACGTAAGACAAATTGCCAGCCGAATCCTCCTGTTCAACGCTGAGGAATACGGATGCCTGAATGGCACAAAACAGAGCGAGCAATACAGCGATACCCCACATGCGCCGGTCAAATCGCGGCACCTGGATCAATGCCCAAACCGCAAAACACACCGGCCCAAATGGTCCCGACACCATTGCGATCATCAACAGAACAACGTCCGTCGCCGTCAAACGCGTGCCCGGTCGCGCGATCAGAACATAAAATGTACAGGCCGCGAACAGGTTGAAAATCCAGAACGTGTAAAGGCCAACGCCCAATACTTCCGGGTCGGTCGGGTAAAGCAGAAAAACCGTCAAAAAAAGATAGAAACCAAAGGGTCGATCCAACATGCGTTCCAACCGCTTGATCAGAACGAATGTCACAAGCATCGTTATGCCGGCAGACAGATACGGGTAGAGTTCGAACGATAACCGGGACGACACATAGTTCACGATGGTGGACGACAAAATGAGGTACCCGTTCACCGGCTCAAACAGACCCAGAATGCCCGAGTTTTCGAGGTTCACAATGATCTGCTCGCCGTCTTCGTCCCACATCCCCGGCTTGAGGAATTGATCCGGCCGCCGGAAGAAAAAGATCGAAAGGAAAATCGCAAATTGCACAAAGATGTTGTGAGCAAAGGCTTTCGCCGCACTCACCATACCCGTCGTGTCGTTCATCGTCTCACTGCCCAGTAACCGTAGCTTTTGGTCTTTGGGAATGGAAGTACGCGTAACGGCTGCCGGAATCCATGAGTGAGGGTGAATATCCTTGCAGCCCGAAACTTTTGGTTTGATCCGATGCTGCACGAAAACCATGGACAGAAAACGGTGACAAACTCCACTCGAGGCAGTACCTCAATGACTGACGGCCCCGTGGCTCAACTGGATAGAGCAGCCCCCTCCTAAGGGGCAGGTTGCAGGTTCGAATCCTGCCGGGGTCGCCAAACCTGCCTGCGAGTTAGGGTTGGCCGTACTAGGAATGCCCACCCGCGTGGCGGTCCATGGCCACATAGATGGTCATATGTATGCCAGACGGCTCAACCGACGACATCTCGCGTATTTTGTGTTGTGCGGGCGCAAATTGGCGGTGAACTGGGGTGGCACAGCTGACGGTTAAACGCACGGTCTACGAACACCAACACAGGAAAGCGCCGGAGTCGGGATCTTTACCCGCACCTTTGTAAACGCCTCCTTTGGCTCAAAGGAGGCGTCAGTCTTTCAGCTTGTCCGCTTGGGGAGCTCCATCAGCCTGCAAACGATACTGATGTTCAACGCAATGGCCTCAATCGCATCTGCGCCTGAGCGGGCGTCGCCAGCCTGATCAGCGCTGCACGAATGGCACAACCGAGCACGTCAGTGGGACATACC
>JBCCBC010000196.1:0-5410 GCA_039814435.1 Pseudomonadota bacterium
TCCGCATGGCGCTCGCCCAGCAGTGACCACATGGCCATTTCGTACGCCCCTGTATCAGAGGCAGGCACGATGCCGATCCGGTAGTCTGCGGGCACGCCGAGGATCTCGCGGGTGTCTTCGATCGCTTGTTTCAGTTTGGCTTTGCCAACCGCGGCACGGTGCGAGCGGCCAAGGGGCGCGTCAGCCAAAGCGGTCAGATCATGGGTGGGGGGTTTGGCACAGGGGCCAGAGGAAAAACGCGGGTTTGCCGGCCGCGTTGCCGGTTGAGTGGTCGCCATTGCTGGTATCCTTACAGATAATCGCCCTTCGTTGGGGAAGGGTGTCCCACCGCTGGCTCTACGGGGCTGCCCGGGGTGGTGCAAGTGCGGATTGGGGGCTAGACCGTCGCTTGGGCACTTATTTGCGACAGGCCCGTCGCCTTTCGGAAACTTGGCTTGATGTTTGTTTGCACTCTCTTAACGGATCCCGCTGCGCCAACGCTGGATCCCGCCCTGGTCGACAGTCTGCGCAACGCATGGGGCGGCGGGGATGCGCAGTGGTTGGCCCCGGATGAGGCGGCCGCGTTTTCGCTGACGGCGGTGCCGGACAATCAGTGGCAGGTTTGGGCGGATGTGCAGGGCCTAGGTGTTGATCTGGTGATCACGCCCTTGGCTGGGCGGCGCAAGGCGATGCTTCTGGCCGACATGGACAGCACAATGATCCAGCAAGAGTGCATCGACGAGTTGGCGGATGTTGCTGGTGTAGGAGACCGGGTCAAGGATATCACGGCCCGCGCCATGAACGGCGAATTGGATTTCGAAGCGGCCATTTGGGAACGTGTCGGGTTGCTGAAAGGCTTGCCTGAAAGCGTGATTGACGAGGTCCTTGCGACCCGCATTACCTTGATGCCCGGAGGTGCAACGCTGCTGGCAACGATGAAAGGGCGAGGTGCGTACGCCGCGTTGGTGTCTGGCGGATTTACGGCGTTTACGCGTGCGGTTGCCAGCCAGCTGGGGTTCGACGAAAACCGTGCCAATACGCTTGTCGCGAAGGACGGTGTGTTGAGTGGTGAGGTCGGTCTGCCGATCCTTGGACAGCAAGCCAAAGTGGATGCGCTGGAAGAAATGACCGCTCGTTTAGGGATTTCAGAAAGCGACGTGCTGGCCGTCGGCGACGGGGCCAACGATCTGGGCATGTTGGGCCGCGCAGGCATGGGGGTTGCTTTGCACGCCAAACCGGCGGTGGCAGCACAATGCGATGTGCGGATAAACTTCGGTGACCTGACGGCTTTGTTGTACCTGCAAGGTTATGCACGGTCCGAATTTGTGACGACCTGACTCGAAACGGTTCGATCCAGACTCCTGAGCATCTGCGACGAGATGAAAGGCAGAAACTCTGACATCGGCTTTGTTGCACTATTGTGCTATAGCCCTATCAGCCAACACCGAAGGGAGCCATAAAGTGCCTAAGTTCATGTTTGCCTACCACGGGGGCGGAATGCCCGAAACGCCAGAAGAAGGCGCGCGCATGATGGCTGCGTGGAACAGCTGGTATGCCGATATGGGCGAGGCACTTGTTGATGGCGGTGCGCCGGTGGGCCAGTCGATGACTGTGTCCGCCGGTGGCGTTGCGGGTGATGGCGGGGCAAATCCATTGTCAGGATACACCGTGGTCACTGCCGATGCGATTGAAGCGGCCTGTGACATGGCCAAAGGGTGCCCGATGATCGCTGACGGATCCGGATCCGTAGAAGTGGCGCCCGTCATCGAGATGTAAGGCGGAGCTCGCTCCGCCTGGGGCAACGATATCGAAGTGCGCAGAAAGCGGTAAGTAAGGCGGACGTGTCGTCCGCCCTATAGCAGGGTTGGTGCGGCGCGCATGGTCCCTGTTTCCAGCCCATCCCAGTTTTTGATGGGGGCGTTGGTGTAGGCCAAAGCCTCTGGATGGTCTGGATCAAGCGCACCCAATTTCACCAGGATCTGCGCAATCGCACATTCGCTCGCGCGGGTTCCGCCATCCGTTATCTTGAGCGCAACACCCAGTTTCTGCTCTGGTAAAATGGCAATAAAGTACCCCTCGGCCCCGGTTTTGAGGGCCACTTGCCCGCCGCTTGCCCGCATCAAGCGCGTGCATGCGCGTCCCTCACCTGCGACCAACTCTGGATGCAATGCCATCGCGCTGCGCAATTGCCCCTGGGGGCTGTCCGTATCCGCCGCCGCAAAGCTGGCCATGGCGCGCGCCATACCATGCAACGTGCAGGCATAGTTCGGTGCAGAACATCCATCGATCCCAAACCCGGGTGAGGTTTCTTGCGTGCTGCGTTCAAACGCGTCGAGGCAGGATTGCTGTACGGGATGCGTGGGATCAACGTAGTCCGGACCCGCTTGTAGATGCTTGGCCAGTGTCAGAAACCCCGCGTGTTTGCCGGAGCAATTGTTGTGGATCCGGCACGGGGTTTCGTGGGCGCGGATCATCGCGTCACGCACGTCTTTGTCACGCGACTCTTGCGGCCCGCAGCGAAAATCGTCGTCCTTGCATCCGATATGGTCCAGCCACGCACTCACCTTTTCCGTGTGGATCGTGGCCCCCTTATGCGAGGCGCAAGCGAGCGCCAAATGCTCAGATGTCAGTCCGTAAGTGCGGGCAGCCCCACTTTCGATCAGGGGCAGGGCTTGTATCATTTTCGACGATGATCGCGGCAACACCAGAGCGTCCGGTTGACCCCAAGCCTGCACGATCTGGCCGCTGTCATCGCAGACAACCGCGTGCCCCAAATGGGCACTTTCAAGGAACGGACCACGCCAGATTTCAGTCAGCGGGACCGCGCCATGGGCCGGATGTGTCATTTTTTACCTCACAACTGCGCGAAAACCCGCCAATTCAGCTTTCCTGCGTCGCGCGTTTCGCGCTAATGTGCCACTTGTCGAGAAGAATTGCCGTCCTTGCAAGAGAATGCACCGAAAATGGTGCACCCATGGGCGGTTCAGGTATTGAGGTTTCTGACAGCTTGGAGGCTGTGACTATGGGAATAACGACTAAAGTAATTCGTGGTGTGGCTATCACTGTCGGCGCATTGTCGCTGATGTCTGGTGTGGCTTATGCCCAGGATCAAAGCACCAACCGCGTGGCCGCCAAGACCGACTGGAGTGTTTTCGTCGAAGACAACCCGACTGAGTGTTGGGGCGTTGCCACGCCCAAGGAAACTGTCAACACACGCGAAGGCCGCGTTGTGGCCGCAACCCGGGGCCAGATCCTGTTCATGGTGTTTTACCGCCCAAGTGCTGGTGCCAAAGGGCAGGTGGCATTCACGGGTGGGTATCCGTTCCGGTCGGGATCGACTGTGAATGTGAACATCAGCGGCAACGAGTTTGAGCTGTTCACCGAAGGTGAGTGGGCGTGGCCCGCAACGGTCGCCGACGATTCCAAAATCGTCACTGCGATGAAGCGTGGCGCGGACGCGGTTGTGACCGGCGTTTCAAGCCGGGGCACAACCACAAAGGACACGTTTTCATTGCTGGGCTTTACCGCCGCGGTTGAGGATGCCGAAGGGCGCTGCGGCGGCTGAACCGCCCGCGCCTTTTGCAAATCACAAACGTGCGAGCGGCTGTGCAGGGATGCACGGTCGCTTTCGCGTTTGGGACCATTGGGAACTGAGCAGTCCCGTATTAGCTGTGTGTCATCCAACCCAAACAGGAGACTGACATGGTCACCACCACAGTACATGATCTCGATTCTGCCCCGAACGCGTCAAAGCCGCTTTTGGAAAATTCCATCAAGGCTTTTGGCCGTTTGCCCAGCCTGCACGGCGTGATGGCAGAAAGCCCCGGCTTGCTGGAAGGTTACCAACACTTGCATCGTCTGGCCAAAGACGGCACCGCCTTTACCCCCGAAGAGCGCACAGTTGTTTGGATGACCGTCAATGTTGCGAACGCCTGTCACTACTGTGTGCCTGCCCACACTGGCATCGCAAAAATGGAAAAGATCGACACGGACATCGTCAATGCCTTGCGTGACGAAACCCCGCTGCCTGCCAAGTTGGAGGCGCTGCGCACTTTCACGCTGGCGCTGCGCGAAAGCCATGGCCGCCCCGGAGCGGATGCCATCACTGCGTTCGAGGCGGCTGGCTATGGCGAGCGTGCGATTTTGGACACCATCCTGATTTATGCGCAAAAGGTTATGTCGAATTTCACCAATGCGATCTTTGATACGCCCACCGACGCGGCCTTTGCCCCGTTTGCATGGGAACCCAAGGCGGTCGCAGCCGAATAGGCGGTGGACTGGGGCTTTGTCCGAGGCTCTCGGATTTTTAAGAACAGATAAGGCGCGGGCGAATCCTTTTGATTGCTCGCGCTTTTCCTATATAGGGGCGCATCACCCGTATTTGTTTGGACCTATGCCATGGCTGACGCGCCGATCACTCAGGATGTTTTGACGATTCCCCGCAAGCTGCCCGACGGCCCTATTAACCTGGTCGGGTTGACCCGCGCGGCGATGCGCGACGTGCTCATTGCTCACGGTACGCCGGAAAAACAGGCCAAGATGCGTGTTGGCCAGATCTGGCAGTGGATTTATCAATGGGGCGTGCGCGATTTTGACGTGATGACCAACCTGTCCAAGGCCTATCGCGCCGAGTTGGCGGAGAAGTTCGTCATCGAAATCCCCGAGGTCGTGTCAAAGCAGGTCAGCGAGGACGGAACGCGCAAGTGGTTGGTGCGCATCGCTGGCGGTCACGAGGTTGAGGTGGTGTACATCCCCGAGGACTCGCGCGGCACGCTGTGCATTTCCTCTCAAGTTGGGTGCACCCTGACCTGTTCCTTCTGTCATACTGGCACGCAAAAACTCGTGCGCAACCTGACCGCGGGCGAGATCGTCGGCCAGGTGATGATGGCCCGCGATGATCTGGATGAGTGGCCCATCCCGGGTGCCCCCAAGGATGAAACCCGGCTGCTGTCCAACATCGTGCTGATGGGCATGGGTGAGCCGCTTTACAACTTTGAAAACGTCCGGGACGCGATGAAGATCGCGATGGACGCCGAGGGTATTCAGCTGTCACGCCGCCGCATTACCCTGAGCACATCTGGTGTTGTCCCCGAGATTGCCCGCACTGCCGAAGAGATCGGCTGCCAGCTTGCCGTGTCCTTTCACGCGACAACGGATGACGTCCGCGACCGGTTGGTGCCGATCAACAAGCGTTGGAACATCGACGCCCTGCTGGACGCGTTGCGCGCCTATCCAAAGGTCAGCAATTCCGAACGCATCACCTTTGAGTATGTGATGCTGCACGGGGTGAATGACAGTGACGAGGACGCGCGCCGTTTGATCAAGCTGATCGATGGTATCCCGGCCAAGATCAACCTGATCCCGTTCAACGAATGGCCCGGTGCGCCCTATACCCGCAGTTCAAACAACCGGATCCGCGCCTTTGCCGACA
>JBCCBC010000151.1:0-7230 GCA_039814435.1 Pseudomonadota bacterium
AACTTGACGCTGCATTCAGCCGCAAGACCAGTTCCATCCGCACCTATCTCCCGCCCGAGATGCACTGAACACGCACGTTGCGACAAACACAGGGGGGGGAGTCCGTATGGACGGGGGCAGCGCCCCTAAAACATCATGTCGCCGTCAGGCGCCCTTGGATTCAAGCGGGGGGATCAAGCAGGGGGATCAAGCGGGATCACTCGAACTCGAACTCGGGCAGCTGGTCAAAGGCCAGTTGCAACGCCTCGCCCCAGCCATTGGACACAGTCAAAAAGTAGGGGTCATCCGCCTCGACCCGCGCGGCGTGGTCGATCTGTAGCGCGTCAGCGGGGTAGGTGATGTAGTCAAGCGGCAAGCCGACGGACAGGTTCGATTTGATGGTCGAATCAAAGCTGACCATAAGCAGCTTGACCGCCTGTTCAAACGACATTTCGGCATCATAGGCGCGCACCAGAATGGGTTTGCCGTATTTGGCCTCCCCGATCTGGAAAAACGGGCTGTCATCGGACGCTTCAATAAAGTTGCCCTCGGGGTAGATCAGGAACAGGCGCGGTTCGGACCCGGCAATTTGCCCACCCACGATCATGGTTGCGCCAAACGCCCCATCCGCCTCTTGGCCTGTGGTTGCATTCGATCCGATCACTTCGCGCAAGGTGCGCCCCACCTCGCGTGCGATCTGAAACATTGACGGCGCCCCAAGGATCGACGGTTGGCGGTCTTCGGGCGCTTTTGAACGCTCGTCCAGCAGCGAAATCACCGATTGCGTCGTGGCGAGGTTCCCGGCGGTCATAATCACGATCGACCGCTCGCCCGGGACCTCCCAACTGTGCATTTTCTTGACGGTCGAGATGTTGTCCACACCTGCATTTGTGCGGGTATCAGACATAAAGATCAGCCCGGACCGCAGCCGCATCCCAACGCAATATGTCATGATCTTGTGTCCCTTCGCCCGAGTCGTGGCAAATCTGCGCTATTGTTGCTGAACCTGCAAGGACACTGACATCGCTTCGCCCGCCGATCCGTAACGTAATCCCGAGATTGGGGCGGCGCCGCGATAATCGAGCCCCGTGGCGACGCGCACATACCGGGCATCCGGGGAAATTCCGTTGGAAACGTCAAAGCCGACCCAACCCAGGTTGGGCACATGTGCCTCGGCCCAGGCATGGCTGGCGTCCTGATCCACGCGGTCATTCATCATCAGGTATCCCGACACATAGCGCGCAGGATACCCCAACACGCGGGCGGCTGTGATGAACACATGGGCGTGGTCCTGGCAGACCCCGTGACCGACTTCCAGCACGTCCTCGGCACTCAGGTCAGAGGCGGCCTGATCCGTCGAATATGGCACCTGATCAAGGATCTGCGCCGACAAGGCGTGTAGAATGTCGATGGGCGCGCCGTCGCTTTGCGCGCCCTGCACAAGCGCATCGATCCCTGCACCGGCCCGGGTCAACCCGGTGCTGCGCCGAAACAGCCAAAGCGGGACAAAACCGCCCTGATGGCCGACCACGCCCGCACGGTCTTCGACATCGACAGTGCCCCGACAGGTAATCTCAATCTCTGTCTGGCCGGGTGAAAAACTGACCAGATCAACGGAATTGGCGTGTTCATCCTCAAACGACACCTCGACCTGACCGCCCGCGACGTCAATCTCCCAATCCTCGACCAATTGACCGGCGCGGGATTTCGGACGCAGCCGAATCTGTTGCAGCCCGTAGGAAATCGGGGCGTCGTAGGTGTAGTGCGTTTTGTGTTGGACCGTCAGGCGCATGTATTCACTCGATAAATCGGTAGTCGATTTCGATCTGGCGCCCAAGAGTTGTGCTGTCGCGCAGAAAGTCACCGATGAATTCATGTAGACCATAGTCAAAGATCGCGTTCATGTCGTGGGCCCTGAATTTGGCGCAGAGCGATTCCGCCAGCGCGTCACATGTCTGAGGGTGATCATATTCCCGAGAGATGAATCCAAGGTTCTCACCGATCTTGGCATAGCAGAACGCAAGACTGCGGGGCAGTCGCCCGTCCAGGATCAGGAATTGCGCGATGGCGCGCGGGTCAAAGTCGCCGTCATGCAGGGTTTGATAGGCCCGCGTGGTCGACGTGGCCCGCAGGATCGTTTCCCACTGCACGTTGTCAGACGGACTGCCCACAAGCCGGACAGACGGCAGCAGGATATAGTACTTCTGGTCCAGGATTCGCGCCGTGTTGTCCGCACGTTCAAAGAAGGTGCCGATGCGCGCAAAATTGTACATGTGGTTGCGCACCATCGATCCGTGCAGCGCCCCGCGCACAAAGGCGCTGCGTTGCCGGATCACTTGTAGCACCCGGGGCAGTTCGCGATCTTGCACGGGGTGCGCCAGTATCTTCTTGAGCACCATGTAGCATTCGTTCACGGCCTCCCAGACCTCGCGGGTGAGGGCGGTGCGCACGACACGGGCGTTCATCCGCGCTTCTTCGATCCCGGCCATGATGCTGCCGGGGTTGTTGGGGTCGCGCAGAAGAAAGTCGATGATCTTGGGCCCATCCGGCGCGCCATGCGCCGCCGTATAGGAGTCGCGCAATCCGGTTGAGGACAGGATCGAGGTCCATTCGCTTTCGGCCGCGCTGGACCGTGTGAGCGAGATGCGCAGACCCGCATCGATCATTCGTGCTGTGTTTTCGGCGCGCTCAAGATAGCGGAACATCCAGAACAGCCCGCCTGCGGTTTTGCCCAGCATTGCGCTACTCCTCCAGCACCCAGGTGTCCTTGGTGCCCCCGCCCTGGGACGAATTGACCACCAGCGACCCGTCCGTCAGCGCCACCCGCGTGAGGCCACCGGGCGTGATTTCGATCCGGTCGGGTGAGACCAGCACAAAGGGGCGCAAATCCACGTGGCGCGGGGCAAGCCCGGCATCCGTCAGGATCGGGACCGTGGACAGGGCCAGTGTCGGTTGGGCGATGTAATTGCCCGGGTTCGCCTCAAGCTTGGCGCGGAAGGCCGCGATTTCCTTTTTCGAGGATGCGGGGCCCACCAGCATGCCGTAGCCGCCTGACCCGTGCACCTCTTTCACCACCAGATCGGCAAGGTTGTCGAGCACGTATTTCAGCGCCTCGGGTTCCGAGCAGCGGTGGGTGGGTACGTTTTTCAGGATCGCCTTTTCGCCTGTGTAGAATTCCACGATGTCAGGCATGTAGCTATAGATCGCCTTGTCATCGGCGATGCCGGTGCCGGGCGCGTTGGCGATTGTGATCCCGCCAGCACGGTAGACATCCATGATGCCGGGCACGCCCAACATGCTGTCGGGATTGAAGTTCAGGGGGTCAAGGTAGTCGTCATCGACCCGCCGATACAGCACATCGATGGGTTTGTACCCCCGCGTCGTGCGCATCGCCACGCGCCCGTCGATGACCCGCAAATCGTGCCCCTCGACCAGTTCGGCGTTCATCTGATCCGCGATAAAGGCGTGTTCGTAATAGGCCGAGTTGTGGATGCCGGGCGTCAGCACCGCCAGGGTCGGTTTGCCCAGACAGGCGTTCGGCGCGCAGGCCGCGAGCGAGCGGCGCAGGTTGCGCGGGTACTGGCTGACCGACTGCACTTTGATCTTGGAAAACAGCTCCGGGAACATGTGCAGCATCGTCTCGCGATTTTCGAGCATGTAGCTGACCCCGGAGGGCGTGCGCGCGTTGTCTTCAAGCACAAAGAATTCGTCATCGCCCGTACGCACCAGGTCGGTGCCTACGATGTGCGTATAGATGTCACCGGGGGGCGATACCCCGATCATCTGCGGCAGGAACGCGTCGTTGCGCGCGATCATTTCGGCAGGCAGGCGGCCGGCACGGATGATTTCCTGTCGATGGTAAATGTCGTGCAGAAACGCGTTCAGCGCCCGCACGCGTTGTTCGATGCCCTTGGCGACCTTGGCCCACTCGCGCGCTGCGATGATGCGCGGCACCAGATCAAAGGGGATCAACCGTTCGGTGGCGTCGGGATCACCATACACGTTGAAGGTAACGCCGATCAGGCGAAACAGCGCTTCGGCCTCTTCCGATTTTTCCAGAAGACGCGCGGTGTCCTCGCCATTGAACCAATCGCAGTAGTCTGCGTATGGCGCACGGGCCTGCCCGTTGTGGCCAAGCATCTCGTCAAAGTAATTGGGCTTTCCTGCCATAGGTTCAGCCTGCACATTCTGAACTGCGTCGCAACCGCGTTGTATGGCGTGATGTGCAAATGCGGTGATTTCGACCAAAAAACAGGCACTTGGTGTCAGACCTCAAATATGTGGAGGTCCTCGGCCACGCACCAATCGATCGATGTTTTGATGCTGGCGGGGTCAAATGCTTCGTCCATGTGGCGTCTGAAATGGGTGAGGATGACGCGCGGCACACCGGCGCGCTCGGCCATATCAACGATCTGTTGCGGGCTGGGGGACAGCGCCTGCATCTCGGCGCTGGCTGTGTCACTATCCAGTCGGTAGCACCAGTGCAGCAGCAGGTCCGCGCCTTGTGCCAGCGCGTCCAGCGCATCGCTTGGCCCTGCGTCACCGGAATAGACAAATGTGCGCCCCTGAGCCGTGACGCGGAAGGCGAAACAGTCCAGATAGGGCTGGGCGTGGGGCACCTCGCAGGCCGCGATGTGCCAGCCCTCTTGGTCCAGCCCATGATCCGCCCCGTGTCCCGCCCCGTGTCCCGCCCCGAGTCCCGCCATGTGATCCGCCCGGTGATCGGCCACGTGGTCGGCGGTGATTTCGGTGATCTGCGGATGTGGCCAGGGACGCGGCAGCGTCCCACCTCGCGAGACCCAGACCTCTTTGCTTTGCGGCACTTCGGTGCGTGCGGCCAGATCGTGGGCAAACACCCCTTGTTCCCCAAACAGCCGGGCTGTGATTTCTGCAATCGGGGCGGGGCCAAAGACCTTGAGGGGGGGCGCCCCTTCGTCCCAGGCGGCATGCACAAGGCGGGCGTAGTCCATCATGTGATCGCTGTGCAGGTGGGTGAAATAGAGGTGCGTTATGTCCCCCGGTTGCTTGCCCGCGCGCAGCAGGTTGTCAAAGACGCCGCCGCCGCAGTCAAACAGCACGGTGTCGCCCCCGATCTCAAGCAAATAGCCGGACGAGGCGCGGCGCGCATACGCCTCGGGCGAGCCAGAGCCGAGGATGGTCAGTTTCATGGTGCCGGCGGGGGCGTTGCCCCCGGCGCACCAACAGTCAGCGCCGCCGCGCGCCCACCATGGCGTTCGATCAGCGCCGCCTGATCGGCAAAGGCCTGTGCGTCTGCTGCGGCAGTGTCGCACATCGCCTCCATCTGTGCCCGCAGGCTGGTGCGCACCCCAAAGTATTGCGGGTTCGTGGCCAGATTTTGCAGCTCTTGCGGGTCTGAGGCCAGATCAAACAGCTCGTCCTCAAATCCCACATAGTGGATCAGCTTGTAGCGCCCTTTGCGCAGCATGAACGCGCCAGAGACGGACCCGGCGGCGTGGTACTGGCTGAGGATCGCCCGTTCGGGATCCGGGTTTGCGATGATGTCGGGCAGCGCGGTTCCGGTTCCGGTGGGCTCCGCGTCGAAATGATCGACGATTGTGGCCGAAACGTCCAACAGGTCCACAGCCGTGTCACAGGTGCCAACCGGCACATCGGGGCCCGCCATGATCATGGGGATTGCCACGCTTTCCTCGTACATGTTCGATTTGCCCCACAGCCCGCGCGCGCCCACGTTATCGCCATGGTCTGAGGTATAAACAACAGTGGTGGTGTCACCAAACCCAGCCGTATCGAGCGCGCCGAGGATGCGCCCGACATTGTGATCCAAAAAGGTGCACAGCCCGAAATAGGCGATCATGGCGGCGGTGCGCTCGTCCGCGTTTTTGAACTTGGCCTCGGTGTCCATGAACGCGTTCTGCTTTTCAATCCAAGGGTGGCGGGGGTGGCCGTCACTTGGGTGCAGTTTGGCCGCTGGCAGGTCACTCGGGTCGTAGAGATCATAAAACTGTTGCGGGACGACAAGCGGAAAATGCGGTGCCACAAGCCCCACATAAAGACACCAGGGCGCATCGCCAGCATCCGCCAACCACGCACATGTGCGCGTCGTCACAGAGTGATCATAGTCGGTGTAGGTGCTGTCGCCCGGTCCGATGTAGTCGCCCAACATCCGACCCGTCCCAACTTTTCGGGTCTTTTCGTCGCGCAAGGTGGCCCAGACCATACCCACTCCGCCCGCCACCATCATGGGGATGTGCATCGCGTCAAATCCGGCGGGGTCTTCGGGCGTGCGGTAGTGCAGCTTGCCCACGCTCTCGCAGGTCACACCCTTGTCCTGTAACGCATGCCCCCAACCGGGGATTGAACCGTCATAGGGCATGGCGTTGTCCCAGGCGCGGGTGTGATGCACGGGCCGCCCAGTGGCAAAACTCGCGCGCGCCGGAACGCAGATCGGGCTGGGAGTGTAGGCGTTGGTAAACCGCGTGCCGCGTGCGGCAAGCGCGTCCAGATGCGGGGTTTTCACAAACGGGTGACCGGCGCATCCCATCGCGCGGGACTGATGCTCGTCCGACAGGATCACCAACAGGTTCTTGGCCCGGTCGGGCATGTCAGAATTCCCGGTTCTGCGCTGCACTTTCAAGACGGTCGAGGATTTTGTACATCACGTCGAGTTCTGCGTCTGACAGCCCGCTGGTAAAGTGTTCTTGCCGCGCGCGCATGTGCGGCACGACGCCGTGATACAGGTCATTGCCAGAGGGCGTGAGGGTCAGAATGCTTTGGCGGTGGTCCCCTGCATCCACGCGGCTGTCAAGATATCCCTTGCGCGTCAACCCTTTGACCGCGCGGCTGACTTGCGCCTTGTCGATCTCTCCGTCGCGCACCACATGGGCCATCGTGCTTTCGCCGCGGCTGTGGACCAGCAACAGGACACGCCACTCGGTCTGGCCGACATCACTGTGGGCGCGCAGGATGTGCTGCGCCTGGCTGTTCATCTGTGCCTGCAGCCGCGAGAGGCGAAAGGTCAAAAAAGACCGCAGATCAATGGGAGGTGTGTCGGGGCTTTGATGTGTCATAGGCCTAGCTTGTCGAAAATGGTTGACGGGTCAACAAATATTCTGCCTGCTCATCCTGCGGCGTGAGTGCAATGTGAAACGACGAGGTGCGCATGCGACCCAATATACTGCTGATTTCCGCAGACCAGCAACGGGCTGATTGTTTCGGGTTCAAGGGACGCAACATCAAGACGCCTCATCTGGACGCATTGGCAGCGGCGGG
>JBCCBC010000114.1:0-8697 GCA_039814435.1 Pseudomonadota bacterium
CGTCAAAGGACAGGGCGTGCCAGACCAGCGCCGCATTGCGTTTCAGCACAGGCTGTCCTTCGCAAAACGGGTTGGTCGACAGGGTCGCGATGCCGCGTTCCCCTTGCCAATATCCCAGTGTGTAGGTGCTGGTGAACTGCGCCTGCATAGCGGCGTCATTCGTGGTTGCAGGCTGGTGCGTGTCCGGAGAGGGGCCCATGGCCAGCACAAACACGGCGTCGTTTTCAACAAACACCCCCGACATGTCGTCAAGCGAGACCCGCTGCGCGCGCATGCCTGTCGCCCCTTCTTGCAGCCACCGTTCACGGTATTCCGCCAGCACTCCGGCCTCCATCAGCGCGTTGCCTTCAAAGTACATCAGCCCGACATCGTCTGCCTCTGGCACGCCGTGCCAGTTGATCTCTCTCCGCCAGGTGCAGCGGTCATCGGTTACATCGATGGTGCCTGCGAACCCTTCTGACAGAAGCAGAATGTGCAGCGCGCCTGGCGACAGGTCCGCCAGACAGCTGTGGCCACTCAGGTCAGGGCGTGTCACGGGGATGCGCAGATCTGCAAACAGGTCGCCCGCTTGCATCCAGTGCACCCGGGTTGTGTGATCTTCGAACCCGGGTGCCTTGATCCAGTCGCGCCGCCAGTGTCCTTGAAGGTGGTCCTCGGTGATCATGCGGCGGCTTTGGCCGTACCCTTCATGGCGGCGATGATCTCTTTATTGGTGAGGACGGCCCCGGTTTGCAGGTATTCCATCGCGTTCATTGACGCCTCGTGCGCGGCCTCGGATGTGGCACCGCAACTGTCTGTGACGACGCGGCAGTGATAGTCGTGCTGGTGCCCGTCCACGAACGTGTAGTGCACGCAGACGTCTGTCATCCCGCCGATCAGGATCAGGGTTTCTGCCTTGAGCCCTTTGAGCAGGATCTCGAGGTCCGTACCGAAAAAAGCGGAATAGCGCCGTTTTGGGACAAAATAGTCGCTCTCGCGCTGGCCAGTGATCTCTTTGGGCAGGGCAGTGCCGGGATGATCTTCACGGCAATGGATCCCTTCGGACCCATCCAGTTCGCGCCCGTAGTCGATATTGTTCTTGCGGTGGATTTCCTGGATGTAGACGGTCGGCATATCCACATCGCGGGCGGCCTGAATAACCTCAAGCGCGCGTGTCATCCGGTCCGGGTAGTCGGCCACATGCGGGATCGCCCCGCCATCGGCCGGCGTCGGCATAAAGGCCGAGGCCTGGATGTCGATCACCAGCAGAACGGTGTTTCCGACAAGGGTTGGTTGGCGAGCCATGGTGGCGTCCTTTCGTTAGGTCTTGGATTGGTCGGCGCCCATCAGGCGCGGCAGGTCACCAAAGCGGGCGACGGCCGAAAAGACCACGACTGAGACAACAATGAACGTAATTGCAGCCACAGCCATTGTTGGTGTGAACCCGTTGCGCAGCGAGTTGAAGATTTGCAGCGTCACTGTCGAGTAGGCTGAAGCCGACACAAAAAACATCACGATGAATTCGTTAAAGCTGAGCACAAAGGCGAAGAAGAACCCGGATGCGGTATAGGGGATCATCTGGGGCAGGATGATTGTGCGGAATGTGGTGCTGTCCGTGGCCCCCATGGTCGCCGCTGCATCCAGGTGCGCGCGGTCGATGGATTGCAAACCAATAGAGATTGTCACCAGCGGCAGCGCCAGAAACAGCACCGCGTGGCTGATGATGCCTGACCAGATGTGTCCAAGGCCGCCCCCAAATCCCCAAAAGAACCCAAGGCCCACGCCAAAGACGATCGGTGGCAGCGCGAAAGGCATCGCGCCCAGCCCGGCGAGGATTTGCGCGCCTTTGCCCCCCTGTTTCCAGAGTCCGTAGGCCAGCGGCCAGGCTATCAGCACCGCCAGCGCAGCACTGCCCACCGCAATGATGATCGAGTTGAGCATTGCGTTGCGCCACACCGGTTCTTGCAGAAAGAACTCGGCAAAGCGGCTCAAGGTGGGATCCTGAGGCGGGAACAGCATCGAGCGTCCGCCATTGAGCGCCGCCGCACTGACCACGACGATGGGCAGCACCACCACAAGTGCGGCAAGCCCCATGAATAGGTTCGACAGCGCCTTCATGCCTTGGCTCCGGTGCGGTTGACGAGGACCTGACCCAGCCACAGACAAATCGCCCCGGTGATCAGCAAAATGATGGCCTGCGCCGCCCCGAAGGGTGCATTCAGTGTCGTGCCGCGCACAGATTCATAAACTGATATGGCGAGCGTCTGTTTGGACGGATCGGCAAAGACAGTCACGGTCACATACGTCCCAAGCAAAAAGACAAAGAGCAGGAACACAGTGCCGATCAGCGGCAATCGGATTGTGGGCAGGACCACGGTGCGCACAACTGTCCAGGGGCCGGCACCCATCGTGCGCGCGGCTTCGACCATAGACTGGTCAAGACGGGACAGCGCTGGATACATCAGGATCACAGCGTAGGGCCACACCAGGTAGGACATCGTCAGGATCGTTGCCACGACAGAGGTTTTGAACTTTACATCGCGTGGGTTGGCGAGCCCCCATTCGCGCAGTTGCGTGAACCAGCCCACATCCTTGAGCCACTGCGTGATCCCTGTTTCGCGCAACACCATTGGCAGGCCAGAGCGGTTGGACAGCAGGATGTCCCAGCCCATGACGATGAACACTTCCGACAGCGACATGGTGGCAAGCAAGAACACCAGCCAGCGGCTTTGTGCAGCGCGCGACATTCGGGTCATAAAGTAAGTGAACGGAAACGCGGTGATCACAGCGATGACCGAGGCGATCACAGCATAGTGGAGCGAGTAATAGAGCCGGTTGAGGTAGAGCGTGGTCGTCGTTTCAGGCCAGTCCGCGCCGACGAAAAACCGCAGGTAGTTGGCCCCGGTCATCGACCATTCCCATGCGGCTCCTTCGATCTTTTGCCCAAACGAAATGGCGAGCACCAATACGAACGGCGCCACGCAAAATGTCAGGACAAGCGCCCAAAGCACGATGGCGCGTACCGGAACGGCACGAGGTGGTGCAATGGACGGCGTGGCCGAAACACGTGCGGGTATGTCTGCAACGCTCATGCGGCGTGCAGCGCAGTATCAGTGCCGGGATAGACATAGAGAGCTGCGGGGGGCAAATGCACCTCGACCGTGTCACCGACGCTGATCACGCTGGCGTTTTCACCAATCGCGTATTCCACGATGATCTGCCCCAAAGGGGTCGACAGGTGAATGTCGCGCGTGGCACCGATATCGCGCACAAACGTCACGCTGGCCGGGATCCGGTTGCCATCGGGCAATGCGTCTTCGAGCCAGACTTTTTCCGGGCGGATCGCGATCCGCAGCGTGCTGTTTTCGGCAAAGTTCAGCGGCCCTGCGTCCAGTGTCATCCCTCCGGCGACAATTTTGCCCCCTTTAAGCGTGGCGTCAAAAAAGTTCGCGCGCCCGATAAAGTCGGCGACAAAGGCGTTCTGAGGCTTGTGATAGATATCTTGCGGGGGGCCGAATTGTTCGACGCGCCCGTTGGACATGACCACGATCTTGTCGGCCATTGTCATTGCTTCGCGCTGGTCATGGGTGACGACGATTGTTGTGATTCCAAGCCGTTGCTGCAGCAGGCGCAGTTCTACCTGCATTGCCTCGCGCAGGTTGGCGTCGAGCGCCGACATCGGTTCGTCCAGAAGGAAAATCTCGGGTTCTTGCGCCAGCGCGCGGGCAATCGCGACCCGTTGACGTTGCCCACCCGAGAGCGCCCCGATGCGGCGATCCGCAAAGGCGCTGAGCTGTACAAGGTCCAGTAACTGGCCCGCTTTGGCATGTGCATCGGCCTTGGGCACGCCATCGATTGTGAGGGCGTAACAGACGTTTTCGCGCACGTTCAGATGGGGAAACAGGGCAAAGTTCTGAAACACCATGCCAAATTTTCGTTTGTATGCGGGCACTTCGGTCAAATCCGTATCCCCGAGCATGATCTGGCCGCCGGTCGGGTCTTCGAGCCCGGCGACCATACGCAGCAGTGTGGTCTTGCCGCAGCCCGATGGGCCCAGAAGGGCGGTCAATTCACCGTGGGCAAAGGACAGGTCCACGCCGGTGACGGCGCGGACCTTTCCGTAATCCTTGCGAATACCGCTGAGAACCAGATCACGCATCGTGATCAAGAAGTCCCGAGCATTGTGTCCCAGGTTTCCTTGATGAACGTCTCGTTGTCGAGATAGGCCTCGTACGCCGGTTGGATTGCTGGCGTGCCAGAGACAAAGGCGAACTCTTCCTCTGTCAGGTCCGTTTTGGATTTGTCGACCAGCGGCGCCGTCCCGATTTTGCGCGACATCAGGGCTTGGGTGGCGGGATCGGAAGAGAAGTTGATGAATTCTTCGGCTTCGGCTTTTTTGTCGGACAGAGTGGACAAGCACCACGATCCGTACCCTTGTGGGTTGCCTTCTTTGGGGAAGAGGGACGCTATGGCAAAGCCGTCGGCGGCCATTAACTGCGACACGTCGTGGTAATACATGCCACCGATCACGTCGCCGTTTTTCATCGCCTGTTCCATCTGGCTTTCGGCAGACCACCACAGGGCGGTGTTGGCCTTGAGTTCGCTCGCCTTTTCGACCAACGCGACAATGCCGTCGTTCGTGGCAAACGTCGCTTCGCCCTCAAAGAAGGTGGCGGCGACGATATCAAGCAGGTTTGAGTTGTGGAGTTTGGACAGGCCCAGGCTCGCCTCGAACTGGCCGCTGTCCCAGAATTCGGCCCAGCTGGTGGGCGGCGTGGTCACGACCTCGGGGTTGATCACCATGGACGAGAACCACGACATCGCGCCCACGCCGATGATGCCTGTGGCGTCTGTGTAGACAAAGTAGTCGTCCAGGTTGCCCGAGTTCGCCATGTTCTTGGGATCAAGCGGTTCCAGCATGCCACCGATGCGCGATGCCTTGATCAGCGCGTCACGGGCATACAGCGACACGTCCGCAGGCACTGTACCTGCCGCCGTTGCCTGCTGCATCGTCACAAGCCAGTCCGAGGAATTCGGCTGTGTGACGCTTTCGATTTCGATGCCTGTGGCCTCGGTAAAGGCCGGGTAGACGAAGGATTTGAAGCTGTCCTCAAAATAGCCGCCATAGGATCCGACCTTGAGGCTGCGGGTCTGCGCGATCAGTGGTGTCCCGATGACACTCCCAGCGAGGGCCAGGCCGCCCGCGCTGGCAGTGGATTTCAAAAGCGTGCGTCGGTTGATATTCGTCATGGTACTTCCCTGTTGTTCGGGCCAATCGGTGGGCCCTTTGGTTGGCGCGTTGCATGCCGTCGGAATGCACTGCGCGGCAATTGGCCAAAGTGGACAAAGCAGGTGGTAGACGAGTCAATCAATCTGCAAACACATCCCTGAATTTTCAGCATATGCCTAAAAAACCACCGTTGAATTGCGGGCTGCGTCCGGTTTTCGGGCATACCGGCCAGAAATTCGCATATCGTTATAAGTCGCTTGTTTGCGGGGCAAGGCTGGCTGAACACTGACGCGACCATGTGGGAGAACGCCAAATGAGCGACCGTGAAGATGCACAGATCAAGGCCCTGACAATCGAAGAAGCAAGCCTGCCGGTGATCGATCTGGGCGGGTTGAGGACGGGTGATAACGGCGCCAAGGCACGCGTGGCCGCGGCCCTTGGCGAGGCGGCGCGCACGTCAGGTTTCTTTTACATTACCAATCACGGTGTGGACGCGGACCTGATCGCGGATATGTTTGCAGCCTCAAAAACGTTCCATGAAAAGCCCCGCAGCTTCAAGATGAAGTATTGGTCCGGATTTACCACGCACCACCGCGGCTATGTTCCGCTGGAAGAAAATGGATCGTCCTTTCCCAAGCGCATCAATTTCAACGAAGCGTGGGACATGTCGTTTGAAGCACCCGCAGACCACCCGGATTACTTGGCGGACTGGCGCATGACAGGGCCCAACATCTGGCCTGACATTCCGGGCTGGAAGGACACCGTATCGACCTATTATGACGCTATCTTTGGCCTGGGTCTGACCCTGATCGATGCACTCGCCCTTGAGTTGGATGTGGACCCGTCGGAATTGACCCGGCATATCACGTGCCCCACGTCCCAGCTGCGCATGCTGCGCTATATCGAGAACGACATGGAGGCGACCAAGGATGTGGTGGGCATCGATGCTCATTCTGATTTCGAGTGCTTTACAATCCTGTTGCAGGGCGCGCCCGGCCTGCAGGTGATGAACGCCGACGATGTCTGGATCGAGGCCCCGCCGATTCCGGGATGCTTTATTGTCAACATTGGCGACATATTCGAAACCTGGTCGGGGGGGCAGTTCAAATCCACCCAACATCGCGTCAACAATATTGGCCACGAGCGGTATTCATTCCCGCTGTTCTTTGGCCTCGACTATCACGCCGTGGTCGAACCGCTTGAGAAGTTCCGCACGCCCGAAACAATCGCAAAATATCCCCCCATCAAGGCAGGGGAGCATTTGATGCGCATGTCGGTGAATGCCTTTCGCTACATGGCAGACGCGCATGCCAAAGGCGAACTGGTGCCGGATTACGAAGTCCCCGAGGAAAACCCGTTCAAGCGGGTGGCAAAGACGGCCGCAGAATGACCCCGCACCCGGATTTTGTGGATGTTGCCGTGCCGCAAAGCCATGTGTTGGGCCCGTTCCATCTGGATATGCTGACTGCGCAGGATCTGGATGCGGATTACGAGGCCGTCATGTCGTCTGCCACTGTCCTTCAGGGCCTGTTTGGTCCGGACTGGCCCGAGGGGCTGACGCGGGCCGAGGATGAAACCGATCTGCATTGGCATCACCGCGAGTTTACGTCGCACCGGTCGTTCGCCTGGGTCATTCGCACGCAAGAGCATGGCTATGTCGGGTGCGCTTACCTGTTTCCGGATATGGCCAAGACGGGGTCAGCCGATGCGCCCTATTGGATGATAGATACGGATGACCGGATCAGCCGATTGGATGCGTTCGGCCCACTTTTTGTGGATTGGCTGATGACGTTGTTGCCGGTCGGGTATGACCTGTCGGGGCGCGCCAATCGCTAGGATGGGTCAGGCCCCGGCTAGCCGGACGTCGCACACAGCGATCAAGGATTGGCGAAACAGCCGGATATGGGGCATCGGGTCTTCTTCGGACCGCGCCATCACCCCGACCGGACCAGCCATCGCCGTTGTGTCAATGGGCAGGGCCACCAACCGCCCCGCGTCGATATCCCGTGCCACCACACCGCGCGAGATAATCCAGACAGGGCGCAATGGGCCCAGTGTCATTGATCGCCCAAATGCGCCTGACACGGTTTCAAGTCGGTTGGGCCAGTCACCAATCCCGTGCGAGATCAGGAACCTGTCCACCGCAGACCGAATTGCGGCCCCGGCGGGCGGATAAAGGGCTGGCGCGGTTGCGATGGTCGGCAAATCGCTGTTGCCGACCAATGGGTGATCTGCGGCCACCACAAACACGACCTGTTCGGCGTAGAGCTGGGTAAAGGACAGGCCTGTCATCGTTTCGGGCTGCGACAAGCGCCCGACCACAAGATCCAGATCACCACCACGCAGCCGATCCAGCATCGTGTCAATGCGCCCGTCCTCTACATGCACAGGCGTGGTGGGGGACAATTTGGAAAAGTGCAGGATCACGTCCGGCAGCAGGTCCGCCGCCACGCTGGGCAGCGAGCCGATGCGCAGCGGTGTGGTGCGCCCGGACGAGATCGCCTCGAGGCTGGCAAGCCCATGGGCAAGCGCGGCCAGACCCTGTTCGGCAAATTGGCGGAACACGGCTCCCTCGCGGGTCAGGGCGATGCCGCTGCGATCACGGTGCAGCAACCGCACACCCAGAATGCGTTCGAGATCCTTGAGGGACTTGGAGATGGCCGATTGCGACAGGTGCACCCGGTCCGCCGCCGTTTTGAGAGAGCCGTGCTGCACAATCTCGACAAAGGCGGCGAGGTGGCGCAATTTGATCTGACGGAGGCGTTTGATGTCCATTTTGGAATGTATGCTTGCCGGTTTTTCGTTTTTTATGGCTTAAAAGAGAGTGTAATTCAAACCATACAGGCTTTGGGAGGGGCAGTTGCACACACAGGTCGTTATTATCGGGGGCGGGCCTTCGGGATTGCTGTTGTCGCAATTGCTACATGTGCGCGGCATCTCTTCGGTGGTGTTGGAGCGCAAGACCAAGGCGTATGTGCTGGGCCGGATCCGCGCGGGCGTGCTGGAACAGGGCCTGGTGCGCCTGATGGAAGAAGCGGGGTGTGCGGAGCGGATGCATGCCGAGGGTTTCACCCATGATGGCACACTTATTTCTTACGGCGATGAGATGTTTCGCATTAATTTCACCGAACACACGGGCACCCCGGTGATGGTATATGGCCAGACGGAGGTGACGCGTGATCTCTACGCCGCGCGCGAGCAGGCGGGCGGCGCGATTGAATTCAATGTCGAAGATGTCGCTATACATGGCGCTGACACAGGTCAGCCCAGTGTGAGTTACACCGTTGCAGGCGCGGATCGGCGCATCAGCTGTGATTTCGTGGCGGGGTGCGACGGGTTTCACGGGGTCAGCCGCCAGACCATCCCGCTAGACGTGCGCCGCGAATACGAAAAGGTCTATCCCTTTGGCTGGTTGGGCATCCTGAGCGAGGCGAAAGCTTGGCCCGCCAACTGTTGGATTCGCTTGATCTGACGGAACGGTTCGACGC
>JBCCBC010000098.1:0-9652 GCA_039814435.1 Pseudomonadota bacterium
AACTTCGCGCACATGCGTCACAGGGATAATGTTCAACCCTTCCTTCACGTTGTCAGGAATGTCGGCCAGATCTTTTTCGTTTTCCTCGGGAATGAGCACCGTCTTGATCCCACCACGCAGGGCCGCCAGCAACTTCTCTTTCAGACCACCGATTGGCATTGCATTGCCGCGCAAGGAAACCTCGCCGGTCATGGCGATGTCCTTGCGCACCGGAATGCCCGTCAGAACCGACACAATTGACGTCACCATGGCCAGACCCGCACTCGGGCCATCCTTGGGCGTTGCGCCGTCGGGCACGTGAACGTGGATGTCCATACGATCAAATTGCGGCGGCTTTACCCCAATGTTTGGGCTGATCGAGCGAACATAGCTGGCAGCCGCATCGATGGACTCCTTCATCACATCGCCCAGCTTGCCTGTGGTCTTCATCCGCCCTTTGCCGGGCAGTTTTAGCGCCTCGATATGCAGCAGATCACCCCCTACGGATGTCCACGCCAAGCCGGTCACAACACCGACCTGGTCTGCCTGTTCAGCCAAACCATAGCGATGCTTGCGCACACCCAGAAAATCGTCGAGATTTTCGGCGGTTACAACCACCTCTTCAACCTCTTTCTTCACGATCTTTGTCAGCGATTTACGCGCCACCTTGGCGATCTCACGTTCCAGGTTCCGCACACCAGCCTCGCGGGTGTAGTACCGGATAATGTCGCTCAACCCTTCGTCGGTCAGTTCGAACTCGGACTTTTTCAAACCGTGGTTCTTCACCTGCTTGGCAATCAAGTGCTGCTTGGCAATCTCGGCCTTTTCGTCCTCGGTATACCCCGCCAGCGGAATGATCTCCATCCGGTCCAGCAGAGGCCCCGGCATGTTGTAGCTGTTGGACGTGGTCAGGAACATCACGTTGGACAGGTCGTATTCGACCTCAAGATAGTGATCGACAAACGTGCCGTTCTGTTCGGGATCCAGCACTTCCAACATGGCAGACGCCGGGTCACCCCGGAAATCCTGCCCCATCTTGTCGATTTCATCGAGCAAGATCAGCGGATTGGTCGTTTTCGCCTTTTTCAGTGCCTGAATAATCTTGCCCGGCATTGACCCGATATAGGTCCGACGGTGCCCACGAATTTCGGATTCGTCGCGCACACCGCCAAGCGAAATGCGGATGAACTCACGCCCCGTCGCCTTGGCCACAGATTTCCCAAGCGAAGTTTTGCCCACGCCGGGAGGGCCGACCAAGCACATGATCGGGCCTTTCATCTTTTTCGACCGTTGCTGCACAGCCAAATACTCGACAATGCGTTCTTTCACCTTTTCAAGGCCGTAGTGGTCGTTGTCGAGAATCCGTTCCGCGCGGCCCAGGTCCTTTTTCACGCGGGATTTCACGCCCCACGGGATCGACAGCATCCAATCGAGATAGTTGCGCACAACTGTGGCCTCGGCCGACATCGGCGACATGTTCTTCAGCTTTTTCAACTCGGCATCCGCCTTTTCGCGGGCCTCTTTGCTCAGCTTGGTCTCAGCAATCTTGGCTTCCAGCTCGGCCACTTCGTTCTTGCCGTCCTCGCCGTCGCCCAACTCGTGCTGGATCGCCTTCATCTGTTCGTTCAGGTAATATTCCCGCTGCGTCCGCTCCATCTGAGATTTCACGCGGGTTTTGATCTTTTTCTCGACCTGCAGGACAGACAATTCGCCCTGCATCAGGCCATAGACCTTTTCAAGCCGCTCGCTCACGCTCAGCGTCTCAAGCAGGTCCTGCTTTTGATCCACTTCGATGCCCAGATGACCAGCGACAAGATCGGCCAGCTTGGCAGGCTCTGTCGTTTCACCCACAGCGGCCAGCGCCTCTTCGGGGATGTTCTTTTTCACCTTGGCATAGCGTTCAAATTCTTCCCCAACCGAGCGCAACAACGCCTCGGTGGTGGCCATGTCACCCGGCATCTCGGTCAGATACTCGGCGCGGGCCTCAAAGAAGTTGTCGTTTTCAAGGTATTCGGTGATGCGCACGCGCGCCTGCCCCTCAACCAGTACCTTGACGGTGCCGTCGGGCAGTTTCAGCAGTTGCAAAACGTTGGCCAGGACACCGGCCTTGAAGATACCGGACGATTCCGGGTCGTCCACTGACGGGTCAACTTGGCTCGACAACAAGATCTGTTTGTCATCTGCCATCACTTCTTCCAGTGCGCGGACGGATTTGTCGCGACCCACAAACAGCGGCACAATCATATGTGGGAATACCACGATATCGCGCAGCGGCAGCACAGGGTAAGAGGCGTTAAGGGGCTCTTGCATGCTCTTTATTTCCTTATCATTGGCAAAGCGGCGGGGTCCCATCTGTGGCAACCCATGTGCCGCTTCCGTGTATCAAGACTGCTTGATCTGTGTGCACAGCCCTTGCGTTTCAAGGTGTATCCTGACGCGCAGTTGGCAAGGGTGCAATGGCATCTGGTAAACTGTCCACACTTTTTTGACACCAATTGTCGTGTGCGACGCGCATTTCACCGCTATATGTTGGACCAGTCAGCCCCCCCTGTGATCGTGTGCCGCGGCGTATGGTGCGCGCGCGGATGGGACGGGACACAAGCGCGCGCGACGCCATCATGGGGCGGCAAATCTCGTACCGCTCAGGTTTCCAGATTGGAAACAATCAACAGCCTACGCTATACACTTGATATCTTTACGA
This sequence comes from Pseudomonadota bacterium, assembly GCA_039814435.1. Taxonomy (GTDB): domain Bacteria; phylum Pseudomonadota; class Alphaproteobacteria; order Rhodobacterales; family Rhodobacteraceae; genus Tateyamaria. The sequence goes on from JBCCBC010000098.1 coordinate 2,681, forward strand.
TTTATTAACCACGAAAAATCACCTTTTCTTGCAAGCAGAGACGAGGAATCACTTTCAAAAGTTTGCGCATTTCGCGTAATGTTAACTTGAATTTGTAGCGATCTGAGTATTTGGAGTCCGTGTGGGGCCGTTTGCACTCTTACTTCTGGCATCTGGCCTGTTGGCCTCCTTCACCGTCGGCAGCGATGATGATGAAGACGAAAACACGCCAGCATCTCCTGAGCCAGAGCCTCAAATGGATCCTCTGCCCGTCGCCGACGCGCTGGATGAAGACGACGCCCCAGAACAAGCAGAACAAGCGGAAACTGACCCTGTCAGCATGTGATCCGGCCCAACAGGCCATACCATGCTAAGCCTGATTGTTACCTTCTACAACGAAACCGCCTTTTTGCGCAGCGCCCTGCGATCCATACGAAATCAGGGGATCGACCGGCTTGAGTTGATCGTGATCAACGACAACCCGGCCCAATTCTCGAACGCGGATCTGCTGGAACTGACGGACGGTTTTGATGTGCGCATCATCCATCACAGCGAAAATCGCGGGCTCTCGGCGGCGCGCAACACCGGGATTGCGGCTGCCAACAACCCGTGGGTCGGGTTTCTGGACGCGGATGACTATTTTACCTTTGGAGGCTTGGCGGCGCAGCTCGACTATGCACGCGAAACTGGGGCCGACATCACCCATGCCGCCTGTTACCTCGGGGCCGAAAGCTCGGTGCACACGGCTCTCCTTCGCCGCGACGCGACACTGCACATGACACAGCGGTTGGTCACCGGGCGGATGGCCGCACAAGAGGCGCAGTTCATCGTCTCTTCATGGTCCAGCCTCTACCGCGCCGACTTTCTGGACAAAAACGACCTCTGGTTTGACCCCGCCCAGCGCAAGTTCGAAGACCGGCTGTTCGTGCTCAACGCCGTCACTGCCGCGCGCAAGGTTGCATTTCTGGGACGCGCCGTGCGGGTCTGGCGGCGGCGAGCGAACTCGATTTCTTCGGCGGCAACCACTCCTTGGACGCACCTGCTACAAGTCCAGTTGCTGGAAAAGTGCATGGATCATATGCGCGCGGCCAGCGCGGAACACGATCTTGCCCCGCGGTATCTGAAACGAGAACTGTTCAATACCATCTCGCGGCTGATCTGGGATATGGATATCCTTGCCCCTCTAGCTGCGCGCGATCCGGACTATGCCGACATGGGTCAACGCATCGCGACACTGCTGGGCAATGACAGCTTCGGGCACGACATCTTTGACGACGCAATGGTGGCGGCCACCAGCCGCGTTGGCATGCAAACCCGGCATGGGCTGATTTCGCGGGCCGACTTCTTTGCCCTGCACAAGGCTTGGCGCAGCGGCGCGTTCGAGGACGCTCAACAGATCATGCAAAGCCGCGCGCCCGCCCCTGCCCGCGCAACACAAGCGCATCAACACAAACACAAACGGCTCGTGCTCCATATCGGGCTACACAAAACCGGTACCACATTCATCCAGCACCACCTGCGCCACCACGGTGCAGCCCTCAGACGCGCGGGTGTGCTGGTGCCCCAAACCGGGTTTGACGACGACGTGCCAGGGCGGCCCGGCGCACTGTCGGGGCATCAAGGACTGGTGCGCGCCCTGCGCCAGAACGACCAGGCGCTCTGGGCGGCCTTCCACGCCGAGGTTGACGCACATCCGGCACGCACCGTGATTGTTTCAGCCGAAAACCTCGGCTTTCCGACGGCCCCAGACCGCGACGCATTGATCGAGCGGCTGTTTGACCAGCTTGGCGGCTTTTCTCAGATCGACGTGATCGCAATGGTGCGGGCACCGCATGACTACGCACAGGCATTTTACGCCGAATGGGTAACGTCGGCGCACCCTGGCGGCGCGCGCACGATCCAGGAAACGATGATCGATCACGGCGACGCCCTGACCAATGCCGCAGCCCTCTTTGCGCCCTTCGAACAGCACGCCGGGCGGGCCGTGATACTGGGCGACTTCGACCAGATCAAACACCGGCAAGGTCTGTGGCCGGCGTTCTGCGCGCTTGCCGGCATTGCGCCAGATACAGCCGAGCTGGAGTTGCCCCGCTATGCAACACCTGATCGCGACAGCATCCACCTGTTGCAACTGATCAACACGGTTGTGGCCAGCCAGATGCGGCGGCAGAAACTGATGCAGGCCTATTTTGCAGACCCCAGTCGACACGGGGCTGGGTCAGACGCGCTGTTGGCGCCAGCAGATCAAATCGCGTTGCTCGATGCGTTCGAGGCAACAAGTGCTGCCTTTTGCGCCGACCGGGGATACGCCCCGGACCTCGACACGATACGCGACCGCATTCGGGCCACACCCTGGACACCACCCACAGCAGTCTCAGCAGACACGCTGGCACGCCTGATCGACGTGGGCGCGCAGATCGTGGGGGACAATCCACCCCCCGCCAAGGTCACGACCCAAGCCAAGCGGCGCAAACGCGCGCGCTACAGCTTTGTGATCCGCCCCCGCCCATGGGTGGTGACGTTGCTGGACAAGATTTTGCGAAACGGCTGACACTGCGAGGATCGCCTAAATGGTGGGTGAAACACGCGAGGGTTTGCGCGCCCTTTTCCCCAAAGATCACACCAGAGTCAGGACCGCCAAGACTGATACGGCAAACCAGGCCATCGAAAATACTGCAAACTGCATGGCGGTCCCTCCCCAGGGCGTGTGAACACCCTTGATATAGGACACCACTTGGAACAGCGCGATGGAGGTATTCCTGACCTTTGATCAAAGCGGCTCGATATCGCCCTCGGCGCGATCCGCATGAAAGGCTGCCTGCCAGGCGTCAAAGGTGCCCTGCGCGATGGCCGAACGCATGCCAGCCATCAAATCCTGATAGAACTGCAGGTTATGCCAGGTCAGCAACATGGACGATATGATCTCTTGGCTGCGAAACACGTGATGAAGATATGCGCGCGAATAACCGCGACAGGCCGGACACCCGCAGGCCTCGTCCAGCGGGCGCGGATCATCCATGTGGCGCGCATTCTTGATGTTGAGAACACCGCGCCGGGTAAACACCTGCCCCGTACGCCCAGAGCGTGAGGGCAAAACGCAGTCCATCATATCAATCCCGCGCGCAACGGCACCGACAATGTCGTCCGGCTTGCCCACCCCCATCAGATAGCGTGGCTTGTCACGGGGCAACTGCTCGGGGGCATAGTCCAGACAGCCAAACATCGCCTCCTGCCCCTCGCCCACGGCAAGGCCTCCAACCGCATAGCCCTCAAATCCAATCTCACGCAGGGCATCGGCACTTTGACCGCGCAAGTCTTCTTCCAGTCCACCCTGTTGAATGCCAAACAGCGCGTGGCCCGGGCGATCCCCAAACGCAACGCGCGAGCGGGCGGCCCACCGCATCGACAGCTCCATGCTTTGTGCAATGCGATCCCGATCCGCAGGCAGGCTGGGGCACTCATCAAAACACATCACAATGTCAGAGCCGAGCAAACGCTGGATCTCCATCGAACGTTCCGGGGTCAAATGGTGCTTTGATCCGTCAATGTGGGATTTGAAGGTAACGCCTTCTTCGGTCAGCTTGCGCAACGACGCCAGGCTCATCACCTGAAATCCACCCGAGTCCGTCAGTATGGGGCGATCCCAGTTCATAAAAGCGTGCAGCCCACCAAGACGGTCAACGCGCTCTGCCGTCGGACGCAGCATCAAGTGATAAGTATTGCCCAGCAAAATGTCGGCGCCAGTGTCGCGCACCGATCCCGGCAACATCGCCTTGACGGTGGCAGCGGTGCCCACGGGCATAAAGGCAGGCGTGCGGATATCACCACGCGGTGTGCGGATCGTGCCCGTACGGGCGCGGCCATCCGTGGCGGCAAGGTCAAAGGAAAAGGTGCTCATGGGCCCCTCATGCCGCGCGTGCCGCCAAATGCCAAGAGGGCAGCGATTTCGGAAACAATCGCGCAGAAAACCCGGAATTACCCCTCAATTGCCCAACAGTCGCTCTGCCCGCGCCCGTTTCCTGCCGCATTCCCATGGTTAACAAAGCCTTAATCCGGCGACGCGATCAAACCGTGTGCCACCCCACCCCGCGCCAAAACAAGCGCAGTCGAGACAGGCAACAAGACAGGCAACGACATGACACTTGCACCCCCAACCTTGGTCACAACAGTGACCTATGACGTGGACGGCACCAAAGGCTGGTCAAGCATCCAAGAAGCGCACAACGCCGGCGGTTTCCTCGTGTCCCGTATAACGACAATGGACAGCGGATCGGTGAACACCGAACTGTTTGAGGCGTTGCAGAGGGTCAGCCAGACAGTCACAGACACCGACGCCAACAGCGCCAACTGGTCCTCACGCACGGTTGAATGGAACTGGGAAGGCGCAAAAACAGCCCGCACGACGCTGTTTGACGACGGCTCGCGCCTTGTCGAAGGCTATGATGTGGACAGCGGCGTGCGCACATCGCGCACCGAATACGACGATGGCGGCGCGGAAAAATGGGCGTCCTACACAACGCTCTATGACGATACGGGCAAGATCAAGACCGGCATCGAAAAAGTGCTCGATAACGGGCGCATCGACAGCTTTACGTATGATGCGGCAAGCGGTGAAACCATCCAGCGCAAGATCACCGACGGCGGTGACAAAAAAGCGTGGGACACAAAGACGATGACCTATGACGTGGACAGCGGTAAACTCACGTCGCGCACCATCATCGATGACGACAACTCCAGCCTCGCCATCACATGGAACGACGGCGTACGCGCCACGCGCACCGAAATCGACGGCGATGCAGACACGTTCGAATGGTACAGCCGCGAAACCATCTATGACGTGAACGGCAAGCGTGCACAGCTCAACGAAACCCGTGATGACGGCGACTTTGTCGTCAGCAATTATGCTGGGGACAAACTGCTGGATGTCACGACCTACGACAATTCCGGGGACGAAGCCTGGCATATCGAACGGGTGTTCTACGATCCAAAAGGCAACGTGACGGACACGCAGTACTACGACGAGTCCGGAAACACCTTCCTGTTCTGATCGGCCCAATTCGCCCCAGTCCGCACGTGGCAACCCCCGCTGACCTCTTCACACAGGCCTGCGGGGCCGTCTGCGTTGTGACCGGCTTGTGACCTTGCTAGGGTGACACCAACAGCGCAGGCAGGAGACCGCACATGGACATGTTGAATTTCGGCTGGGAGGAATGGGTCGCCCTGCCCACCCTCGGCCTGCCCGCGCTCAAGGCCAAGATCGACACCGGCGCGCGCACATCCGCCCTGCACGCCCACGACATCGAAGTGTTCGGCCCCGCCAAAACACCCAAAGTCCGGTTCAACGTCTTTCCCATCTCAGGTCAGGATCACGTCTCGATCACCTGTTCAGCCCCTATTCTGGACCGGCGCGAAGTGACATCATCCAATGGCGAGGCAGAGCTGCGCTATGTCATCGAAACCTCACTGGAAGTGGCGGGACAAACCTGGCCCATCGAGGTGACACTGACCGACCGCTCCTCCATGACATCGCGGATGTTGCTGGGCCGCCAGGCGTTGCAGGATCACATCTCGATCACCGCCTCGGAAAAACGGCTGCAACCGGACCTTAATTACGAGGTCTACCACTCCTCCTCCATGCGCAAGGCCGCCCCGTCCCGTTCGCTGCGGATCGCTGTTCTCAGCCGCGAAGACAACTATTCCACGCGCCGTTTGGTCGAAGTGGGCGAAGCACGCGGCCACACGGTCGAGGTGATCAACACCACACGCTGCTATATGGCGATCAACGCGATGGCCCCAGAAGTGCACTATGACGGCAAACGGCTGCCTCGCTATGACGCGGTGATCCCGCGTATCGGTGCGTCGGTGACCAGCTATGGCACGGCCGTCATCCGACAGTTTGAAACCACGGGCACCTACTGCGTGAACGGCAGCGCCGGGATCACCGCCAGCCGCGACAAGCTGCATGCCCACCAGATCCTTGCGGGCAAAAAGATCGGCATGCCCACCACCGCCTTTGCCGCCTCGCCCCATGACACAGCCAACATCCTCGGCCTTGTGGGCAGCGCGCCGGTAATCGTGAAACTGCTGGAATCGACCCAAGGCAAAGGGGTCGTGCTGGCCGAAACGAAAAAAGCCGCCGAGTCGGTGATCGACGCCTTTCGCGGCCTGCGCGCCAACTTCCTTGTGCAGGATTTCGTCAAAGAGGCGGCAGGCGAAGACATCCGCTGCCTCGTCGTTGACGGCAAAGTGGTCGGTTCCATGAAACGCACCGGGGCCGAGGGCGACTTTCGCTCAAACCTGCACCGGGGCGGGTCGGCCAAATCCGTGCGCATCAGCCGCGAAGAACGCGACACAGCCGTGCGCGCCGCACGGGCGTTTGGGTTGGGCACCTCGGGCGTCGATCTGCTGCGCTCCGAAGCGGGGCCAAAAGTGCTCGAAGTGAACTCAAGCCCCGGCTTTGAGGGGATCGAAAAAGCAACCGGCAAGGATATTGTCGGCAAAGTCTACGACATGGTCGAAGCACGGGTAAAACCAAGGCCAGCGCGCAAGCGGAAGTAAACATGTCGCCTCGATGGGCGAATGACGAACAGAAAAGCTTGGTCAGCCAGCAGAGGTTAGGTGACAGGTTAAAACCCACCCTTCAACCTGCGTTCCGTCGGGACCCCAATACCGTATTTGGGAATATGTCGGCAATTGTTTCAACAACGTGCCCGTGTCATGTTCCATAAAGCTGCCAATGTTCGCACTTTCTACCGTGGGCAGCGCGCGTACATACAGACCATTTTCCGTGTTTATAGCCTCAATTTCAGACCGCAGCGGCATAACCGTAATGCGGTCCTTTGGGATATTCGGACAATAAATTTGAGCTTCACGAGGTTCTAGCGTTTGATGGGGAATGCTTGCAGGACCGTGTGTGGTGTTTTCTTTGTGTGGGTCATTCATTTGTTCTTGCGCCGGGGGCACAGTAAACAAACCCTTTTGGTCAGCATAAGC
>JBCCBC010000071.1:0-11559 GCA_039814435.1 Pseudomonadota bacterium
CAACGTGATGATGGATGACCTTGATCTGGCGGCTGCACAAAGCGATCTGATCGCCGCCCTGTCAGCCTGCCCGGCCCCCGTTGTCGTCGTCTCGAACGAGGTTGGGCACGGCATTGTGCCGGACAACGCACTCGCCCGACGGTTTCGCGAGGCGCAAGGGCGGCTCAACATCGCACTGGCCGCCCAATCCGACACAACGCTATATGTGATCGCAGGGCTCACCCAAGCGCTGAAAGGATCCACGCCATGACCACCTGGCACTGGGTGCGCCACGGGCCGACACATCAGAAAACGTTTACCGGCTGGCGCGATGTTCCAGCTGATCTGTCCGATCTGGATGCCGTGCAACGCCTGTCTGACCACTTGCCGAAGAATGGCCTTGTGGTTTCGTCCGACCTGACCCGTTCTATCGACACGGCCAGCGCCATTCAGGGCACACGCACCCGCCTGCCCCACGTCCCCGCTTTGCGCGAATTCCACTTTGGCACGTGGGACGGCGTGCATTTTTCGCAAGTGGCTGACAGGCACCCGACGCTGAGCCGCGCCTATTGGGAGGAACCGGGCGATCATATGCCCCCCGGCGGAGAAAGCTGGAACGCCGCCGCACGCCGCGTCGCCATGGCTGTGCGCCGGATCGAGGCGGCACATCCGGACGCCCACATTATCGCTGTCGCGCATTTCGGTGTCATCCTGACCCAGGTGCAGGCTGTTCTGGGGATCAGCGCCTATGACGTGTTAGCCCACAAGATCGAGCCGCTTTCCGTCACCACACTGCACCCCCAAACAGGCACCAGTGAGGTCATCAATCACTGCCCGTGATGGCAGCCCTCACAATTCAGCGTTGGTGCGCGCGCACCGGTTCGGCCTAGCCTGTCGGTCATGACATATGACCTTTATATTGGCGATCGCACATTTTCGAGCTGGTCCTTGCGGGGCTGGCTGATGATGGAAAAATTCAACATTGCACATAACGTGCACATGATCGGGCTGTACGGCGGGACCATGGCTGCGGACATGGAACACCTCGCGCCAGCGCGCCTCGTCCCCGCCATGACAACACCCGACGGGATCGTGGTGGGCGAAAGCCTCGCCATGGCCGAAACCCTGGCCGAAGCGCACCCTGACGCGGGGATGTGGCCCACCGACAGCGGTGCCCGCGCAACAGCGCGGTGGCTGTGCGCCGAGATGGTGGGTGGCTTTTCCGCCCTGCGCGGCGACTGCGCGATGCAACTGCAACACGTCAATGTGGGCTTTGTGCCCTCGGACGCAGTCAAGGCAGACCTCGCGCGGCTGGAAACCCTTTGGGCGCATGCAGCGACATTCAAAACGGACGGGCCATGGCTGTTTGGAGCGTATTCACTGGCGGATGCGTTTTATGCGCCGGTCTGTGCGCGGATCATCGGATATGGCCTGCCGGTCAGCGACGCCGCGCACGCCTACTGCATGACAACCCTGAAGGATCCGGCCTTCAAGGCGTGGCGGGCAGACGGGCTGAAAACCACATATGACCCCTTTCCCTATGACATGGGCACAGCCACCACAGATTGGCCCAGCTGACGCTTCATTGTTCCAAAAATATGCAAATTCCAACCTCGCGGGCAGACATTAACCAATCCTAAACCACCCCCCTCTAGCCATTAACCATAGCGAAAGGGTGAGAACATGGTGGCACGCGCCTACACGGTGGCATTTCAAGGGGTTGAGGCGCGCGAGGTCGAAGTACAATGCGCTGTAACCCCCGGTATGCCCGCCTTTTCGATCGTTGGCTTACCGGACAAGGCCGTGTCAGAGGCGCGGGACCGCGTGCGCACAGCACTCACGGCCATGTCGATTGCGCTGCCCTCCAAACGGATCACGATCAACCTGTCACCCGCCGATTTGCCCAAGGAAGGATCGCATTTCGACCTGCCCATCGCGCTGGCCCTGCTGGCCGCCCTTGGCATCCTGCCCGACGACACGGTCGAGGGGACTGTCGCACTGGGTGAGTTATCCCTGGATGGCACACTGGTACCTGTGGTGGGGGCATTGCCTGCGGCGATGGCTGCGGCAGAACAGGATCGCGGGCTGCTTTGCCCTGCCGGGTCGGGCTCGGAGGCCGCCTGGGTCGATGCAACCAAGGTGATCGCCGCTGCCTCGCTGGGCGATGTCATCCGCCACTACACCGGGCAGGTTCCGTTGGAACCGGCCAAAGCCGGATATGTGGCGCGCGGCACCGGCCTGCCGGATCTTGCCGATGTCAAAGGACAGGAACGCGCCAAACGCGCGCTTGAAGTGGCCGCCGCCGGGCGCCACCACATTCTGATGGTGGGCACCCCTGGATCGGGCAAATCGATGCTGGCCTCTCGCCTGCCTGGTATTCTGCCACCCCTGTCGGCGATGGAGGCACTTGAGACGTCGATGATCCACTCGCTGGCCGGGTTGCTGGACGCAGGGGGCATTTCGATGGACCGCCCATTTCGCGAACCCCACCACACCGCATCCATGGCGGCCATCATCGGGGGCGGGCGCGGGGCCAAGCCGGGTGACGCCTCACTGGCCCACAATGGCGGGTGGTTGATGGACGAATTTCCCGAATTCCCCCGCACCGTCCTGGAAACCCTGCGCCAACCCATCGAAACGGGCGAAGTGATGATCGCGCGCGCCAACAACCACGTGAAATACCCTTGCCGGTTCATGCTGGTGGCCGCCGCGAACCCCTGCAAATGCGGGTACTTGTCAGACGCAGCGCGCGCGTGCGGGCGCGCACCTGCGTGCGGTGAGGACTACATGGGCCGCATTTCGGGCCCGTTGATGGATCGGTTTGATCTACGTGTAGATGTGCCGCCGGTCAGCTACACCGACCTCGATCTGCCCGGTGGCGGGGACACATCCGCGCATGTGGCGGCCCGTGTGGCGACCGCCCGAACGGTCCAGGCGGCACGGTTTGGAAACACCAGTGCGCGCTGCAATGCGGATTTGAGCGGAGCGGCACTCGACGAATATGCCAGCCCCGATGACGACGGGCGCGCGCTGCTCAGCCGCGTGGCCGACCGGTTCGGGCTGTCCGCGCGGGGCTATCATCGCGTCTTGCGGGTGGCGCGTACAATCGCGGATCTGGATGGATCAGACAGCGTGCGCAAACCCCATGTCGCCGAAGCCGTCAGTTACCGCGTCGGAGCATTGGCACCGGTCTGAACCTTGATCCACGCGGCCAACTGATCCAGTGTCGTGCGCGCTTCTGGCACAATATTGTGAAACATCGGCCAGACATGGGGCAGATCACGCTCAAGCTGTAGTGCAACAGATACGCCTGCCGCGCGCAGCCGGTCCGCCAGTCGCAATGTGTCATCCTGCAAAATCTCGGTATCACCAACCGACAGCCACACTGGCGGCGCGCCGGTAAAATCCGCGTGCAGCGGGCTGGCGCGCGGGTCGTCCGCCGGATGGCCTTTCAAGTAGCCCAGGGCGGTGTCCCAAATCCGACTTGCGGGCAGCACAACATCTGCCGCCGCATTTCCAAGGAAACTGTCGCCGGTAAAGGCCAGATCCATCAACGGCGACAATCCAAACACGCCCGCAGGCAATGGATCGCCCGCAGCCAGCAGATCAGCAAGGACGGCAAAGGCCAGATTGCCACCCGCACTGTCACCGCCCACGATCACTGTTGCAGGATCAACACCCTCGGCCAAAAGGGCACGATACGTCGCCACGCAGTGATCAAGGGCCGCCGGAAACGGATGCTCTGGTGCCAGTGGGTATTGAGGCAAAACGGCAGTCGCATCAGCGCGCTTGGCCAAGGCCGCAAGCATCGCACTTTGCGTGCGCGGGCTGCCAAACACATGCGCGCCGCCATGAAAAAACAACAGTGTGGGCCCAGCGCGACGCGGCGTGATACACAATGCAGGCGCTCCGGCCAGGTCACGCCACCGACGGCGCAGCCCAAGGGGGCCATGAAAAAACAGGCGGGCCTTAATCTCGAAACTGCGGCGCAAGACAGTGACGCTTTGCGCCTTGGTCAAGAACGGCTTTTCCGTCCAGCGCAGCCACCGGTTCAAGAGGGACGCTTGCCAACTCATGCCCGCTTGGCCTCGATCGCCTCCCAGATCTTGGCCGCGATGTTGACGCTGTCAAAGCGTTCAAGCTCTTGAATGCCTGTGGGCGAGGTCACGTTAATCTCGGTCAGATAATCACCAATCACATCGATGCCCACAAAAACCTGACCCTTGTCGCGCAACAGCGGGCCGATCCGGTCGCAAATCTCGCGGTCGCGCGCGCTCAACCCGATCTTTTCAGGGCGACCACCGACGTGCAGGTTCGAGCGGGTCTCACCCTTTGCCGGTACACGGTTGATCGCACCGACGGCCACACCGTCGACAAGGATCACGCGTTTGTCGCCGTTTGAGACATCCGGCAAGAACTTCTGCACGATCAAGGGCTCGCGCGAAAAGCTGGCGAACAGCTCATGGAGCGAGGTCAGATTGCGGTCGTTGGCATCCAGCCGGAACACACCCGCACCGCCATTGCCATAAAGCGGCTTGAGGATCACATCCCCATGCTTGGCTTTGAACGCCTTGATCGTGGCAAGATCGCGGGCAATCGTCGTGGGCGGGGTCAAATCCGGGAAATCAAGGACAAGCAGCTTTTCGGGGTAGTTGCGGACCCAGAACGGGTCGTTCACCACCAAAGTTCCGGGGGCAAGGCGATCCAGTAAATGGGTGGAGGTGATGTAGTGCATGTCAAAGGGCGGATCCTGACGCAGCCACACCACGTCAAAGTCGGCCAAATCAACGTCGCGCTCGGGGCCCAGCTGGGCGTGTTCGCCCTGCACCCGCTGGACGCTCAGATCGTGTCCGCGCGCCGTGATGCGCCCCTCTTGATAGGCGAGGTGATCGGGCGTGTAGAAAAACAGAGAATGGCCGCGCGCCTGCGCCTCTTCGGCCAGACGAAAGCTGCTGTCGGCATTGATATCAACGTCCCCGATCGGGTCCATCTGAAAGGCGATCTTCATGGCGCATCTCCGGCATTGTTCTTGCCCTAGATGGCCCAGCATGAGAGCCCTTGCAATGCCATTGGGCTTGTGCGCCTGCGCACGCTGGTCAGCGCACCGCTAAAATGCGTGCCCGAATGCGTTTTCAACCACGTCAACCTGTCCGGCATCATTGACCAAAGCGACGTCAAAACGGACATCCGTCAAACTGCCATTGGGCAAACCGGCAAGGTATTCTTCGCCCGTGGCATAGAGCCGGCGCACCTGCGCCGGAGTCACACGCGACATGGCGCTGTCAAAATCACGGGCTTTCTTGACCTCGACAAATACGACGCCGGCCCCGTCCTTGAGCACGAGATCAATTTCGCCGCGTTTGCCGCGCCAGCGACTGTCCAGCAGTCCGAACCCGCGCCCAATGTAGTCGCGCATCACGACATCCTCTGCCGCAAGACCCGCGAGGTAGGATATGCGCCCGCGGTCCGCGCGGGCCCGCGCGACGGCAGAGCCACCCTGAAATTCACCCTGAACGATGCGCGTCATGCCAACTGCCTTAGTTGCGGCGCGAAAGATCAAGCGCCTGTTGATAGACTTGCCGCTTGGGCACGCCCAGAGTTTCGGCCACAAATGCCGCTGCATCCTTAACCGACATAGTGTCCAGCGCAGAGCTTAGCGCCGATTCTATGTCGATCTCGTTAACAGTTTTGGCCTCTGGGCGCCCGATCAGGACGACAATCTCGCCTTTGACACTGGCACCGGCATAGTGGCCTGCCAGTGCGTCAAGCGTGTCGCTGCGCTTTTCCTCAAACTTCTTGGTCAACTCACGGCACACAGTTGCTGGCCGCCCGCCCCCCAGCACGGCGGCTGCATCGCGCAGCAACGCGCCAACCCGTTTGGGCGATTCGTACAAAACCAGCGTCGCTTGCACCCCGGCCAGAGCTTGCAGGGCCCGTTTGCGCGCGGCCTGGGCATTGGGCAGGAACCCTGCAAAGTGAAACGCGTCCGTGGGCAACCCCCCCACGACCAGCGCCGTCAGCACTGCTGATGGGCCCGGCGCGCAGGTGACCGGAACCCCTGCAACCCCCGCCGCACGCCCCAATTCAAATCCGGGATCCGCGATCAGCGGCATGCCCGCTTCGGACGCATAAGCCACGCTGGCGCCCTCAAGCGCCCTGGCGATCAGCCGGTCCACGGTCCCGGGGCCGGAGTGTTCATGCAGCGCCTCGATCCGCCGTCCGTTGAGCGGCACAGCGTGAATATCCATCAGTTTGCGCAGGGACCGCGTGTCTTCGGCCACCAGAACATCCGCATTTGCCAGCACATCAAGCGCACGCAAGGTGATATCCCGGGCCGTACCGATGGGCACGCCCACAAACCACAGTCCGGGGGTCAGAGCGACTTTGACATGATTCAACGCTGGACCCGCCTTTCCTGACGTTTATGATCCGCCCCACAAGAATGGGCGGCCGTAGGGTACGCCCCCAAGTGTTGGGAGTGACAGTTATCATGTTTGCGTTTTTCAAGTCTCTGCGCAAGGCGACCCGCCGTGCGATCCTGCCCGTCGCCGTGTTGGCGCTGGCAGCCTGTGATCCGGCGGCCCTTGGTGGCCTTGGCGGAGGGGGCGCAAGCGGGCCCCGCATTGATGCATCCCAACCGGTGCCCGTCGCACTGCTGATCCCGCGCGGATCGGGCCAGGGCGGGGACGAATTGCTGGCCCAAAACCTTGAAAACGCGGCCCGTTTGGCCATGCGTGACCTGAACGGGGTTCAGATTGATCTGCGGGTTTATGGCACCGCCGGGAACGCGCAAACCGCCGCCAATCAAGCGGCCCAGGCCGTCAATGACGGCGCGCAGATCATCTTGGGCCCGCTATACGCAGAAGCAGCCAATGCCGCCGGTGTCGCTGTGGCTGCGCGCAATGTGAACGTTTTGGCATTTTCCAACAACACGACCATCGCAGGGGGCAACGTTTTTGTCCTCGGCTCTACCTTTGAAAACACGGCCAACAGATTGGTGAGCCATGCCGCGTCGCAAGGGCGCAACCGGGTTGTTGTGGTTCATGCGCAGGATGTTGCCGGGCAGTTGGGGCGCAATGCGATCCAACAGGCGATTGCGCGCAACGGGGCGACGCTGGCGGGCACTGTTGACTATCCGCTGTCCCAACAGGGGCTGATTGCCGCTGTGCCGCGGGTCAAGGCCGCTGTGGACAGCTCGGGGGCCAACAGTGTGTTTCTGACGGCCGCGCCCGCCGCTGGCCTGCCCCTGCTGACGCAGCTGTTGCCCGAAGCCGGGGTAACCCCGGTATCCACACAGTTCATCGGGCTGACGCGGTGGGATATCCCGCCGCAAACCCTGGACCTGCCTGGCGTGCAGGGCGGCTGGTTTGCCCTGCCCGATCCCAACCGCGCGGCCGCATTTCGCGCGCAGTACCAAGCCGCCTATGGCGGTGCGCCCCACCCGCTGGCAGGCCTTGCCTTTGACGGGATTGCAGCCGTTGGCGCCCTTGTCAGCCGGGGCAGTGGCAACGCGCTGTCCGGAGCCGCCCTGACCCAAGGGTCGGGATTTCAGGGGGCCACCGGTATTTTCCGCCTGCGCGGCGATGGCACCAACGAGCGTGGCCTTGCCGTTGCAACAGTGCAGAACAATCAGGTGGCCATCGTCAGCCCGGCACCCCGCAGCTTTGGCGGCGCGGGCTTCTGATCCGGCTTGACTGCGACACCAACAGGAGCGTCACGTGACCCAATCCGCACTGCGTGCCCCTGTCGGTGATCCGCCCGCATTGATCTGTGCGCCCGAGGACATCTTTGATGGACCGGGGTTTGATGCGGTACTCGCACAGGCGCGCAAAGCGCCCCAGGGCGAGGCACGCAGCGCCATCGTCGCCCACCTCAAGGCCGCACAAAAGGCCGGGCGGGCGCAGATCGCGGACGGTTTTCGCGCCTCGCCCTTCCTGTCGCGCCCCACCACGCGGGCCTACAGCTATCTGACGGACTGCCTGGTCGAAGCGGCCCTGCGCACGGCGCGCGATCTGCTGCATCCCAACCCCACCCCGACCGAAGGCGAACGGTTGGCACTGGTGGCCGTGGGGGGCTATGGGCGGGGCGAGATGGCCCCCTACTCGGACGTCGACCTGCTGTTCCTGACGCCCTACAAAATCACCCCCTGGGCCGAAAGCGTGATCGAAGCGACTCTTTACATCCTGTGGGACCTGAAGCTGAAAGTCGGCCATGCCAGCCGCACGGTGCGCGACTGCGTCCGCCTTGGGGGCGAGGATTTCACGATCCGCACTGCCATGTTGGAACACAGGTTCCTTTTTGGTGACGCCGCCCTTGCAACCGAACTGGACAACCGGCTGCGCAATGACCTGTTCAAGGGCAGCGAACGCGCCTTTATCGAAGCCAAGTTGAGCGAACGGGACGCCCGCCACAAACGGCAAGGGCAACGCTATATTGTTGAGCCCAATGTCAAAGAGGGCAAAGGGGGACTGCGCGATCTGCAATCCCTGTTCTGGATCGGCAAGTACATCCACATGGTGCAGGACGCAGCCGATCTGGTCCCACTGGGCCTGTTCACGCAGGAAGAGTTCAAAGCCTTTGTCGCGGCCGAGGATTTCCTGTGGGCCACCCGCTGCCATCTTCATCTGCTGACGGGGCGCCCAACGGAACAGCTGACCTTTGACATGCAGGCCTCCGTCGCTGAAGCGATGGGGTATCAGGACAAGGACGGGCGGCGTGGTGTGGAGCTGTTCATGCAGGCCTATTTCCTGCACGCCACCGAAGTGGGCGACCTCACCCGGATCTTTCTGACCAAGCTTGAGGCGGTGCATCTCAAGGCCGAACCGCTGCTGGAACGCCTGTTCAAGCGCAAGCCGCGTGTCAAAGAGGGTTACGAGGTGATCCACAACAGGCTCGCCATTGTGGACGATACCACGTTTCTGGCGGACAAACTGAACCTGCTGCACATCTTTGAGGAGGCGCTGCGCACGGGCATGCTGATCCACCCTGACGCGATGCGGTTGATCAAATCGAACCTGTCGCTGATCGACGATGATTTGCGCAATTCTGCCGAAGCGCAGCGGATCTTTCTTGGGCTGCTGCTCAAGCACGGTAACCCCGAACGGGCTTTGCGGCGGATGAACGAACTGGGCGTTTTGCCGGCTTTCATCCCGGAATTTGAACCCATCGTCGCGATGATGCAGTTCAACATGTACCATTCTTACACGGTGGACGAGCACATCATCCAGTGCATCGCCCAACTGGCCATGATCGAGAAGAAAGAGCTGGTCGAGGACCTGCCTGTTGCCTCTTCGATCCTGCAACGCGGGGTGAACCGCAAGGTCATCTACGTCGCCCTTTTGCTGCATGACATCGCCAAGGGCCGCCCCGAAGATCACGCGATTCTCGGGGCCCAGATGGCGCGCAAGATCGCGCCGCGGCTGGGCCTCAAGCAGGACGAGGTCGACACGGTCGAATGGCTGGTGCGCTACCACCTGCTGATGTCGGACGTGGCACAAAAACGCGATATCGCTGATCCGCGCACGGTGCGCGACTTTGCCAAAGCCGTGAAAGAGGTCAAGCGGCTGGACCTGCTGTGTGTGCTGACCGTCTGTGATATCCGGGGTGTGGGGCCCAACACCTGGAACAACTGGAAGGCTGTGCTGATCCGCGCGCTGTATCGCCAGACCAAGCGTGCGCTTGAGGACGGGATGGAGGCGCTGACGCGCGAAGGGCGTGGGAACGAGGCGAAAAAGGCGCTGCGCGCCGAACTGGCCGACTGGCCGCGCAAGGACTTGCAAATCGAAACAGCGCGGCATTATCCGCCCTATTGGCAAGGGCTGCATGTCACCGCGCATGTGGTGATCGCGCGGCTGCTGCGCGACATCGGTGAAAACGAAATCGCGATGGATCTGCACCCGGACGAGGACCGCGATGCAACACGGGCCTGTTTCGTGATGCCCGATCACCCCGGCATCTTTGCGCGCCTCACCGGTGCGCTGGCGCTTGTGGGGGCGAATGTGGTCGATGCGCGCAGTTACACCACCAAAGACGGGTTCGTGACAGACGCGTTCTGGATCCAGGATGCTGACGGAAACCCCTTTGAAGTGTCGCGCCTGCCGCGCCTGCGCAAAATGATCGAACGCACTCTTGCGGGCGAGGTTGTAACAACGGACGCCATCCGCGATCGCGACAAGATCAAGAAACGCGAAACGGCCTTTCGGGTGCCAACGCACATCACCTTTGATAACGACGGGTCCGACATCTACACGATCATCGAGGTCGACACCCGTGATCGCCCCGGTCTGCTGCATGACCTGACGCGCACACTTGCGGGATCAAATGTTTACATCGCCAATGCGGTGATTGCGACCTATGGCGAGCAGGTGGTGGATACGTTCTATGTCAAAGACATGTTTGGGCTGAAGTACCACGCGGAAAGCAAGCAGCGCACGTTGGAAAAACGGCTTCGCGCCGCCATTGCCGAAGGGGCGGAACGCGCAGCCGGGTAGGTGTGGATCGCACCCCACCTCACCCCCGCGGGCGCCGCGCCATCTGCCGCCAAGCCGCCGCATATTCGCGCAGCGCCGCGGCTCTTTGAATGTTGCCGGGCTCCAGACGCTCATGCATCTGCGGTGCGTTTGCCGGACCCTCGACAAGCAGGGCCGCCCCCGCGCTTGTTCCGGTCGTTCCGGTTGCGCAACTCACCACAGAGCCCGACGCGACAGCCAGCATTTCAAGGTACAGCTGATTGCTGGCAAACGGGCCTTCGACAACGACGTCACCCTCATGGCCGATGTTTTCCAGACACTCTGACGTCACCAGCGCAAGGTAAAGCGCAACGGCTGCACCACGCACGCCGGTGCCAATGGCGGGCTCATCCCCGATCCAGGCGGACACGTGCCCTTTGAACGGACCGGTTTCCGGGACAACGGCGGGCATCAGCATGATCTTGCGCGATAAAACGTGATCCAGATCACCCGGGCTCGGATCCGGATATGGCCCCCCTGTCGAAATGTCGTGTTCCCGCCCACCCATAAACCGGGCTGACAGGGCCGGGTCGCCAAAGGCCGTGACGTTGATCAACGTATCGAGGCTGGGATCAAGCTGAACAGACCTGCCGCCGATGGACATGGCAATAACCCATGTCCCCGTCGAGATCACACTGAACGGCGGCCGCTTGCCCAGCACATACGGTAGGAGGGAGGCATTGGAGTCGTGGATCCCGCAATAGACGGGGGTTGTCGGGGCCAGGCCCGTCTGGCGGGCGATCTGTGGCAAAACAGGGCCCAACACGTCCGATGGCTTGCGCACCGGTGCCAGCGTGTCAGCGATGCCAAGGGCCGCAACCAAGGAAGACACCCGCCCGTCCTGCGGGTTCCACAGGTCCGTGTGGCATCCAAGCGATGTCACATCGGTGGCTGTCACCCCGGTCAGCCGGGCACCCCAAAACTGCGGGTAGGTTACGATTTGATGGGTTCTGGCCTTGAGCGTTGGATCGACCTGAAACTGCCAAAACAGTTGCGCGCCGATGTTCAATCCACCGGCCAATGTGGGCGATCCAGTCTCGGCAAATGCGGGTTTGATGGCGTGGTATTCCTC
>JBCCBC010000092.1:0-10212 GCA_039814435.1 Pseudomonadota bacterium
CATCAGCATCGGCAAGCGTTTGGCAATCAACTCCACGCCATCAAATTCAGCGTGTTCCAGCGCCTGACCAACGATGTCACGGGCAAGGTCGCGAATGACAGGCTCAAACTGCGCCACGACTGGTTTGGCAAAGGCAGGGTTAACCGCACGCCGGGTGGCGGAATGATCGGGTGGGTCCGTTTCCTGAAAAGTGCGGCGTGCCAGATATTCCTCGTGGCTCTGATCCTCGATCCGGATCCCTTGCGCACTGGAAAAGGTGGTGGGGTCTTTTTGCGCCGCCATGATATCGGCGTAGCGCGTGAGGGACCAAAAGCCCTTATCCCCGCCATACGCCTCTGTCCAATGCAACGGTGTTTGAGCTCGCATTTGCGTAAATGTATCGTGTGGAACGCCATCCACAAAGCTGTCGTGATCTGCCAGGTTTTTCACGGGCGGCCTCCAAAAAATCGGGTCATCCACTCCCCAAACAGTGCGCCTTCACTGGCTCGTCCCAATGTCGCCTCGGTCGCGCTGACCTCTGTCGCGGTCAGGATGGGCTTGGTGACATCAAACACGCAACGCATGAACGCATCTGTGAATTCCGGATGGGCTTGGGTGGTAAAGATATGGCTGCCCTTGGCGAACCCCGCCACAGCACACAGCGGGGATGAGGCATAGACCTCGCACCCGTCTGGCAAATCCGTGACTGCATCGTGGTGAAATTGATAGAGGTCGATGGCCAGCGATGGCGGGTCCATCCACGGCAAAGGGCGATGCAAATCTATGTGGTCAACGCCAATGTTCCACACCTGTCTACCGACTTGCCCGCCCAAAGCGACCGCGATCGCCTGATGCCCGAAACAGGCCCCGACGAGGGGCTTGCCTGCGGCATCGCAGCGGCGGATAAAATCGTACAGATCGGGCAGAAAAGGCAGATCGTCCAGCACACTCAGCGGACTGCCGGTGATCAAATACGCGTCTTGTTCATCTACGTCTTTGGGCACTTCGCCGCCGATGGTCATATAGACGCGGTAGTTAAACCGTTGATCCTGCGCATCAAAAAGATCACGAAATCGATGTGCGTCATCGGGAAAAGTATCGCCAACCTCGACCGAGCGGTCGTGGTTCACTTGCAAAATGCCGAGGTTCAAGCGGCTCATCTTAAATCTCTTGTTGTGGAGGTGAGGCGGCCAGGCTGGCCGCCCCAATTCGTCTCAGCGTCCCAGAATCGCATTGATCTCTGCTGACTTTGCGCGGTCCGCTTCAATGCGCGCCTGCGCCTCTGCCTGACCTTGCCAGTA
Source organism: Pseudomonadota bacterium (assembly GCA_039814435.1). GTDB lineage: Bacteria > Pseudomonadota > Alphaproteobacteria > Rhodobacterales > Rhodobacteraceae > Tateyamaria. The sequence goes on from JBCCBC010000092.1 coordinate 1,281, forward strand.
CACAGCCGCCCCGGTCTCGGCCATCAGCTCTTGCGCGGCGTCCGACGCCATCGTTTTGGCGGCCACGGCCGCGATGGTGTCAATCACCTCCTGGGATGTACCCTTGGTAACAAACAGACCGTTCCACAGTTCAACATCGTTGACGCCCGATTGCGCGGCGATGGTCTCGACACCGTCAAGCTTGGCAATCGGGGCCTCGCCAATATTGCCCAGCACATTGATCTCGCCCAGGCAGGGTTCAATCAGCGCAAGGGTCGTGTTGATCACATCCGCATCGCCCGAGGACAGCGTGTTGCAATCCAGCAGGTCAAATGCACTGTCATCAGCGAACTCGAAACCCATCTTGACGGCGGCTGCCATGGACACGGCAGTGGGGGTCAGACCCGCACCAAAGTGACCCAGCACAACGTCATTTTCTTTTGCGTAATCAGCCAGCTCCGCCATGTTGGAATAGGGCGCGTCGCCGGACGCAGCCAACACGAACGGGTAGGTCAGAAAAATGCCAACGGGGACAAAGCTGTCCGCCTCAATGCCGATGTCGATCTTGGGGCCTACAATCGGAACACCAATCACAAACGAGCCGATGACCGAGCCGTCATTGGGGGCTTCCAGCACCTCAAGCGCGCCGGGGAACGGGCCGTCCCCGCCACCGGGGCGGTTAACAACCGATGCGGGTTGCCCGGTGGCTTCGGCCATGTCGGCGGCAATCATGCGCGTCAGGATGTCCTCAAAGTCGCCCGGAGGCCACGGGACGATGAACTGAACCGGACCCGTGGGGTATTCGGCCAAGGCCGGGGTGGTCAACGCAGCCAAGGCAAAGGCCGCTGATGTCAAAAGCTTTTTCATGTGTACTCTCCCTGAGTTTATATGCTTTTGGGGTTAGTGTTCGAACCTCTTCGTACGGAGGGTTGAGACAATCGTGACACCGATCACGATCAGAATGACAACAAAAAGGGTGCCCGACACAGGCCGGTTGACCAGATCGAACACAGTTTTGATCTGCCCAGACCCGGCTGTCAGTTTTTCGATCATAATTGATCCAAGGACGAGCCCTAGCACGATAGGCACAAGCGGCCAATCAAGGCGGCGCAGGATGTATCCGACATAGCCGAAACCGGCGGCAAACATCGCATCCGTAAACGAGTTGCGGATCGAAAAGACGCCCACAAACGCCAGGATCAGTATGAATGCCCCAAGCAACCGGTTCGGGATATAGATGATCCGCGCGATCCATCTCGTGGACACAAGCAGCGTGATCACCACCAGCACATTGATGATCAACAACGCAATAAACAGCGAAAACAGAAAGTCGGAGTTGTTCTCAAAGATGTCCGGCCCCGGCTTGATCCCTGCATCAAAGAACACGACCATCATCATCGCAGTCAGCGCCTCACCCGGCACACCAAGCGCCAGCAGGGGCACCATCGCAGCGGCCGGTACCGCGTTGTTGGAGGCCTCGGACGCGATCAACCCATCCGGCGCGCCGCGCCCGAACTTGCCCGGCTCTTTGGACAGCGCGCGCGCTGTGGAATAGCTGAAAAACTGCGCCACAAACTCACCGACGCCGGGAATGATCCCCATGATCGTGCCGTATCCCGCGCTGACAAATGCAACGACCGGATGCCTGCGCAACTCACCAAAGCCGCGCAACAGCCCGCCGTTCAACCGTGCTTCGGGCGGGTCAGCGTCTTTGCCAGTCAGCAGGAACAGCGCTTGGGAAATCGCGAATATCCCAACGATTACAACGATCAGGTTAAAGCCGGGGTACAGGTAGTCGATGTCAAACGTGTACCTGTCGATCTGGCGCGTCGTCTGCCGACCCACCAGCGCAATCAGGAACCCCACTCCAAACAAAAGCGCCGCAATGCCCATCGTCTTGCGATGTGCCGCGATCAACAGCACAGCCCCAAGTGCGGCCGCCATAAAGATATCGCGCTGCCCAAACAGTGCCCCCAGATCGCGCAAGTAGGGCCCAAACAGCATCAGCGCGCCCAACCCCAGCAGGATGGAAAAGCACCCCCCAAAAAAGGACGCGGCATAGGCGAGCGACAATGCCCGTGCCGCTTCGCCGCGTCGGGTCAGTGCATACCCATCATAGGTGGTCAGCGCGTTTACCGGCGTGCCGGGCGTGTTGATCAGGATGGCGGGGATCGCGCCGCCATACATGGACGACCCATAAACCCCCAGCAGCAACACAAGGCTGACCAGATCATCTAGAAACACAGTCGCCGGCAACAGGATTGCAATGGCAATGGCCGGTCCGATCCCCGGCACCGCACCAATGGCAAGCCCGCCCACCGACCCGATCAATATGGCGACAAGAACAGGCCAGGTGCTTAGGTTATCAAGGCCCAGCCAAAACGCGTCCATCTAGAACCACACCTGCATAAACGTCTCAACGCGTTGCGGCAGCAGATCATACAGCCAGATATTGACCGGGGTGCGGATCTGCAGGGCGGTGCGAAACACCAGCACGATGGCAAAACTTGCCGCCAGGCAAATGCCCATCCAGCGAAATCCGCGATACCCTAGGCGCCATGGCAGGGCCGTGCCCAGCAGCAAGGTCGCAACCAGGTAACCCAGCACTGGCACCAGCAACGTGTAGGCAACAAACCACGCCACATATTCGAGGGCGCATGCCCACTGCGTTAACTCGTGGGTCAGGGCCGTGGGCTGCTTGAACCGCTTGCGCCAAACCTGTGCGCGCCAGGCCCCCCGCAGGTTCCATACTGCGGCTGGCACAAGGATCGTCAGGCACATCAGCGGTGCCACCCAGCCTTGCTTTAGGATTCGACCCAGGCGCGCTGTACGGCCCTCGGGCGTTGTGACACCAAATTGATCCATCCAGTAGCGCGCCATATTTGCGGGCAGTTTGCGGTCTTCCCAACCTGTTTGGGAAAAGAAAAAGACGAGGAAGAACAGGGCCAGACCCGCCATCACAACCGAAAACACCAGATCGCCACGCCCCCGGCGAAAGTCGGTGACGTCTTCGACATTCATGCGCTTTGCGGGGGGACAGAAACTGGCAAAGGCGCGTGCGCCCGAATGCGATGCAAACGCAGCGGGCGGTGTAGCGCTGGTAGGCGCTTTGGCCTGTGTCCGGCTTTTCACGCCACCTCGGCCATCGCCTTCAGCCCGGTTTCAGTGGCCGACAGGATTTTCTGAACATGTGCCGCATCAACGATAAGCGGAGGAGAGAAGATGGCATTGTTGCCAGACACCCGGATCATCACGCCGTCCTCATAGGCGGCGCTTTGGAACACAAGCGGCAGCGACTTGCCCGCGGGTGTTTTTGTGGCGCGGTCGCTGACAAGTTCGATGGCGCACATCAGCCCCTCGCCGCGTACATCGCCGATATGGTCGTACCGTTCTGCAAGCGCGGCAAGCCCGGCTTTCAGCTCGGCCCCGCGTGGACCCGCGTTTTCCCATGGCTTGATCCGCATGGTTTCTTCGACGGCGGCGACCGCGGCTGCGGCCCCAACCGGGTGGCCGGAATAGGTGTACCCGCTGTCCACCGATCCAACGCCGCTTGTGTCATCTTCAAAGATCGATGCAACCCGGTCGGAAATCATTACAGCGCCAAAGGGGAAGTAGCCGTTGGTGATCGCCTTGGCCGTGCACATCAGGTCAGGCTGTACCCCCCAGTGGCGCGACCCAGTGGGCGATCCGGTGCGGCCAAAGGCGGTGATGACCTCGTCCGCGATCAGCAGCACGCCATGTTTGTCACAGATATCGCGCACCATGGGCATAAAGCTGGGATGCGGCGGCAGCACGCCGCCCGCTCCCTGCACCGGCTCCATGACAAAGGCTGCGACAGTGTTTGCACCTTGAAAGGCAATCTCGCGTTCAAGCATCCCGGCGCTGAGCCGCGCAAGTTCTGCCGGATCGTCAGTGCCAAAAGGGTTACGGTACAAGTACGGTCCAGGGATGTGATAACAGCCGGCCATGAGTGGTTCGTAGCTGTTGCGGAACTTGGCATTGCCGTTGACCGATGCGCCGCCAAAGTGTGTCCCGTGATACCCCTTGTCGAGGCTGATGAACTTGGTGCGCGCGCCTTCGCCCCGAATACGGTGGAATTGGCGCGCCAGCTTCAGCGCAATCTCGATGCTGTCAGACCCGCCAGAGGTAAAGAAACTGCGGCTTAGCCCGTCCGGCTCAAAGAAGTCGGCCAGCAGATACCCAAGCTCAATCGCCTTGTCGTTGCTGGTGCCGCGAAAGGTCGAATAGTAGGGCAGCGCGTCCAGTTGTGCTGCAATCGCGGCCTTTACCGGTGCACAGGAATAGCCGAGGTTGACGTTCCACAGCCCGCCGACAGCGTCGATGGTTTTGTGCCCGTCCACGTCGGTGATGTGCACACCTTCGCCCCCCGTTAGAATAGTCGGAGGGTTGGCCATGCTGTCCGCGGGATGCGCCATGGGGTGCCAAAAGTGGCGGGCATTGTTTTCCTTCAGAAAATTGCTGTCCTTCATGACGCAGCCCTTTCGCGGCTCGGGGTCCATTTGTCTTGTACATCCTGGGGGACCATGCCCCCCATAGCTTGGGAAATCGCAGCGCCGCACTCCATCAACATGCGGGCAAGGCGGGTCTGTGCGCCCTTGCCGCCACGGCTTGTGGGATAGGCGATGGAACAGGTGGCAAAGGCGCGGCCTGTCGCATCAAACACAGGGATCGCCACCGAAGACACGCCAAACCGCAGCGCATCGCGGTTGCGCGCATACCCACGTTCCACAATATCGAGGAGTTCGCCCTTGATCACCTCGCGGTCCGGCGCGGGCGTATCAGGCAGCGTCGTGCGCGGATCGCCAAGGGCTACATCCAGCAGGCTTCCCGGCGAATAGGCAAGGTATGCTTTGCCCGATGAGGTCGCAAAAAGGGGCGGCAACCCATAGGCGTCAAAAGCGACCCGCACGGGGTGCTTGTGATGTTCGGCGTGATAGACATCGACCAGGTCAAAACCCTGCAAACGGCTGAGGTGCACCAACTCGCCCGTTTGGCGGCTGAGGTCGTCAATAACGGCGCGCACCATCTCGACCTCGGGCACGGTGCGGGCGCGCATCCCGGCCAGCCGGGTCAATGCCGGGCCCAAGTGATAGGCACGCGTCGCCGGATCCTGCTCAAGAAAGCCGGCTTGCTCCAGCGCGGTAAGGTGGCGGTGAACTGTCGCCTTGTCCCTGCCGGTCAGGCGCTGCACATCTGTCAGCCCCAGTTTCGGTTGGGTGGCGCTGAACAGGTCCAAAAGGCCAAGGGCTTTTGCAATCGTCGACATGCAAAGCAGCTTGACGCACCTCAAAATGACTTGCAATATATTTTTGCATCCTTCGGTTCATTATTTGAACCAACTTCCAAAGGCACCCCATGACCGACCTTGATCGCAACATCGCAACCCTGGCCCCGCACCTGGCACAGATTGGGGCCAGCGGGATCCTCAATCATATTGGGGGCAAGGCGCAGCCAGCCCTGTCCGGCGCCCAATTTGAAACAACGTCGCCCGTCGATGACAGCCTGATCGCACAGGTCGCACACAGTGATGCGCGCGATGTTGATGCAGCCGCGCAAGCGGCCAAGGCAGCCTTTCCCGCTTGGCGGGACATGCCGGCAGCCGAACGCAAAAACATCCTGCACGCCATTGCCGACGGGATCGAGGCGCGTGCCGAAGAAATTGCATTGTGCGAATGCTGGGATACCGGGCAGGCACTGCGGTTCATGTCAAAGGCCGCCTTGCGCGGTGCCGCCAACTTCCGTTTTTTCGCAGATCGTGCGATCGCAGCGCGTGACGGGCAGGCCCTGCCCTCTCCGACGCTGATGAACATCACCACGCGCGTGCCAATTGGCCCGGTGGGGGTGATCACGCCGTGGAACACCCCCTTCATGCTGTCCACATGGAAGATCGCGCCGGCTCTGGCCGCCGGCTGCACTGTGGTTCACAAGCCCGCAGAACTCAGCCCCTGGACCGCACGCATCCTGATGGACATCGCCGAAGATGCCGGATTGCCGCCCGGGGTCTGGAACCTGATCAATGGCTTGGGCGAAGACGCAGGCAAGGCGCTGACCGAACACAAGGACATTCGTGCCATTGCCTTTGTGGGCGAGTCAAAGACCGGGTCCGCAATCATGGCGCAGGGCGCACCAACGCTCAAACGGGTCCACTTTGAATTGGGCGGCAAGAACCCTGTTGTGGTGTTTGATGACGCCGACCTCGACAGCGCGCTCGATGCGGCCATTTTCATGATCTATTCCCTGAACGGCGAGCGGTGCACCTCGTCCTCGCGATTGTTGGTCCAAGACACCATCGCTGACGATTTTGAGGCCAAGCTGGCCGCGCGGGCCAAAGCGATCAAGGTCGGTCACCCGCTGGATCCAGCCACAGAAGTCGGGCCGCTGATCCACGAAGTGCACCGCACAAAAGTGATGCAAAGCTTTGAGACGGCCAAGGCGGACGGCGCAACCATCGCGGCGGGTGGCGTGCGGGTGGGCGACGTGGGCCAATTCGTGGCACCCACCCTGTTTACCAACGCAACGAACGACATGACGATTGCACAGGACGAGATTTTTGGACCCGTCCTGACGTCTATCCGGTTTAAAACGGAATCAGAGGCGTTGGAGATTGCCAATGACACGCAATACGGGCTGACCGGGTACGTCTGGACGTCGGATGTGACGCGGGCCATGCGGTTTACGGGCAGCCTGGAGGCCGGGATGATCTGGGTCAATTCGGCCAATGTCCGCCACTTGCCCACGCCCTTTGGAGGCATGAAAGCCAGCGGGATCGGTCGCGATGGCGGTGACTGGTCGTTTGAGTTTTACATGGAACAAAAGCATATCGGCATCGCAACGGGCGATCCGAAAATCCCGCGTCTGGGTGTATGATGCGTTTGTTCTCCACGTCCATGACCCCCCGCTGCCGGAGCCATTGAGATGCCGATCCCCCCTGCCGAGCTTTATCCGCCGTTCAACATCGTCCGGCTGAGCCATGTGGAATACCGGGTGACAGATCTTGCGGCATCACGCGCGTTCTATGTGGATACATTGGGGCTGCAGGTCAGCCATGAAGACGCGAGCACGATTTACGTGCGGGCTATGGAAGAACGCGGGCACCACTGCATCATTCTGACCCAGAGCGATGCGGCGAATGTGGCGCGGCTGGGCTTCAAACTTTATGATCATGCAGACCTCGACAAAGCGTTTGACTGGTTTGCCGGGCAAGGTTTGGCAACCCGGTGGATCGAACGCCCGTTCATGGGAAAGGTTCTGCAAACCGAAGATCCATGGGGGGTGCCGCTTGAGTTTTATGTGACGATGGATCGGCTGGCGACTCTGGCGCAGACCTATGCGCGGTATCGTGGGGTCAAGCCGCTGCGCATCGATCACTTCAATCTGTTCTCTTCAGACGTGGATGGCGCGGTCGCGTTTTACACACAGCTTGGGTTTCGCACGACAGAGTATACGGAGGATGCCGAGACCGGGAAATGCTGGGCGGCCTGGATGCATCGCAAGGGCGGGGTTCACGACATCGCCTTTACCAACGGGATAGGGCCGCGGCTGCATCACTCGGCGTTCTGGGTGCCGACGCCGCTGAACATCATTGATCTGCTCGATTTGATGAGCACAACAGGGTACCGCGAGAATATTGAACGGGGGCCTGGTCGGCACGGGATTTCAAACGCGTTTTTCCTCTATGTGCGCGATCCGGATGGGCATCGTGTTGAAATCTACTGTTCGGACTATCAGACGGTCGATCCCGATCACGAGCCGATCAAATGGGATCTGAAAGATCCCCAGCGCCAGACGCTTTGGGGGGCCCCTGCGCCGCGCAGCTGGTTCGACGAGGGCAGCGTGTTTGATGGTGTCAGCACGGTTGAGCCGCTCCTCAAAGCGCAGCCCATTGTTGCACCGTGAGTGGCGCAGGGCTTCTCCGCCTTGCAGGTAAGGCGCAGTTGACTGCGCCACGCCGTCCAGACTGTAGTGCGCCACACAGACCACACGCGGGCGGAGCAAAGCGCCGCCTTACAGTAAGGCGCACGTGTCGTGCGCCCCGCCCGAAAGGACAGACATGAGTTGGGATGATTTCGCGGCACATGCCAAAGCTGCAGCTGACTGGGGTGCACACTACCACACCACCATTCGCGACCGCCCCGTGCGCGCACAAACCAAACCCGGCGACATTGCCGCGCAACTCGAAACCACAGCCCCCGAAACCGGCACCCCCCTGTCCACCATCATGGAGGACTTCGAGCACATCGTGATGCCCGGCATCACCCATTGGCAACATCCCCGCTTTTTTGCCTACTTCAACTCCAATGCCGCCCCCGCATCGGTGCTTGCCGAGTTTCTCGCCGCAATCATCGCGCCCCAGTGCATGCTGTGGCAGACATCACCTGCTGCCACCGAGATGGAAACACGCATGATGGACTGGTTGCGCCACGGGTTGGGATTGCCGGATGCATATCAAGGCGTGATCCAGGACAGCGCGTCATCGGCCACTTTGGCAGCAGTGCTTACCATGCGCGAACGCGCACTGAACTGGACAGGCAATGCCCAAGGCCTCGCCGGGCAGGCAACCTTGCGCATCTACTGCTCGGATCAAGTCCACAGCTCAATTGACCGCGCCATCTGGGTGGCAGGGATCGGGCAGGACAATCTGGTCAAAATTCCGACCCACGGGGACCTGCGCGGGATGAACGCAGCGGCACTCCGAAACGCAATCGCAGCCGACCGCGCGACAGGGCACATCCCCGCCGGCGTAATTGCCGCCACAGGGGCCACAGGGATGGGGGCCTGCGACGACTTGCAGGCGATCGTCGATATTGCCAAGGCCGAAGGGCTTTACACTCACCTCGATGCGGCCTGGGCGGGGACAGCCATGATCTGCCCCGAGTTTCGCCACCTATGGGCCGGGGCGGACCAGTTCGACAGTATCGTATTCAACCCGCAC
>JBCCBC010000102.1:0-9462 GCA_039814435.1 Pseudomonadota bacterium
AGAGGACGCAGAAGAACTGATGCGCCGTCAGATCCTGCCCAAAGACCGGATCATAGGGGTTGAAACCGGCGGCTGCCCGCACACCGCCATCCGCGAGGATGCCTCGATCAATCTTGCCGCCGTGGCCGAAATGCGCGCGCGTCACCCCGAGGTGGAGGCAATCCTGATCGAAAGCGGGGGAGATAACCTTTCGGCGACCTTCTCTCCGGAACTGGCCGACCTCACACTCTACGTCATTGACGTGGCAGCAGGAGAGGAAATTCCGCGCAAAGGTGGGCCAGCCATCACAAAATCGGACGTGCTGATTATCAATAAAACCGATCTGGCCCCCCATGTCGGCGCATCCCTCGAGGTGATGGAGCGGGACGCCATGCGTATGCGGGCCGGCAAACCCTTTGTTTTCTCATCTCTGCGGCACAACACCGGGACAAACGAGATCATCACCCATATCCGCGCCCTCTCTGGCCTCGGCCTCACAGACGCTTGACAGGCCCGACCACGGCACACTGAAAACGGCGCACACGGGGCGCATCTTCTTTCGGCCGAAAATATCCCGGGGGAGGCCCGCAAGGGCCGGGGGCAGAGCCCCTAGCGCAAGATCAGCGGCTGCTTCAGCCAATCGCGCAGGGCCGCCGTCGTGGCGGAAGGAGCTTCCAACGTCGGCAAGTGCCCGGCATTTTCCAGCACCCGCAGTTCGGCCCCGGGGATCAGTTCAGCCATAAACGTGTGGCGCTTGACCGGGCAAAGCGCGTCGTGCTCGCCGCACATCACAAGGGTCGGCACACGGCACTTGCGCAACGTGCCCTGCTGGTCACGGCGGCGCTGCAAGGCGCGGGATTGACGGATGAACACCTCGGGGCCAAGTGCCTCGGCCATATCCATCACCAACTCCAGGATTTCGTTGCGATAGGGGCTGGGTGCCAGGTAATTCGGCTTCATCTCATCGCGCATCACCTCGCCCATGCGCCCTGTGCGGACCTTGACGATCTGCGGTTCGCGCGCGGCGGCAACCACGGGGGTCTCGGCCAGCGGGTTGGTGTCCATCAGCGCCAAGCGTGTGATGCGGTCCGGCGCACGGCGCAACAACTCCATCGCCACGATGCCACCCATCGACAGGCCCGCCAGCGCAAAGCGTTGCGGCAACTCGTCCAGCAGACCGGATGCAATTTCCTCGATCCGTTCACCGCGGGTGACAGGCGACACCATCACAGAAAAATCTGCTGATAATTCAGCGATTTGCGGCCCAAACAGGCGCGCATCACACATCATTCCAGGTAGGAATACCAGAGGCTCAGCCATGCCCCCGCCTCGCGTTTACCGCCATCTGCTGCCTGCCGTCTTGCCTATGGCGACACAATGGCCCGACCGCGCGCGCGCGGCAAGCGCAACTTGCGCCGCTCACCCCTTGATTTGATCCCAGAACAGCGCCAGATGGCGGCTGACGATCTCGTTATAACGGTCCGTCTGCTTCAGCTTGGCCAGACCTGCGTTAAAGCGGTACAAATGCGCCGTTCCCCGCCAGTGCTTTTTCGAGATCAGCACATGTAGCCCCTCCACCGACAACGGGCGCGACAGTGGGGCGACAGCGTCTGTCAGACCCAGCTCAAACATCTTTTGCACACCGAGAAATTCGTTCAACGCCACCGCGTCCACGTCACCTGTTATGAGCATATTGAAACAGTCGTCCGGGGTTGGGGGTTGCTCCAGTGTGATCACACCTTTGGACAACCACTGCCGGTCCGCCCGGTCCAGATCATGGGTGAAATAGCCCGCCGGACGGCACAGTGTTTTGCCCTCGATGTCCGCATCGCTTTCAAACACAAGCGGCGCGTCACTGCGCGAAAACAGCAGGATCACCAGATCGACAAGCGGGTCGGAAAAATGGAAATTGGCGCACCGTTCATTGCCCGGATTGCCCGCACAGTCCGGTTGATACCACGGAAACCCCATATCAAAGGATTTGGAATCCAGCATTGGAAACAGGTGCTTGGACCAATCGTTCTCCCATGTGATCGAATAGGTCAACGGGTTCGGGGTCTCTTCCAGTGCGGCATTCACCAACTCGGTCAGCATGCCCTGCCCCGGCCAGTCCAGATCGGTGAACGGCGCGTAGTTCGATCCCGTGACAAGGCGCAGTTCCGCATCATCATCCGCCTGCAACAGCGGCGTTGGATCGGGAGCGCGCACAGCCGTATCGGGGCACGGGATCTTGAGCACCGTGCCTGCGGGCAACTCAAGCAGACTGCCGCCCTGAATGTCCGGGTTGTTGTAGAAAATCAGCGACCAGCGCGACAGATCGCCAAGCTGTTCTTCGGCGATGGAAAACAACGTATCGCCCGGCGATACCACCAGCGTGGGCTGACAGGCCAAGGCCGCTCCGCCAAGCCCGCAAACCGCCAAAACGGCCCCCAAAACAGTGTGCGCCACCTGTCTCATGCTCAGAAGTCAGCCCAGATTTTCGTCATGTGCCGATCAATCACCTGCTGGTATTCACCCGAGGCTTTGATGGCTGTCAAACCGCCGTTGATCGTCTCCATCAATGCAGCGGCCTGCGGGTGCTCTTTGTGCACCAGCACATGCAACCCTTCGATGGAAATGGGGCGCCCCTGCACCACCTCGACCTGATCCTTCAGGCCCAGATCCTTGATCGCGGCCCGCCCTGTAAACTCGTTCATTGCCACCGCGTCGACCTCGCCCGAGACGAGCATTTCAAAGCAGGCCGCGACTGTCGTGGGCTGTTTCAGCGTAATCTTGGCATCTGTGATCCACCGGCGGTCTGCGCGGTCCAGATCGTGGGTGAAATACCCCGCAGGGCGGCACAGCGTGCGCCCCTCGATATCTGCATCAGCCGCAAAGGGCACGGGCCGCGTCTTGTCCACAAACAACAGGATCAGCATTTCAAACATGGGGTCGGAAAAATGGAAATTCTCGCACCGGTAATTGTCTGGCGACCCTGCACAATCGGGTTTGTACCAGGGAAAGGCCATGTCCATCATCGCGCTTGTCATCAGCGGATCCAGATGCGCGGACCAGTCGTTGACCCAGTGGACGCGGTACGTGTCACTGGCCGAGGATTGGCCCATCGCGGTGTTGACCACATCCGTGATCAAACCCTCGTTTTCCAGCGCCTTGTCGGTAAACGGGGCAAAGTCGCCTGCCGTCACAAGGTTGATCGTTTGCTCGAGCTTGCGGCGCGGTGCAGCGGGTGCGGCCGGTGTCGGTGCTGGCGCAGCAGTCACGGCGGCGTCCACTACCGGCGTTCCCCCGGTCAATCCAACGGGCAAGCCCCCGATACACCCCAGCCGCAACTGCATGCCGACACGCAACGCATTGGGGTTTTCGCCGATCACCGACAGGTTGTTGCGGTGCACTTCCGTCCATGTGGAAACGTTTTTGTAATACCTGTCGGCAATCACCGACAAACTGTCGCCGCGCTCGACCGTGTAAACGCCACCACAGGATTGCGCCGCCGCGCTCACCGCTGAGGCCAGCAAAACACCTGCCGCAAGTCCGAAGAATCGTTTCATGCATCCCCCCAGAGTGATCTTGGGCCATAAAATCCCTTATTTAGCGGGGTTTCGTCAATGTCTAAACAAGATATTGTGGATAAGTATATATGTTGACAGGCCCGCCTCGCACCGGGTGCGTCACGGATAGGCGATTCCCCGAAATGACGGGAAATCCGCATAGCGCGCGGCCCTTTGATCCGCACTCTCGTCCGGGGTCTCACCGCGTCGCAACAGCAACCCTTTGGGTGCGATGTAGCTGCCGATCATCCGCTGCGGGGTCGGTCGCCAATCAAGGTTAAAGGCGCAGAGTTTCGGGAAGAACCACATCGCGGAATAGGGCAGATGGTCGTGGATCCACCACGCCAGATCGCGCCAGTCACGGCCCTGTTCGTAGTGATCCGTAAACCACGGGATCGCCAGTGAGGTGCCTGCGATTGCCGACCGTCCAGATCCCCAATCCCAGATGTGGCACTCAATCGGGTTGTCATTGCGCGCGCAGTTCAGCTTGTTGTCGTTGCCGTATTTGTTTAGCGCACGTGACCTGTATCCTGAGCGGATGGCGAGGCGGCCAAAGGTCTCTTCGAGCGGATCCAGCAGATCAACGCACAGCCGGCGCCCATGCGCAATTGCCAGATCGGGGTCGTCTGGTATGTTGCTGATTTCGTGGAAATTACCGATTTCTGAATAGAGGAAATCGCGCATGTAAAAGTGTTTCGACAGGCGCACGCGGCCAAGGTTTTCAAGGCTCCACATGCTGCCCGGGCGGCGCATCAGGCGGCCCCGTTCCACTGGAATTCACCCTTTGGCCCCAGCGGTGCGTAGGGGTTCCACGCCACTTCCCAGATGTGCCCTTCGGGGTCTGCAAAGTATCCGTGATGCCCGCCCCAGAATACGTCCTGCGCCGGTTTCAGCAGCGTCGCCCCCGCATCGATCGCACGCTCCATCAGGAGGGCCACATCCTCTTTTTGCGCCACGTTGTGGCCCAACGTGGATGCACCGCGCCCCAATGCTTCGGCACTGATCCCGATGTCTTCGGCCAGCGCCGCCAGCGGGTAAAGGCCCAGGGTTTGTCCAATCAAGTCAAAGGCTATGACCCCGTCAGGGCTGTCCACTCGGACCCATCCCAACGCCTCGTAAAACGCGGCCTGTTTGTTCATGTCGACCGCGCCCAGCGTGATCAGCGACACCCGTTGTTCCATCACGGATCAAGCCCCGCAATCCAGTCCAGCATGTCAGCAACGGCCCTGTCGGTCTGGCCCGGCGACATGATATCGCCCGCCGCCACATGCGACAACGGATCATCCCCCGGCCCCATGACAGGGTTCACGACGGTGGCTGCCGCGCCCCACGCTGCGGCCACTTGCGCCGTCGCTTCGGGCAACACAACCGCATCCGCCTGCGCGTACCAAAACAGCGCCGGAATGGTTTGCGCCCCGTGGTCCATCGCCATCGTGGCATCGATCAATGCGGCCATCGGCATCACCGCGACACTTTCATATTCGGTGGTCCAATACGTGCCATGGGCCTCGTTGCTCGGCTCAAAACTGCGGCGTTCACCAGCCAGGGGTGGCAACCAATACCGGGCTGCCGGCCAGCTAAGCAGTTTGGCGAGCGGGTTGTTCAAACCAAAGTTCGGCGAAACAAAGACAAGGCCGGCAACATCTGCCATCACGCTTGCGTCCTGCGCCATTGCAGCAACCAGCGTGGCACCGGTCGAGGTCGCCACGATCGCCACCTTTTGCCCGGCATGGCGCGCGGCCTGTACCCCTTCGGCCAAGTCGGTGGCCCACCCCCGAACCGACCCTTCGGACATTGCGTCAGGCCCGCGCCCATGACCGCGCAGACGCGTATAAATCAGGTTGGCGCCGAGGGCTTTGGCCACGCGGTCCGGCACGGGCCGTATTTCTTCGGACGTGGCCGAAAACCCGTGCACATAAAGGATCGCCCACTCGGTTTGAGCGCCCACATCGCCTGCCCAGATCACACGTTTTTCAACGCCCGGGGTGATGTCATCAAAGCCTGCTTCGAGTTCGGCGAAATGCGCATCCAGATCGGGGCCGACACTGACGGCGCCCGGCGTCAACGTCGCATCCTCGTGTGGCCCAAGCAGCCAAAGCCCTGCCACCAAAAGGACAAACACAATCAGGACCCGCCCCAGCATTTTTCCAAACCATTTCATGCGCCGCCCTCCAGGATGTCGGTAATCGCCGCCTCGATCAGCCCCAAACACGGACCATCCGAGAACCGATGATCAGCACCCCGGACAAGCAAAAGGCGCATATCCGGGCTGTCGGCGTGGTTCAGCAAACGCACGGCTGTTTCCGTGCTCACTGCTGTGTCTGCGGTCCCCTGCAAGCACCTGACCGGGAAGGGCAAGTCGAGCGGTGTGCGCAACACCAGATTGTCGCGGCCATCTTCGATCAGGCGCTTGGTGATGATGTAGGGTTCCATATAGTCTGACGGCATCTCGACCTGGCCGTCTTGGGCCAGCGCGGCCTTTTGCGCATCCGTGAACGACGCCCAATACCCGTCTTCGGTAAAATCTGGCGCGGCGGCGATCGTCACCACACCCGCGACACGGTCCGGGTGCGCGCGCGCAAAAAGCAGCGCCTGCCACCCGCCCATCGAACTGCCCACAACAACCAGCTTTCCGCTCGTCAATTCCGCGAGGGCACAGGCGGTGTCCTCGGCCCAGTCGCCGATGCACCCCTCTTCGAACGTGCCCGAGCTTTCGCCGTGCCCGGAATAGTCGAACCGCAGGAATGCGCGCCCTGCCGCTTTGCACCACGCCTCAAGGTGTATGGCCTTGGTCCCCATCATGTCGGATTTGAGCCCGCCAAGGAAAACGACGCACGGCCCCTTACCCGGGGTGACGTGATAGGCAAGGCGACGGCCCTGCGGCGTCTCCAATACGTGCGGTGCGTTCATTTTGTCCCCCCTTTTCACGCGATCATGCGCAGGCATCGGGGAACTGTCCATCATGACGCTGGGAGATTTTTACGTGACTATATTGTCACGTGACTAAAGAATCACATATAGAACACTCATGGATGCCCTGTTCAAAGCACTCTCAGATCCCACCCGCCGCACGCTGCTTGACAGTTTGCGCGACACGGACGGTCAAACGCTGCAACAGCTTGCCAGCCAACTGGACATGACCCGGTTTGGCGTCATGAAACATCTTGGCGTGTTGGAAGAGGCGCGCCTGATCACCACAAAAAAGGTGGGGCGCTTCAAGCATCACTACCTGAATGCCCTGCCCTTGCAGCAGGCGATAGATCGCTGGATCGAGCCATTGCTCGTCAAACCCGCGGCCCGAGCAGTCCTGGACCTCAAAGCTCAGCTCGAAGGAGACACGCCAATGTCAAAACCCGATTTCATCATGCAAACCTATATCAAGACCACTCAGGACCGCCTTTGGGACGCGCTGGCGGATGAAAAGAACGTCGCCCACTATCATTTCATGGCCAGCCACGCGACCCGCGACGGTGACCGCACCACCATGTTTCTGCCGGATGGCACGGAATTGATGTCGAACGTCATTCTCAAGACCGATCCCAAGAGCCGGATGGAACTTACGTTCGAACCCAATTGGGACGGGGGCGGCGCGCCCAGCCGCGTTGTTTATCTGATGCAGGCCGAAGGTGATTTTGTCTGCCTGACCATCGAACATTATGATCTGACCTTTCCCGTGGTCGCTGGCGAAGGCGTGGCAGATGGCTGGGCGCGGTGGGCCGCGGGGCTGAAAACATGGCTGGAGACCGGGGCGGATGCGCATTTCGGATCTGCGGCGGCCAGCTGAGACTGCCCTCTCTCGACCACCCCGCCATTTTGACGAAAGACCAGCTTATGACCCCTGAACTGACCTATCTGACCTTCACCTTGATCCTGGCTGCATCCATGTGGATCCCCTACATAGTCGGCGTGAACATGCACCCGCAGACCGGGATCGATGATTTTGAGCGCCCGCCGCCACTGACCGGGTTTCCGCCTTGGGTCCACAGATCGCACCGTGCGCATCTCAACCTGATCGAAGCGGCCATGCCCTTTGCCGCACTCATCCTGTTGGCGCATGTCCTTGGCGTTTCGACAACGGTGACTGTTTGGGCGGCTGCCGCGTTCTTTTGGCTGCGGTTGATCCATGCTATCGGGATGGTGTCGGGCATCGCCCGCTTTCCGCTACGCCCCATCATCTTTACGCTCAGTTGGATCTGTACCGTTGCAGTCGGCATTCAGCTGTTGATCGCGTGACGCATCTTGACCCCTGTCACGGCGCGCGCCAGAGTACGCGCATGACACAACGAACAGCATTTCAGTACTACGCACAGGCGCATATCTCGCGTGCCTGTGCTGTGTCTTTGCCCTGACCCCACATGCCGCGCCCGCGGCAATGTCATGTGATCCTCTGGCCGCGCGCCAAGGAGAGACCCCATGACCCCCCAGACCCGCTTGATCCAAAACCCCGATTTGCCGCAACTGCACCAGATGATCTGTGCGCTTGCAGCCCATCATGATGACATTCCCGATGTCAGCCCAACCCGCCTGAAACAGTATGTGTCGGGGCCAAACCCCTGGTTTACTGTGATTGTTGCGCATGGAGGGGACGCCAACTTGCTGGGGTACGCCGCCCTTTTGCCGCGGGGGCAGTTGCAATTCGGGCGGCGCGGGATGGATATGCACCACCTGTTTGTCCGGCCCTTGGCCCGGGGCAAAGGAGTGGGACGTGCACTGACAGACGCCGCACGCGCCCACAGCACAGATATTGGATGCGCGTTCTTGAGCGTCGGGACACATCCCGACAACATCCGCGCTGGTAGATTTTACGAAAAGCAGGGCTTTGCGCGGCGTGCTGGGTCTGGGCCTGGGTCTGGGCCGCGCTTTTCCCTCAGGCTTGATCAGCCGCCGACATAAGTGCCTTTTGCGGGGCGGTAAAACGTCTTTTGATTGTGCAGGCGGCCCAGCAGATCATGGATTTGCAACACATCCTCATCAGCAGCGCGTGCTTTGATGTCGGCTTGGGTCTTGGCCAGCTTCGAGGCGCGCAACGCATCCTCGATCAGGTCCAGGTCTTCGACGGTCAGTTCGAATGTGGTATTATACTTTGGCACTGCGCGTTCCTCTTGCGATCAGAAGTTTCCGATAGTGAACTGCCCTTCAAAATAAGGGTTTGATACGCGGCGTCCACCCCCAAACGTCGCAAAAATGCCAACAGATGTCGGTTTTTTGGCATGCCTTGGCATACAGCGCAACGCGTCTGCCTCAATTGCACAGCAATGCATCAGGATGCTTGACGAATGCACACTGCGCTGGCACACGGCCCCACACATGAACCCGCAACCGGGCGTTTCGTAGGCGCCAAACTGACGAGGAGTGCCGATATGGCCCCCATTTCTCTGACTTTCCCTGATGGCAATGCGCGCCAATACGAGGCCGGGATTACCCCTGCCGGTGTCGCCGAAAGCATCTCAAAATCCCTGTCCAAAAAGGCAATCAGCGCGACTGTGAACGGTCAGCACTGGGACATGGCCTGGCCCATTTCGTCCGACGCCGATATCGCCATCCACACCATGCAGGACGAGGAGCAGGCCAACGAGTTGGTCCGCCACGATCTGGCGCATATTATGGCCCGCGCCGTGCAGGAAATCTGGCCCGACACCCAAGTCACCATTGGCCCCGTCATCAAAGACGGTTGGTATTACGATTTTGACCGGGCCGAGCCGTTTACCCCGGAAGATCTGGGCGTGATCGAAAAGAAGATGAAAGAGATCATCAACAAACGCGATCCCGTCCGCACCGAGGTGTGGGAGCGCGACGTGGCGATCCAGTATTACAAGGACCGGGGCGAGCCCTATAAGGTCGAGCTGATTGACGCGATTCCGGGCGACGAACCGCTGCGCATGTATTGGCACGGCGACTGGCAGGATCTGTGCCGTGGTCCGCACCTGCAACATAC
>JBCCBC010000081.1:0-10877 GCA_039814435.1 Pseudomonadota bacterium
CCGTTCCTGGGTGTGAGTTCGTTGGAGCAAGAGGTCGCCCTGTCCATGGCCGTTTACCAGCATCCTGCGACCGTGGCTGACCTCGCGCGCTGGAACGCGACGTTGCTGATGCCCTCGCCATTGCCGCAGTACAACATCGTAGGCGTGGGGGACACGCCATCCAAACTTGACGATTTTGTCGGTCTCAGCGTGCGTGCCACAGGCGGCATCGGCGCTGCGATGGAAACCGTTGGGGCGGTGCCCACTTCCATGTCCGCAAGCGAAGTGCGCCAGGCTATGGATTCCGGTGTGGTCAAGGCCGTCGCGTTTGCACCCCATGCGCACATGTCCTTTGGCACGATTGAGAATGCGACCTGGTGGACGGCAAACCTCAACCCCGGCACGGTAAACTGCCCGGTGGTGGTCAACACGGCAGCGTTGGATGACCTGTCCGATGCCCATCGCGCGGCACTCCTTGGGTCTGTGGACGAGGCGCTGGATCACTACATCGCCAACTACAACGGGGCCACGATGGACGCATGGGGACCCGCCCTTGATGAGCGCAGCATTGAGGTGGTGACCTTCTCCGACGAAGAAATCGCGGCCTTCAAGACAGCCGCCGCGGCACCTGCCGCCGCCGCTTGGATCGAACAGGCAGCCGCAACAGGTCTGCCCGCACAAGAGCTGTATGATCTTGTCACCGGCATGATCGCAGACGGTCAGTAACCACCCCTCGGTCGGTCCTGCATTAGTGCGGGGCCGACCCTCACTATGTCTTCAAATCCACGCAAGGGGCCCCTATGGCGACCGCTTCTCTCGTGCTGAGTGACGACAGCACGCTCAGCAAAATCGACCATCTGCTTTTACGCCTGGAACGCAGCTTTGCGCTGATCAGTGGGATCAGTGTCTTTGCCTTGATGGTGTTGGCCGTAGTGTCCGTATCGGGGCGCAATGCGATCAATGCCCCCCTACCGGGCTACGTCGACTGGATCGAGCAGGCCATGCCGCTGATCGCCTTTATGGGCATCGCGTATGTGATGCGCGAAGGCGGGCATATCCGCATGGACATCGTGATTGGACGGCTGCGCGGGCGTGCGCTTTATGTGGTTGAGTTGATCACAACGCTGGCCGTCTTACTGTTGATGGTTCTGCTGGTCTGGGGCACCTGGGCGCACTTTCAGCGCAGTTTTGATTTCGCCGCTCCGCTCTGGAGCCGCGACAGTTCGATGGATATCGCCATCCCGATCTGGCCGGCCAAGCTGATGGCCCCGTTGGCATTTGGCGTGTTGTGTCTGCGACTGTGCCTGCAGGTCTGGGCCTACAGTCGCGCCATCCTGACAGGCCACGCGATCGCCGTCCCCCTAATTGCCGATGCGGCCAAACAAGCCCGCATGGAAGCCGACCAATTGAAAGACGACAGCTGATGGAACCTATTGAAATTGGCCTTTGGGTCACTGGCGGCATGCTGGTGTTGGTTGTGCTGGGCATGCGCGTGGCCTTTGCCGCCGGGCTGGCTGGAACGCTTGGGCTCATCTGGATATTCTGGGCAAAGAAAGATTACGGGTTTGACGATTTTGGCTGGGCAGTCGGCGTCGCCGTCAAGACCGCAGGGCAAGTGCCCCATTCCAAAGTGTCTAGCCAGGCATTGTCGCTTATCCCGACTTTTATCCTGATCGGATACCTCGCCTATTACGCCGGACTGACCAAGGCGCTGTTTGAAGCGGCCAAGCGGTGGATCGCCTGGGTGCCCGGTGGGCTTGCGGTGTCGACCGTCTTTGCCACCGCTGGCTTCGCCGCCGTATCGGGGGCATCGGTCGCCACCTCTGCGGTATTCGCGCGCATTGCGATCCCAGAGATGTTGAAGATCGGGTATAACAAACAGTTCGCTGCCGGAGTTGTCGCCGCAGGGGGCACGCTGGCCTCGTTGATCCCGCCCTCGGCCATCCTCGTGATCTACGCCATTATCGTCGAACAGGACGTGGGCAAGCTGTTGCTGGCGGGGTTCATTCCCGGGGCGTTTTCCGCCCTGATCTACGCGGCACTCATTATCGGCATGGCCCTTACGATCAAAGGTTTTGGTCCACCTGTCAGCGGCTTTACCTGGCGCGAACGATTGGTATCCCTGCCCCCTGCCCTGCCGATCGTATTCGTGGTCGTGACAATCATCTGTTTTGTCTACAACCCCTTTGGTGGCGACGCTTGGGGGACACCCACCGAAGGGGGCGCAATCGGGGCGTTCGTCGTCTTTCTGATGGCGCTTTATCAGGGCATGCGCTGGACCCAGCTCAAGGATGCGTTGCTGGAAACGGCTAAGCTGAGCGTGATGATCTTTACCATTATCTGGGGTGTGCTGATCTATGTACGCTTCCTCGGATTTGCCGATTTGCCAAGCGCATTTTCTGATTGGATCACGTCACTGACATTGTCACCCATGCTGATCCTGATCTGCATCCTGCTGGCTTACGCAGTACTGGGCATGTTCATGGATGCCATCGGGATGCTGTTGCTGACCCTGCCAGTTGTCTACCCTGCTGTTATGGCGCTGAACGGGGGCGAATTCGTAAGCGCCGCGGACAGCACATTCGGCATGTCAGGGCCCATGTGCGCCATCTGGTTCGGGATCCTGGTCGTCAAAATGGCCGAGTTTTGCCTGATCACGCCGCCCATTGGCCTCAACTGTTTCGTGGTGGCCGGCGTGCGCGATGACCTGACCGTGCAGGACGTGTTCAAAGGGGTCACGCCGTTTTTCATCGCTGATGGCGTCACAATCGCGCTGCTGGTGGCGTTTCCGTGGATCGTTCTTTGGTTACCCAGTCTGGCCTGATCGTGCGGGTCTACGGCTCGCGGAATGCTTCGCGCGACTTGTACAACGGCTTCATCAGGTACTGCATCACCGTTTTGGATCCTGTGTGCAGTTCCACCTCGGCCTGCATACCGGGGCGGATCGAAATGCTGCGCTGTCTGTCGGTCAATCCGTCCGAATCCACACGCAACGTCACCTTGTAATGCGGATCCCCATCAGGCTTGCGCTCATCCTTGAATGTGTCCGCCGAGATCAGCTTGACCTCGCCCTTCAGCGATCCATAGATCGTGTAATCATAGGCACTTAGCTTGACTGTCGCGGCCTGCCCGGGGCGCACACCGGCAATATCCTTGGGGGCGACGCGGGCTTCGACAAACAGTTCTTCATCCAGCGGGATGATCTGCAGGATCTCTTCGCCCGGGCGCACAACACCGCCAATGGTGGTGACGCTGAGGTTGTTGACGATGCCGCGCATGGGGCTCATCAGAACGGTGCGGTTCAATTGATCCTGCGCCGCCTTGTAGTTTTGGCGCAGTGTGCCCAGCTCTTTGAGCGTATCAGAATAGGCTTGCGCGCGCTCCAGCTCGGTTTGGGTCATGATCTCGTCCAGCTTGATGCGGGCATCGGCATGGGCCTTGCGGGCACGGGTAACCTCGATCAACGCCACGATACGCCGCTCCAGCAGATCCTCAAGCAGCGCCTTTTCCTTGGCCGCCTGATCCAACACCCGCTGCGCGCCCTCACGGCGGCTCAGGAAATCGGTCTGGCGGGCTTGCAACAAGGCGCGCTCGCTCGCGATCAAGCCCGGCATGCGCTGTTCCAGCACACCCGGAACCGTAAAATCAAATTGCCCGGCCAACTCAGCCTCAAGGCGCAGCTGACGCACCGCAAGTGCTGTAATCTGGTCTTGCAGGTCGTCTGCCTGGCTTTGAAACTGCGTGCTGCGCAGCCGCGCCAGCACATCGCCCTGTTCTACAATGTCACCTTCGGCAACAGCCAGTTCCGCCAGAATGCCCCCTTCGAGGTTCTGAATGATCTGCGGGCGCGAGGACGAGATCATCTCGCCCGAGCCGCGCACAATCTCATCCACCCAGGCGAAGGCCGCCCAAAGGACAAAGACCAGAACCGCCCCGCCACACAGCCATATGACCAGTGACGGGCCGCGCATCTCGCTTTCCAGTTGCGAGCCGAGATTAGTGGGGGCGACGCTCATGCGATCTTGCCTTTCAAGGGGACAGCCTTGCCGATATGGGCCAGCACTTCGTCGCGCGGACCATCGACCGTCATGCGCCCGTTTTGCAGGATCAGCGTGCGGTTGGTCAGCGACAGGATCGGCACCCGGTGCGTGGCGATGATGGCCGTGCGGTCCTGCATCCAGGTCTCCAGCCGGCTGACAAGCGTGGTTTCCAGCGTCTGATCCAGCGCCGCCGTGGGTTCATCCAAAAGGCAGACGGCCGGGTCTTGCAGCCACAACCGCGCCCAGCCAATCGACTGGCGCTGCCCGATGGACAGGCCCTGCCCGCCATCCAGAATATCGAGATCCAGACCCTTGTGATGCGCTTTGACAAAAGGGCCCAGCCCGGCAAAGTCGAGGGCAGAGTAAAGCCGGTCGTCGTCTTGTTCCAACATCGTGAGGTTCAGGTTATCGCGCAACGTGCCAGAGAACAGGCGCACATCCTGGCCCAGATACCCGATCAAGCGGCGCAAATCACGCGGCTCGATCTGGCTCATATCAGTGCCGTCAATCAGCACCCGGCCCTTGGTCGGCGCATAGAGCCCCGACAGCACTTTGAGCAGCGATGACTTGCCCGCGCCGTTTGATCCCAGCACAGCCACGCGCTGGCCCGGCATGATCTGAACGCCAGGGATATCAAGCGTCGGCGCGCCTTCGTCCTCATATTGGAATTGAACCTCGCGCAGCTCGAAATGCCCCTTAAGGGCGTCACGGCGCAGGTAAGTGCGCCCTTCATCCGTGTCTTGGGGCGCCTCTGCAATGGCATCCAGCCCATCCAGTGCGGCCTTCACATTGCCCCACCGCGCCATAGTGCCCGCCAGTTGCGTCAATGGGGCCAGAGTGCGCGATGTAAGAATACCAACCGCAATGATCGAGCCCACGGTAAACTGCCCGGCAAAGACCAGATAGGTGCCCGCAATCACGGCCCCCACATAGGTCATCTGCTGCATGCCCTGGCTCCAGAACGTGAGCGCCGAAGCGAGACGGCGCTGTTCGGAGGATTTCATCGCGCTCAGTGTCGTCAGCTCTTGCCACAGGCGCATCACCCGGTCTTCACCGCGCTGTGTCTTGATCGTGTCGCGCTCAAAAATCGCCTCGTGCAGCAAGCGCGAGGATTTGGCTGAGGCCCCTTGGGTTTCCTGCGTCAGTCGCAGCATGCGCTTTTGCATGAAGAAACCGGGTACAACCATCAACACCCCGCCCAGGATCAACACCCAGACAACCGGTCCCGCAATGGACGCCACCAGCAACAGGAAGACAAAGATAAACGGAATGTCCGCAATAGTGCCGATTGTAGAGGCCGTGAAAAACTCACGCACAGAGCCAAACTCACGCATTGCCGAAAAGGTCATCGACGGCGACTGCCCGCGCATATCTGAACGCATCCCGACAACGCGCTGCATCAACAAGCCCAGCACAGACAGCTCGATCTGACGTCCGGCCCCGTCCATCAGGCGAGCGCGAGCGATCTTGATAAACGCCTCCATCAAAAGAGCAAGGCAGGCACCGGCGGCCAGCACCCACAACGTCGCCTCGGACTGATGCGGGATGACGCGATCATAGACCTGCAGCGAAAAGAGGGCCACCGCTACAGCCAAAAGGTTCGCGACAAACGAGCCAAGCGCGATTTCGGCGAGGGATTTGCGGAACCGATGAAACTCGCCCCAGAACCAATGGGCCGGTTTGCTTTCGGTCTTGTGGGTCTCGGCTACGCGGGCCAGGGGGGCCTCGGCACGTACGACCAGCCCGGCAAAGAAGGGGGCGAATTCGGCCACTGGCACCTGTGCGCGATTGTCGGTGCAGGTCTTGTCATAGATGACCAGATCGCCGCGCGATTGACCCAGTACCAGAACCACCTGCCCACTCGTCACATAGGCCAGCGCGGGCCACTGATCGGCCGTCAGCGCCTCAATCGTGCGCACCTGAGCGATAAGGCCAGCCGCCTCAAGCCCGGTTGCGATGGCTTGGGCTTCGACGGTGTCGCTGGCCCCTTTGGTGGTCGACACGCGCAACGCTTCGAAAACGTCGGCGCGTGCGGTGCTGACGCCCAGGATACTGGCATAGGCCACGGACAGATCTGCGCGGGTGCGCAGACGGTCCACAAAGCGGTTGGCATTGTCAGCAACCGGTTTTTCCGTGGTCGGAGCCGCCTTGATCCGGGCGCGATTGCCGTTGGTGATGGTGAGGGTAAAGGGGCGCGCTTGGGTCAAATCTTGTCTCCATCCGCCAGCACACCTTGGACGCGGGCCAGTTCGACCTGGACGCGCAAGGCTTGGTATTTCACTGAGATTTCGGCAGTTTGACGGGCTGCAAAGGTTTCATAGACGCCCACCACGTCCATGACCTGGCGCCGCCCGGCTTCATATTGTTCCTGAAACAGATCCAGGTTGGCCTTGGCTTGGGCCGTCAGTCCACGCGCCTCGCCCGCTTGCCGAGCGGTCGCAGCGACCTGCCCTTCGAGCTTGCGCAAGGTGCGGTTCGCGTCTTCGTTCGCTTGGGCGACTTGGCGCCCGGCTGCCTCTTTGGCGGCCTCAAGGGCGCGCAGCCGCGACGCCGTGCCAAGCCCGATACCTGTGCCACCGGCCGTGATCCCGGCACCGCTGTTTTCGCCAAGGGTCGCCTGCGCACTGATACCCGGCAGCTGGTTGGCGCGGTCAATCTGGGATTGCGCGATATCGCGTTCTTTTTCCGCCTCGGCACGCGTAACGGCCAAAGGCTGCGCAGCAGACGCACTGATGTCGAGCGTTTGCATCCCGCGCACCTCATCCAACGGTTCGATAGCCATGGCGTTCAACTCAGCAACGGCGGTGTGCGCGGCCTCATCACTTGCGGCAATGCTGGCCCGGATCTCGGCCAGTTTCTGGCGGATCACGTTCAAATCAGACATGTCGGAAACCCCGCCACGCACGCGTTCGGACATGATGTATTCAAAATGCTCCATCTCGCGCAGAGTCGCACGGTGCAACGCAGCGGTTTCGCGACCCTCGGCACCGGACAGATACAAATCAAGACCGGTTGCAACACGGTCATTTGTGTCTTCGGCCAGCGCCACGGCGGCCACTTCGACATCTGCCTTGGCAAAGGCACGCTCGCCTTTTTTGCGACCATTGTCGAACAGGACCTGATCAACGACGATCTGGCTAATGATATCGCCCAGTGAATTCAATGAGATGCGCGGACCAATGGTTGGCAGCCAGTTCTTGGATGCAGCCTCGGCGCGCAGACGCGCGGCGCGCAGTTCGGTTTCGGCGGCGCGCGCATTGGCGGCCAGCACAGCGGTCGATACCCGGTCATAGGCGCTGTTGGCAGGCAACACCGACTGGCGCGCCAGCAACCCTTGCACCACAACGCTCTCGGCGTTCAGCGTTTCATCATTCTTTGTCGGAGTCTGGCGCAGCGCGGCCGTTTCGCCCGGGTCCCCCACCTGCGTGGATGACCCCCCGTTCAGGCGCGATACAAAAGGCGCATCGCCCATATCCGCCAGACATCCCGCAGTCAGCGAGACGGCGGCAAACAACGCCGCACTTTTTATAACACCTTGCCCCATAGCCTGTTCCCGTTTCGGGTTTTTATCGTTGTTTGTATGGGCGCGGTTACGGGGTCCGGTCCGCGCCTCTTATCTTGCTGGAATGCTCGAATTTTTGTTGTTGTTCTTGCCCAGTGAAGGTTCCGTTTTATCAGCCGATGGCTGTGTTGACTGTGATGTCGTCGTCCAGAATGATCGTGCCCTCGGTGCCAAGCGAGTAGACGTCATATGTGGAGCCATCGACTTGCGTCGTACCGGTGCGCGTGGCCCCGGCGATGGTCACTGTATCGTCGCTGCCACCATGGATGGTCAGTGCATTTGTGGCATCTGACAGTCCGACAAGTTGGGCTTCGGTGATCGTGAGGTTGGCCTCTTCTGCGAATTGCAGATCCACCGCCTCGATCTGGTAGTTGCCCAAGGCCGGGTTGGCCAGATCCACGGTCGAATTGGCGCTTTCATCATCCAGAACCACGTATGTGCCAGATGTGTTGCCTGCGGCATCCGCCGAGTTCACGATCAAGTGCGAGCCGTCTGGCACGTCTGACTGGAACTGGAAGTTGGTTTCGCCCAGTACATCGATGTCGACCTGGGTGGCGGCCACATCTGTGATCGATCCGTCGCCATTGACCTGGACAACGCTCAAATCGCCATCGCTTTGCTCGGTCGAGATACCGCGAATACCATCGCCATCGCGGGTAAAGCTGGCAACGACCGGGCCGTCTGGCGCGTCCGTGTCGATCCGAACTGTGTCGCTGAGCGTGTCGGTGTTACCCACCGCATCTGTTGCCATCACGGTGATCGAGGCATCGTAAGTGCCCGCCGGAATTGCGCTTGGCGGGATATCGAGCGACCAGTTGCCCGACGCATCGACTGTCGCGCTCAGCACTGAGCCGTCGAAATCGACCATGACCGTTGATCCCGGCTCGACCTGCCCACCAAGGGAGATACCCTCGCGCGCTTCGGCACCGCTGACCACATCATCTTCGGTAATCGGGGTGTCGAGGGTCAGTTGGTTGACGAGCGTATCAACGCGCACTGTGTCGGTGACAGTTGCCTCGTTTCCGGCGCGGTCCGTTGCGGTCACAGACACGTTGGTTGTGTATTCGCCTTCGGGAATTTGCGACACGGCAAAAGGTGCTTGCCAGTTGCCGTTGGCATCCACGATGGCAGGTACCGTGTGAATACCCATGGTGACCAAAACGCTGGATCCGGGTTCTGTTGTGCCAGTCAGGACAACCCCGTCTGCACGCTCTTCACCCGAAATGATGTTGTCGCCTTCGATCACGTCTGCTGCGACCGACAGGTTGTCCACCCGTGTGTCGACATGCACCGTGTCGCTCACGGTTGCCGTGTTTCCGGCCGCGTCGGTCGTTGTTGCGGTGATCTGAGCATCGTAAGTGCCCGGTGTGATCTCGCTGGTGTTGTACAATGTCTGCCAGACACCGTTGGAGTTTGTAACCGCCTGATGCGTGACGCCGTTCATGGTGACGTTCACAATCGCGCCCGGATCAGCAGAGCCTGACAACACCACACCATCGCTGGCTTCAACAAAGTTGATGATGTCGTCACCCTCGATCGGGCCGTTGATTGTGAGCACGCTGGCTTCGGTGTCGACGTTCACAGACTGGGTCACGCTGCGCGTGTTGCCAGCCGCATCTGTCGCCGTGGCAACCATTTGGCCGGTATATGTGCCACCTGGGATATCCCCGCTGGCAAATGTCGCCGTCCATGTCCCGTCAACCGCAACAATCGCAGTGGCCGAGGCCGTGCCAAGTGCAACGACCAGTGTCGATCCGGGCTCAGTGATGCCTGTGACGACAAGGCCAGATGACGCTTCGGACGCGTTGATTACGCCGTCACTGCCACCCGCCGTCGACGTGTAGCCAAGCGCATTCACCAGCGTGTCGACTTCAACGGTACCGGTTGCTGTCGCAGTGTTGCCTGCGCCATCTGTCGCAACCGCAGTCACGCTTGCATCGGTTTCACCCGTTGGAATTTCGCTTGCCGCATAGTCGACCCACCAGTTGCCGGCGGCATCAACCGTCGCGTTGCGCGCGATGCCGTTAAAGGTCACGACAACACTCGACCCGGCTTGAGCCGTGCCGGTCAGGGTCACGCCATCCGCGGCCTCGGCGGCATTGACGACACCGTCGCCCTCAACCCCCGAAGTTGCCACTGTCACATCGGCAATTGTATCGACGGCCACGGTATCTGTGGTGGTCGACGAGTTTCCTGCCGCGTCCGTTGCGACAGCGGTCACTGGTGCGTTGGTTTCCCCGGACGGCACTTCGCTTGCTGCGTAGTCCACGGACCAGTTGCCCGCCGCGTCGACCGTGGCTGCGCGCGTGATGCCATTGAACGTCACGTCAACCGTCGCGCCAGGTTGTGCTGTCCCGGTGAGCGTAACACCCGAAGACGCATCGGCTGCGTTGATTGTTCCATCGCCCCCGTCGCCAAGGTCGGTGATTGCGACATTCGTGATCGTATCGACCTCGACCGACCCAGTTGCGGTGGACGTATTGCCAAACGCATCTGTCGCAACGGCTGTGATAGAGACGTCTGTTTCGCCCGTCGGAATTTCCGAGGCTGTAAAATCGACGCTCCAATTGCCCGCCGCATCAACCGTTGCGGCCCGCGTGACACCGTTAAATGTCACATCGACAGTCGACCCAGCTTGCGCGGTGCCTGTCAGCGTCACACCATCCGCTGCTTCGGCCGCATTGATGATGCCGTCGCCTTCGATGCCCGCATCGATGGTGATGTTTGCAACCGTGTCCACAACCAGCACATCAGTGACAGTTGTTGTGTTCCCAAAGGCATCGGACGCAACAATGGTTACTCCCGTAGAGTATTCACCGTCCGCCAGCGTGCCCGCCTGCCATGTGGCAGTCCAGGTTCCCGCATCAGAAACGGTTGCAGTGCGCGTCACGTCCCCAATAGTGATTTCGAGGGTCGCACCAGGCTCGCCCGTCCCGGTGAGTGTCACACCACCCGACAATTCGGTGCCGTTTACAGTGTGCCCGACGCTTTCCACCCCAGTGGAAAAGTCGACCGCAGGGCCAACCGTGTCGATAACAAAAACGGGGCCATCAATGACCGTGGTGCCGCCTCCACCATGGGTGAACGTCACAACCGGTTGGACTGTGCCATCGTCGGGGAAGCTGTCGCCGACAAAATTCACGGACCACGTGCCATCGTCGCCAATGGTTGTGGTCAGGATCGACCCGCCCGCATCGACTGCGACTGTATCACCGGGCTCGCCCGTTCCTGACACTGTGAATGTGTGTGTTGTCGTGTCATCGCCGCCAACATCCGTTGACGTACCGACATTGTCG
>JBCCBC010000048.1:0-13595 GCA_039814435.1 Pseudomonadota bacterium
TCCGGTCATTCCTGTGGCTGAGCCGCGCAAAGTGGTGCAGCAACCGGTACGCAAACCGGTCCAACCCAGTGCGCGTGCCAAGGCCGAAGCACAACCCAAGCTGAAATTCGACGAATCCCACCCAGGTTTTGAACTGCCCCCGCTCAACCTGCTGGAAAATCCGGTCGAGGTGCTGCGTCACCACCTGAGCGATGAGGCGCTTGAGGAAAATGCGCGGATGCTGGAAAGCGTGCTGGACGACTACGGCGTTAAAGGCGAAATCGTGGCCGTGCGTCCGGGCCCTGTGGTGACGATGTATGAACTTGAACCGGCACCGGGGCTCAAGGCCAGCCGGGTGATCGGGCTTGCGGACGATATTGCGCGCTCTATGGCGGCGCTGTCGGCGCGGGTGTCCACCGTGCCGGGACGGTCTGTGATCGGCATCGAACTGCCCAATGAAAACCGCGAAAAAGTGGTGCTGCGCGAAATCCTGTCGAGCCGTGATTTTGGCGACAGCAACATGCGCCTGCCTCTGGCGCTGGGCAAGGACATTGGCGGCGACAGCGTCGTTGCAAACCTGGCCAAGATGCCCCACTTGCTGATTGCCGGGACAACGGGTTCGGGCAAGTCAGTGGCGATCAACACCATGATCCTGTCGCTGCTTTACAAGCTGACCCCCGAGGAATGCCGGTTGATCATGATCGATCCCAAGATGCTGGAACTCAGCGTCTATGACGGCATCCCACATCTGCTTTCGCCCGTTGTGACCGACCCGAAAAAGGCGGTTGTGGCCCTGAAATGGACCGTGGGCGAGATGGAAGAACGCTATCGCAAGATGTCCAAGATGGGCGTGCGTAACATCGAGGGCTACAATGGCCGTGTCCGCGAGGCGCTCGCCAAGGACGAGATGTTCAGCCGCACGGTCCAGACCGGGTTTGACGACGAAACAGGCGAGCCGATCTTTGAGACGGAAGAGTTCGCGCCCGAAGCACTGCCCTATATCGTGGTGATCGTGGACGAGATGGCCGACCTGATGATGGTCGCCGGTAAAGAGATCGAAGCCTGCATTCAGCGTTTGGCGCAAATGGCGCGGGCGTCGGGCATCCACCTGATCATGGCGACGCAGCGCCCGTCGGTCGACGTGATCACCGGCACGATCAAGGCAAACTTCCCGACGCGGATCTCTTTCCAAGTGACCTCAAAAATCGACAGCCGCACCATTCTGGGCGAGATGGGGGCCGAACAGCTGCTGGGCATGGGTGACATGCTGTACATGGCGGGCGGGGCCAAGATCACGCGCTGCCACGGCCCGTTCGTCAGCGATGAAGAAGTCGAAGAGGTCGTGAACCACCTCAAGGCCTTTGGGGCACCCGACTATATCTCGGGCGTGGTCGAAGGACCGGACGAAGAAAAGGAAAGCAGCATTGATGCGGTTCTTGGTCTTGGTGGGAATACGGATGGCGAAGATGCGCTTTATGACACGGCTGTGGCCATTGTGGTCAAGGATCGCAAATGCTCGACCTCGTATATCCAGCGCAAGTTGGCAATCGGGTACAACAAGGCCGCGCGCCTTGTCGAACAGATGGAAGACGAAGGCGTCGTGAGTAGCGCGAACCACGTGGGCAAGCGCGAAATCCTGGTGCCGGAACACGGGTAAGAGTTGGGCGCGTTTGGGGGGTGCACTTTTGGTGCATGCCCGGCGCGCTGAGGGCAATTGCCGGGCAGACGCCGCTACATTTCAGGTTTTGAAACGGACGTGTCGGCCCTGATCCGCCGGACGTCGCGGTGCAATCCGGCCTGAAATGGGCGGGAATGGGGCTGCTATCGCATAACATGGCGACCTGCCCTATATCCTTGATCAATGAAACGATCCGAGGACGCGCAGTGACTATGATAACGATGACACGCACCGCTTTGACAGTTCTGGCCCTGATGGCAGGGCAAGCCGCCTGGGCAGATAAATTGCCGCTGAACGCCATCTCGACCTATCTGAACGATCTGAAAACGGCCCAAGGCAGCTTTACCCAGATCAATGATGACGGCACCATCGACACAGGCAAGATCTTGATCAAGCGGCCGGGCAAGATGCGGTTTGAATACAACTCGCCCAATGACGGGCTGGTCATTGCATCTTCCAATGCCGTCTACATCGTGGATCAGAAATCCAACCAACCGCCCGAAACGTATCCGCTGCGCCGCACGCCGCTGTCGCTGATTTTGGCGCGCAACGTCAATCTGGGGCAGGCCAATATGGTGGTCGGGCATGACTTTGACGGCACGGCAACGATTGTGACGGCGCAAGACCCCGAACACCCCGAATACGGCAATATCCAGATGAAGTTCACGGACAGCCCGACGCAACTGCGCCAGTGGGTGATCAATGACATCGGGGGTGGTCAAACCACCGTGGTGCTTGGGGCGCTTGAAACAGGCGGCACGATCTCAAACCGCCTGTTTGACGCGCCACGCAGGCGCAGCAACAACTAAGCGCCGCGCAGCGGGCATCTACGACCCGCGCACGCTGCACGACGCTATGACCCGCGCACCCTGCACGACGCTATGACCCGCGCACCCTGCACGACCGCAATTGTACCGCATACATGTCGGACCGGGCGTCAACCTCGCCCGCGACACGCACCAGCCAGGGCTTGGAGTTATAGGTGCCGCGGGAATACCCCGTGCGGCCCTCGTGATAGGCCAGATACTGGTTGCGGGTGTCGGTCAGAGGCACGCCGAGACCCTGATAGGTCTTGGACATGTACCAGCCCATGAAATCAGTGGCGTCGCGAATACGGTCGCGGCGGGCGGTGCGCTTGCCCGTCTCGCTCTGATATTCTTCCCAGGTGCCATCCAGGGCCTGACTGTAGCCAAAGGCGCTGGATTGACGGCCAATCGGGATCACACCGGCGGCATAGCGGAACGGCGTGCGCGCATCCGATATGAATTTGCTTTCCTGATAGATGGTCGCCATCTGCACGTGCACTGGCACGCCGTATTTGCGTTCAACCGCCTTAAAGGCTCTCAAGTATTCTGGGCGCTCGCGAACAATGGAACAGGCATTGTCCAGTTGGTTGGGGGCCGTGCCCGACCCGCCGCCACAACTGGCTGCCATAAGTACCAATGCCAAAGCGCGAAAGAGTCTGCTCATCTGCCTCACTCGCTTTTTTATGTTTTTTTGTAGTGTAGCGAAAAACAGAGCCTGTGGAAATCACGAAATGTTATAGCACGGCCGCCAGAACGATGGGCAGGGCGGCAACCGACATTAAGGTCGAGGCGACGACGAGACCTGCAACGCTGGCTGAGTCCGCGCCGTACTTTTCCGCAAGCAGATATGAGGTAACGGCGACAGGGGTAGCGACCTGCAAAACCAAAACACCAAAGGCCACAGGGTCGAGGGCAAAGTACCGCCCCATGCCCCAGGCAATGGCGATGCACAGGCACAGCTTGATAAAAGACAAACCGACCGCGCGCACCAATCCGCGCCCTGACAGGCGGGCAACCGCGACCCCCAGGGTGATCAGCATCATCGGGATGGCCATTTGCCCGATCAGTGACATCGTGTTCGTCAAAAAGGTGGGCGTTTCCCAGCCTTGCCACAGGAAAAGGGCGCCCAGAACCGTGCCCCAGACCAGCGGCTCGCGCAGCACTTTGCCCAGTGATCCCGCACCCGCCACCAGCCAGATCCCGAAGGTGTAGGACCAGAGCGCCATAATGGCAAAGACGATGATGGCATAGCTCAGCCCCGCCTCTCCGAAGGCAAAGAGGGCCAGTGGCAGGCCCAGATTGCCCGTGTTGCCAAAGATCAGAGGGGCGGTGTAGGTGCGCCCCTCAAGCCGGGCGAGGCGGACAAGCGCGATGACAACGATCGTCACCACGCCATAGGCCGCAATCGCCGCATAGGACAGGGCGGCCAGTGCCGCAGGATCGATTCGCGTTTGCATGAGAGAGACGAAAATCAGGCACGGCAACGACAGCGTCATCGCCAGTTGGGTCACAAATTGGATGCGATATTCGAGCCCGACCTTGACCCAGGCAAAGCCGATTCCGGCCAATAAGAACACTGGGGCAACGATTTGAAGGACTGTTACGGTAAGGTTCACAGACTGTTTCCAGCGAAAATATGCTCAATTATTGGACAACTGTCCCTTGCACCGTGTAGTCACGGTCGTTAGGGGGCGCAATGTCATGCTGAGAACACGCGCAAAATATCATCTGGGCCAGGTCGTACGGCACAAAAAGCATCCCTTTCGGGGTGTCGTTTTTGATGTGGACCCTGAGTTTTCCAACACCGACGAATGGTACGAAGCCATTCCCGAAGACAGCCGCCCCAAGAAAGCGCAGCCGTTTTACCACCTGCTCGCTGAGAATGACCAAAGCTACTATGTGGCCTATGTGTCCGAGCAAAACCTGGTTGCTGACTACTCGGGCGAGCCCGTGGACCACCCTGACATTCCAGACCTGTTTGGACCGTTTCAGGACGGCACCTACCCGCTGCACTTCCAACTGAATTGATGTTGGCGGGGGACACCCCCGCCTTACGGGTCAATACCCCAGCGCACATCCATCCTTGCGTGGATCACTTGCGCCTTCTAGCACACCATCATCGCGGATCAGGATCGCCTGCGCCCCACCCAAGGCCGTGTCGGGAATGCTGACGGCGTGGCCCATATGGCTGAGCTCTGCGCGCACCGCGTCGGAATACCCGCGCTCGACCTTCATGTCGCCATTGTCGGAAAACGCACGGGGGGCATCAATTGCGGCCTGCGGATCCATCCCGAAGTCGACGATATTGGTGACAAGCCGTGCGTGCCCGTTTGGCTGATACGCGCCGCCCATCACGCCAAAGGGCATCATGGCTTTGCCGTCTTTGGCCAGAATGCCGGGGATGATCGTGTGCATGGGCCGCTTGCCGCCCTTCAGCTCGTTTGGATGCCCATCCTCAAGCGTGAAGCCGGCGCCGCGGTTTTGCAGCAAAATCCCGAACTTGTCCGACGCGATACCGGACCCAAAACCGTGGAAAATCGAATAGATCAGCGATACCGCCATACCGTCCCGGTCTACAACGGTGATGTAAATCGTGTCTTTGTGCACCTGTTCGCTGCGTGGGGCCGGTGCCGCCATCGCCTTTTGTGGATCGATCAAGGCGGCCAACTTTGCCGCCGTCTCGGGGGCCATCATGTGATCAAGGCGCGTGGTGTAATCCGCATCCGCCAGAAACCGATTGCGCGCGTCATAGGCCAGCTTGGCGGCTTCCGCCTCGACGTGGGCCCGTTGGCTGCCCCAGGGATCCATCGCCGCGATGTCAAAATGGCTGAGGATGTTGAGCATCAGGTTGCTGGTCGCCCCCTGGCCGTTTGGCGGATGCTCGACCACGTCCAGCCCCTTGTAGGGCCCACTGATCGGCGTGGTTGGCGTGCAGGCAGTCTTGGCGAAATCATCCGCATCGTGTTTGCCGCCCAGCTTGGTCAGAGCGGCGATCATGTCGTCGGCAATTTCCCCGGTGTAAAATGCATCACGGCCCTGTTTTGCGACCCTGCGCAGAACTTCGGCTTGCCCTGGTGCCGCAAAAACCTGACCTGGTTTGGGGGTCTGACAATCCAGGGTAAAGTAGTCGCGCGCCGCACCTTGCAACACGTGGGCGTCATTGCCCCAATCAAATGCGACGCGCGGCGCGACAGGGATGCCCGCCTCGGCATAGGTGATCGCAGGGGCCAAAAGTTGGTCGATGCCCAACCGCCCTTCGGTTTCGGCCAACGCGCAAAACGCGTCAATCGCGCCTGGGATCGTCACGGCATGCGGGCTGTATGTCGGAACAACTGTGTGCCCCATCGCGCGCAGGTCTGCCCCGTCCAGCGCGGCCGGCGCGCGACCGGATCCGTTCAAGGATTTGATTGTGCCATCAGGCGTGGACCACAAAACAAAGCAATCACCGCCAATGCCGGTCATTTGCGGCTCGCAAATCCCCAGCAAAACAGCGCCAGCGATCGCGGCATCCATGGCGTTGCCGCCGGACTTCAATGTCTCAATGGCCGTTTGCGCCGCCAACGGGTGCGAGGTTGCACACATGCCGGAAGTGGCCAGAACAGGCGAACGGCCGGGCAAATGAAAATCGCGCATGTGTGAAGTCCTTTATTGGTGACGATGCTGGGCAACCTAAAGGCAGCACATTCATTGTCCACTTCAATATCAGACGATAAAATCCTCGGTGCCGCGCACTGGGTGGGGGCTGTGACACGCGACACCGAGGGAAGCCATATGCAGCTACAGGGCCATGTATGACCTTGGAACAAGGCGGGAATGTGGTGGCAGCACGGCAGTTTTTTGGAAATGTTGTTTGCGGGCGGACAAAAGGGGTGAATACCGGGATTGGATCAGCGCGTTCCGGCCGCATGGACAGATTACGCGGGCCTGATAGCTCACCCCTCTAGCTCAGGGCATTGCGACTGCCAAACGCAG
The DNA here is from genome assembly GCA_039814435.1 of Pseudomonadota bacterium. Classification (GTDB taxonomy): domain Bacteria; phylum Pseudomonadota; class Alphaproteobacteria; order Rhodobacterales; family Rhodobacteraceae; genus Tateyamaria. Next base: position 6,436 of record JBCCBC010000048.1, read on the forward strand.
ACTGAGGAAATTCTCCGGGTCGATGCGCTTGTACGTGACATCCTTGGCGAGGTCCTTGATCAGGAACCACCCAAACCCGCCTTCGGGCAAGTCACTGAAATCGACGTTCAGGTTTGCGGCCTGACCTAGTGGCGTGCGGCCATCCGGCATGCCATGCCCGCGATCCACCACCGTCAGATGCAGGCCGTCATCCGCGTGTGTGCATGTGATGTTGATTGGGCCGCTTGGTTCCCCTTCAGGATAGGCATGCTCGACAATGTTGTTGAGCGCCTCGGCCATGACAAGTTCGACTGTCCCGGCTTCTTCTACATCAAGGTCAAGCGGTCGTAAGCCGTCCAACAACTTTTTCAAAGCCTCGCGTACGGCCAATTCATCGCTTTGAACCGAAAAACGAAAGGATGGGAGACGGGAGTGAAACGACATGGCGCAGGCTTTCATCTGTGTCGACAAATCAGGATCGCAGTTCAGTCAATGCCCCGTCTAGCGTTGGGAAAACGCTGAACACACTGTCCATTCGGGTCAGGCGAAACACCTTGTCGACTGTGGGCGTCAGTCCAGCCAATGCAAGGGTGCGCGATTGGCCCATGTTTTTCATCGACGCAACGATCGCACCCAAACCGCTTGAGTCGATAAAATCGACCTCGCTGAGGTCCAAAATCACCGTCTCGCTGCCTCCATCGGTTGATGCGCGCATCGCATCCTTGAATTCGATGGCGACGGCGGCGTCGATTCGGCTGCCATGTACGGACACAACTTGCAGGTTTTCCTCTGATCTACTCTCAAGATCCATGTCTGCCCTCTTGCAATTCTCTGGTTACATTGCGTGTTTAGGTGCCAATTGTTACCAATCAGTTGCCACCTGTGCATAAGGATCGAAATCACGATGAAATCAGTTGTTATTGCAGGTGCTGCGCGCACGCCGATGGGCGGATTTCAGGGGGCTTTGGCCGATATGACGGCCGCCGAACTCGGCGGTGTGGCGATCAAGGCGGCGCTGAAAGGTGCGGGGGCTGATACGGTTGACGAGGTGCTGATGGGATGCGTTCTGCCGGCGGGTCAGGGCCAGGCCCCCGCGCGACAGGCCGGGTTTGCCGCCGGCCTGGACGATACCGTTCCCGCGACCACACTCAACAAGATGTGCGGCTCCGGGATGAAGGCTGCGATGATCGCCTTTGACCAGATCGCATTGGGCCACAGCGCCACAATGATTGCAGGCGGCATGGAAAGCATGACAAACGCCCCCTACGTGTTGCCCAAGATGCGCTCAGGGGCACGTTTGGGGCATGGGCAGGTGATCGATCACATGTTCCTCGATGGTTTGGAGGACGCCTATGACAAGGGGCGGCTCATGGGCACCTTCGCCGAGGACTGCGCGGAAACCTACCAGTTTACCCGCGATATTCAGGACGAATATGCGCTCGTGTCGTTGGCGCGGGCACAGGCCGCGATTGAAACCGGGGCGTTTGATACCGAAGTGACCGAGGTGGAGTTGGTCACGAGAAAAGGCACCACAACCATCGCCCATGACGAACAGCCCGGTGCGGCGCGACCGGATAAAATCCCGCTTCTGAAACCGGCTTTTCGCGACGGGGGGACAGTCACAGCCGCCAATGCGTCATCCATATCAGACGGTGCCGCTGCATTGGTGCTGGCCAGCGAAGATGCGGCTTGTGCGCATGGACTGACCATCCGCGCCCGAATCCTTGGCCATGCCAGCCACGCCCAGGCACCGGGTCTGTTCACAACCGCGCCCGTGCCCGCTGCACAAAAACTGCTGGATCGGATCGGCTGGACCAAGGATGACGTTGACTTGTGGGAGGTGAACGAAGCCTTCGCTGTTGTCCCACTCGCGTTCATGCACGAAATGGGGTTGGACCACGACATCGTGAACGTCAACGGTGGGGCCTGCGCGCTTGGACACCCCATTGGCGCATCCGGCGCTCGGATCATGGTCACGCTGCTGAACGCTCTGGAAAACAGGAACCTCAAGCGTGGCGTCGCCGCCATCTGCATTGGCGGAGGCGAAGGAACCGCAATCGCAATCGAACGCGTCTGACCTTCTTTCGGCTTTAAATATCCCGGGGTCTGGGGCAGAGCCCCAGTTGCGCCAACACCACCAAAGGACAAGACGTGCCTGACTATGCGACCCTCGCACAAACCATTCAAAGCCTGACACAGGGCGAAGATGACCCCATCGCGCTGATGGCCACAGTGACGTGCGAAGTGCACCACAGTGACGAGCGCTTTGATTGGACAGGGTTCTACCGGGTCACGGGCCCCGAAATGCTCAAGATCGGGCCCTATCAGGGCGGCCACGGGTGCCTGCACATCCCCTTCTCGCGCGGGGTGTGCGGCGCGGCGGCGCGCACGGGGCAAGTTCAGCGGGTTGCAGATGTGGATGCCTTCCCGGGGCACATTGCCTGCGCGTCCTCCACGCGATCCGAACTGGTGATTCCCGTCACCGACGGGTCTGGCGCGCTCATTGCCGTATTTGACATCGACAGTGACCAACCAAACGCTTTCGATGAAGCAGATAGTGAGCATCTGCAGCAGATTTTTAAGGATGTGTTCAGCGCCGTGTGAAAATCTGGCTTGATTTTTCACCAAACATGGCTTTACGTGAAATTCTGACAGGAATTTTCACGCCATGCTGCAAGCCAATCCAACCATAGCACATAGCCTCGGCGCTGATCTGCGGGCTCTGCGCAAGGCGCGCGGGATGACACTGCAGGATATGGCAGCCTCTTTGGGGCGGTCTGTGGGGTGGCTCAGCCAGGTGGAACGGGACAAATCCGAACCCTCAATCACCGATCTGCGCCACATCGCAGCGACCCTTGATATCGCTGTGTCGACCCTGTTCCGACGCGGCGCTGCACCGGCTGCCGAAGAAGGATACGTTGTGCGCAAGGGCGCGCGGCGCCCAATCGGTTCGCGCACCGCAGGCCTTGTCGAAGAGTTGTTGTCGCCCGATCTGACGGACGACTTTGAAATGGTGCATTCCACTTTCCAGCCGCACAGTGAAATCGTTGATGCGGTCACACGGCCCACACAAGAGGTGGGGTACCTGATCTCTGGCCGCCTCAACCTCGAAATTGCCGGACAAACCTTTACGATCCATCCGGGCGACAGTTTCCGCGTGCGCGGAGAGCCGTTTCGCTGGGAAAACCCCTATGACCTGCCCGCTGTTGCGATCTGGGTCATTGCGCCGCCGGTCTACTGATGTCGTTTGAGGGCTGGATCATATTCGCGCTGTTCTGGGTGGTGTTTGTGACGACGCCGGGCCCAAACGCGGTAAACTGCATCACAAACGGAATGACGCTGGGCATGCGGCGCGCGATGATCGGCGTGTTGGCCATCCTGACGCAGGCGGCAGCGTTCCTGATGCTGTCCGCGCTGGGGGTGACGGCGTTGATTGCGGCATCGCCGACCGCATTCTGGATTGCCAAGCTGATTGGGGCGGGCTTCCTTGTATATCTCGGGATCCGGGGCTGGATGAATGCTGCAAAGCCGCCCGTTGTAACCCACCGGTCCGGTGCATCGATCTATGTGCGCGCGCTGGCCATCGCGACGATCAACCCCAAAAGCGTGGCGGGCTACCTCGCCGCTTTTTCGCAGTTCATACAACCGGATGTGCCGGTTTGGGATCAGATGTGGCTGATCATGCCCACTGCGCTGACGATCACCGCGCTCAGCTATACCGGATTCACTGCCCTGGGTGCCGGAATTGGACGCGCAGCCCTGGGTGCGGTGTTCAACGTGTGGGTGCGCCGGGTGATGTCCCTCTGCTTTGTCATCTACGGCGTTCTGTTGGGAACCGCAGCCACGCCAGGGAGAGTTTAAAATGCAGGGAAGTTGTTTGTGCGGAGGGGTCACCTACACCCTCACAGGGCCTTTGCGAGACTCCGTTGCGTGCCACTGCATCCAGTGTCGCAAAACCAGTGGGCACTACGTGTCTGCCACGCAAGTTGAGCCCGGGCATCTGACGATCACCTCGGACGCCACTTTGGCGTACTACGAATCCTCGCCCGGTGCGCGCCGTGGGTTCTGCAACCGCTGCGGATCCTCGTTGTTTTGGCAGCACGACGACGACAATGGCGCTGTATCCGTCATGTCGGGGACCTTGGATGGCCCCACGGGCATGGTGACAGGCAAGCATATTTTTACAGCCTTCAAGGGCGACTACTACGACATCGCGGATAGCATTCCGCAACGGGAGACCTGACATGAGCGACTTTCCAACAACGGCCCGCGTGGTCATCATCGGGGGCGGTGCCGTTGGCACATCCACCCTGTACCATCTGGCCAAAGCAGGCTGGAAAGACTGCGTGCTGTTGGAAAAGAACGAATTGACCGCAGGCTCGACCTGGCATGCGGCTGGCAACTGCCCCAACTTCTCTGGCTCTTGGGCGGTGATGAACATGCAGCGGTACGGGCTGGAAATGTACCGGACCCTTGGCGATGACGTTGATTATCCGATGAACTACCATGTCACGGGCGCGCTGCGTCTGGCCCACTCCAAAGAACGGATGCAGGAATTTGAGCGGGTGGCTGGCATGGGCCGGTATCAGGGCCTTGAGATGCAGATGTGCACGCCGGCCGAGTTGAAAGAGTTCAACCCGTTCATGGAAACGCACGATCTGGCCGGTGGCTTGTGGGATCCGCTGGACGGCGACATCGACCCGGCCCAGCTGACGCAGGCCCTTGCCAAGGGCGCGCGCGAAGCTGGGGGGCGCATCGAACGGTTTTGCCCTGCCACGGGGATCGAGCGCGATGGCGACGAGTGGATCGTGAAGACCCCCAAGGGCGACATCCGCTGCGAATTTGTTGCCAACTGCGCGGGCTATTACGCACAGCGGGTCGGCGAGATGTTCAAGCCTTTCGGCGGGCGCACCGTGCCCATGGTGGTCATGTCCCACCAGTATTTCCTGACCGAGCCAATTGCCGAACTGGAAGCGTGGACCAAGGAAAAGGGCCACAAGATGCCGATGATCCGCGACGTGGACATCAGCTATTACCTGCGCCAGGACAAGTATGGCCTGAACCTTGGCCCTTACGAGCGGAACTGCAAGGCGCATTGGGTTACGCCGGACGATCCAATGCCCGAAGACTTCTCGTTCCAACTCTACCCCGACGATCTGGAGCGGCTGGAGTTCTATATCGAAGACGCGATGGAACGTGTCCCCGCGCTTGGCACCGCCGGTGTGGGGCGCAACATCAACGGCCCCATCCCATACGCGCCCGACGGTCTGCCGCTGATCGGCCCGATGCCGGGCGTCAAGAACGCGTTTGAGGGTCACTGCTTTACCTTTGGCATCGCGCAAGGCGGTGGTGCGGGCAAGGTGTTGTCCGAATGGATCATGCACGGCGAGACTGAGTGGGACATGTGGGCGACCGACCCGCGCCGCTATACCGGATACGCCGATCACGACTACTCCCTGGCCAAGGCGCTGGAAACATACGGGCACGAATATGCCATGCACTTTCCGCATCACGAATGGCCTGCCGGTCGCGACAAGAAACTGTCGCCGGTGGACGCCCATATCCGGGCTGCAGGTGGGCAGATGGGGGCCTATAACGGTTGGGAACGTGCCAATTGGTTTGCCAAGGACGGCGACGACACGTCCGAAGAGGCGACACACACCTGGGATCGCGGCGGCCCCTGGGCACCGCGCGTCAAGGAAGAGGTTGAGGCCGTGCGCGATGGTGTCGGGGTTCTCGACCTGCCCGGCTTTTCCCGCTTTGAGTTGAGCGGAGACGGTGCTGCCGAGTGGCTGCGGGGGCGCATTGCTGGTGCGTTGCCCAAAGCGGGGCGCATGACCTTGGGATATTTCCCTGACAGCCGGGGCCGGATCCTGACCGAGATGTCGCTGATCCGGCACGCTGAGGATCACTTTACCCTGATCACCGCCGCGCCCGCGCAGTGGCATGATTTTGAGCTGTTGAACAAGGACCTGCCCGCTGGGCTGAGCCTGACCGATCACACGGATGCGTTTTCGACCCTGATCGTCAGCGGACCCAAGTCGCGCGATTTGTTCGAGGCGTTGGGGACCGAGGCGGATTTGAGCCTTGGTTGGTTGACGCATCAGGATGCAGTTGTGGCAGGCAAAGCATGCCGGATGCTGCGTGTGTCATTTGCCGGTGAACTGGGATGGGAAGTGCATGCGCCGATGGCGGATGTCGCGGCCATTTATGACGCGGTGGTCGGTGCTGGGGCAACGCCGTTTGGTATGTATGCGCTGAACTCAATGCGGATGGAAAAAGGGTATCGCGCTTGGAAGGGCGACCTGAGCACGGACTACACCCTGTTTGAAGGTGGGCTGGACCGGTTTGTGAAACTGGATAAGCCGCAGGATTTCCCCGGCAAAGCCGCGCTGCTGAACGAAAAACAACAGGGATCGAAAAAGCGGTTTGTTACGATGCTGGTCGAAGCGGGGGAGCAGGACGCACCTTATATGTCAACGATCTGGAGCGGAGACTCCGTTGTGGGTGAAACGACGTCGGGGGCCTGGGGGTACAGGATCAACGCGTCTGTCGCCCTTGGGGTGGTGCGCACGGATCTGTCTGAACCTGGGTCCGAGTTGGAAGTTGAAATGTACGGCAAGCGGTACAAAGCGACCGTGCAGCCAGATCAGCCGCTCTGGGATCCTGCAAACGAACGGCTGCGGGCGTGATCGTTTTCCGTGACGGAAAACGGCTCGGAAACCGTGTCGGTTTCCGGTTGCGCGTGGGGCGGTTGAATGGCTGATATCACCCTGCTCGATGGGGGGATGGGCCAGGAGCTTGTGCACCGTGCTGGCGACAAGCCCACTCCGCTGTGGTCAACGCAAATCATGTTGGATCATCCCGGAATGGTGACGGACGTGCACCGCGACTTCTTTGCCGCAGGTGCTACGATTGCGACCACCAACAGTTACGCGATCCACCATGATCGGCTGACTGGAACACCAGTCGAGGGTGCATTCACTGCCCTGCATCAGAGTGCTTTATACGAAGCGCGCGCTGCACGTCGTGCGCACGGATCCGGTCGGATCGCTGGTGCGGTTGGTCCGCTGGGCGCAAGCTACCGTCCGGACCTGCATCCAGACAGCGACACCGCCGTGGCCCTGTTTGACGAGGTCGTCGCCCTTCTTGCCCCGGCCTGTGACGTGATTGTGTTCGAA
>JBCCBC010000199.1:0-5303 GCA_039814435.1 Pseudomonadota bacterium
ACTGTGAACCTGACGCATGGCGCCCCCCTAGTGTTGATCGTAGTCGACGCTGAGCGCATCGCTGAGCGCGTAGCACTGGCAGGTCAGGACAAAGCCTGCCTCGACCTCGTAATCCTCAAGCGCGTGATTGCTGAGCATCTGATATTCGCCATGGGTAACCTTGGCCTTGCACGTGCTGCACACCCCGGCCCTGCAGGCAAACGGGGGATCAAGGCTGGCGCCAATGGCGGCTTCCAGAACGGACAGGTCTTTGGCCATCTCAAGGTGATGGGTCGTGCCATCCACGGTTATTTCGGCCTGCGTGCCTGTAGCGTTCTTACTTGCGTCATTGATCGCTTGCCGGGCCACCCGCCCTTGCTGGCTTGCTCCGAAAAGCTCGAACTTGATCTGGTCTTTGGTTAGCCCATGTGTCTCTAATGCGGCCGAAATGGCCAACATCATCGGCTCTGGTCCGCAGATCAGGGCGGTGTCCACTGATCCGATATCAATCCAAGACTTGAACAGCGCCGCACATTTTTCACCATCCACGCGACCAGAAAACAGATCAATATCCTGGCCGGTTTCGAGAACGTGGATCAGAGTGAACCGTTGCATATAGCGGTTCTTCAGGTCCTCGAGCTCATCGCGGAACATGATCGTATGCACGGCACGATTGGCATAGATCAGGGTGCATGTGCTGTTTGGTTCGCGGGCCAGAACGGTTTTGAGGATCGACAGGATCGGCGTGATACCCGACCCACCTGCAAAACCAAGGTAGGATTTGCCTTTGTCTGGCTCGATATCAACGCCAAAACGCCCCATCGGTGGCATGGCGTGTAGCGTGTCACCGACGTTCAATTCCCTGTTCGCGAATGTGGAAAATGCGCCGCCCTCAACCCGCTTGACCCCAACTTGTAGGGTGCCGTCGTCAAGCCCTGCACAGATCGAATAGTTGCGCCGCACCTCGGTCCCATCAAAGTCCTGTTTGAACGTCAAATACTGCCCGGGGGTGAAGGCAAAGGCACCGGTTTTGCCCGGTTCAAGAGTCAGAACCACGGCGTCCCGGATGGTGCGATGGATGTCGGTAACGGTGAGGGGCTGAAACTGGGTCATATGCATTTGAAGTAGTCAAAGGGTTCCAGACAATCCGTGCAGCGCCACTGCGCCTTGCAGGGGGTGGAGCCAAAATGGCTGATCCGCTCGACCGCTTTGGACTGGCAGTGTGGGCAGTGCTGCGGCCCGCCTGCGGCCTGCGGCGGTGCGATGCCGTAAGCCTCAAGCTTGGCTCGGCCCTTGTCCGACAGCCAATCGGTGGTCCATGGCGGCGCGATTTGCCTTTTTAGAGACAGGTTTTCGATGCCATGACCGCGCAGCGCCGCATCAATCTCAAAGTTGATGACGGACGTCGCAGGGCACCCGGAATAAGTTGGTGTTACTGTCACTTCCAGTGTGTCCCCTTGCCAAGACACGGTACGAATGATGCCAAGATCGACCAACGATATGGCGGGAATCTCCGGGTCAGGGACGTCATCCAGCCATGCCCAGATGTCTTCGACTGAGGCCTTCGTTCCTACCATGTCGCGTCCGGGTAGCTGCGGGGCAGCGACTGCATCACCGCGAGCATGTGGCCCAAATGTTCCGAGTGGCGCGCGCCGGTTTTGCCACCTTGGTGGGCAAAGTCGGACGCAGGCGCGGTCAGAGTTGCCGCATCTAACGCGGTCAGAACATATGTATCAAAGGGCACGCGCAGGGCTGTCATGTCCGTCAGATCGTCGTCATCATGCGTGAACATTTCGCCCACATAGGGCCACAATCGATCCAATGCGCCTTGCATCCGCATATGGCTTTCGTCGGTCCCATCCCCAAGTGCGATCACTGTGTCGGTAGAGCGTTCGCGGTGATACGTCACTTCTTTGAGCGACTTTTGAGCGATGGCCGACACCTCGGTATCGGAATGGTCGCAAAGGGCGGTCAGCGCCTCGAAATGCCAACTGTCAAACAGGAATTGCCGCATCATTGTGACGGCGAAATCCCGGTTTGGCTGTTCAACCAGCAGCAGATTGCGGAAATCCCACGCGTCACGGTGAAAGGCGAGCGCATCGGCGCTGTCACCTGCCCCTCGCGTCGCTGCGAGACCCAGCCACAGTTGCGTCTGCCCGATCAGGTCGAGCGCGATATTGGCAAGTGCGATGTCTTCTTCCAGCGCGGGGGCATGACCGCACCATTCCGACAGGCGCTGACCCAGCACCAATGCGTTGTCGCCCATGCGGATGAGTCCCGTAGCGCTCACATCGCGCCTGCTTCGTCCGGAATGTCAAAGAAGGACGGGTGGCGATACACCTTATCATCGGCCGGATCATAAAGCGCGCCCTTGTCGTCGGGAGAGGACGCGGTGATCTGTGCTGCAGGCACAACCCAGATGCTGACGCCTTCCTTGCGGCGGGTGTAGACATCGCGCGCGTTTTGGATGGCGTGGGCAGCGTCTGTGGCGTGAAGCGAACCAACATGGCGGTGGCTAAGCCCGTGCTGGCCGCGGATAAACACTTCAAAAAGGGGCCATTCGTTAGACATCGCCTTTACTCCGCTGCCATTTGGGGTGTGCGTTTCTTGGCCGCGTGGGTCAAGCGCGCGGCCCGCACCCATTCACCGTCGTCCCACGCCTTTTGGCGCGCCTCGATCCTTTCGGTGCTGCAGGGGCCGTTGCCCTTCAACACGTCGAAAAATTCGGACCAGTCGGGGCCGGTGAAGTCGTACCCACCCTTGCTATCGTTCCATGATAGAGCCTGATCTGGCACGGTCAGCCCCAGATATTCCGCCTGCGGTACGGTTTGATCCACAAACTTCTGACGCAGTTCGTCATTGCCGTTCATCTTGATTTTCCACTGCATCGACTGTTCGGAATGCACGGATTCAGAATCCGACGGGCCGAACATCATCAAGGACGGATACCAGAACCGGTTGAGAGCATCCTGTGCCATGCGCCGCTGCGCCTCGGTGCCGTTTGCCATCTTCATCATGATGTCAAAGCCCTGGCGTTGGTGGAACGATTCCTCCTTGCAGATGCGCACCATGGCACGGGCATAGGGGCCAAAGCTTGTGCGCTGCAGTGGCACCTGGTTCATGATCGCGGCCCCATCCACCAGCCAGCCGACAGCCCCCATATCGGCCCAAGTCAGGGTCGGATACGCAAAGATCGACGAATACTTCATGCGCCCGTCCAGCAGCATTTCGGTCAGTTCATCGCGCGAAACCCCCAGCGTTTCAGCCGCACAATAAAGGTAGAGGCCATGCCCGGCCTCATCCTGCACTTTGGCCAGCAGGATCGCTTTGCGTTCCAACGTCGGGGCCCGTGTGATCCAGTTGCCTTCGGGAAGTTGGCCAACAATTTCGCTGTGCGCATGTTGGCCGATTTGCCTTATTAGGGTCTTGCGGTAGGCCTGCGGCATCCAATCCTTGGGCTCAATCTTGTCGCCAGCATCAATGCGTGCCTGAAAGGCGTCCAGCTGTTCGGGGTCGTCTTTCGACCCTTCGGATTTGATCATCTGCGCATACATCGTCTCAATTCCTTTCAAGTATCATGGCCACCCCTTGCCCGACGCCAACACACATAGTGCATAGGGCATAGCGGGTTTGGGTGCGTTGCAATTGGTAGGCAGCGGTCATCACAAGCCGGGCGCCTGACATACCAAGCGGATGTCCAAGAGAGATGGCGCCACCCTGAGCGTTTACGCGCGGATCATCGTCGGCCACACCAAGGTCGCGCAGCGTGGCGAGCCCCTGGGAGGCAAAAGCCTCATTCAGTTCGATTACATCCATCTGATCGATGGTCAAACCCGCCCGATCCAAAACTTTACGTGAGGCTGGAACCGGGCCAATGCCCATAACGCGGGGGGCGACGCCAGCGGCACTCATCCCGACGATCCGGGCCATTGGGGTCAGCGCGTGTTTTGTGGCGGCATCCGTTGAGGTGATCAAAAGGGCTGCCGCACCATCGTTGACGCCGGAGGCGTTGCCTGCCGTTACCGTTTTGTCTGCACCGTTGATGCCGCGCAGTTTTGCCAAGGCAGCGGCATCTGTGTTCGGACGCGGGTGTTCATCGGTGTCCACGACGATTGGATCGCCCCTGCGTTGCGGAATGGTCACTGGCGTGATCTCTGCCGCGAAAGCGTTCCCGTCATGGGCTGCAGCCCAGCGCGCTTGCGATCTGGCAGCAAAAGCGTCCTGATCGGCGCGGCTGACCTGCCAGTCTTGCGCCACGTTGTCTGCCGTTTCGGGCATTGAGTCGATACCATGCGCCGCTTTCATCGCCGGGTTCACAAAGCGCCAACCAATGGTCGTATCGAACACTTCGGCGCCGCGGCTGAAAGCGGTGTCCGCCTTTGGCATTACGAAAGGCGCGCGGGTCATCGATTCAACACCGCCTGCGATTGCCAGATCCAGGTCGCCCGCTTTGATCCCCCGCGCTGCGATGCCAACGGCGTCCATGCCAGACGCGCACAGCCGGTTCACAGTTATTCCTGGCACGTCCACCGGCAGACCGGCGAGCAGGGCGGCCATGCGGGCCACGTTGCGATTGTCTTCGCCTGCCTGATTGGCGCATCCCATGATCACGTCATCAGTAGCGGACCAGTCCAGCGTCGGATGACGGGCCATGAGCGCGGCAATTGGTGCCGCAGCCAAATCGTCTGCGCGCACAGAGGACAGCGCCCCGCCGTAGCGGCCAATCGGTGTGCGCTGCGCGTCACAAATCAATGCATCCATAATGCCCTCCCTATGAGCAGCTTATGTCAGAGAGCGAGTCGTCGCAATTTAAATGTTACGCATAGAGGTAAAACTCCCGTTCCTGTGTAACATGTTGTTTGACTAAACTGGGGTCTGGTCCGAGTACAGCACCAGCAACTGCGCCACGGCATTCCGTATGGCACCCACAGCACTTTGCAATTCTACAATCTGCTCCTGGTTGGTTTCAAGAATCACAACAGCTGTGGAGCGAAATTTGGGCATCGCGACGACACAAGCGTAGTAACCAACCACACAGAATTGCGAACAATGTGGCAAGGATAACAAACAATCTCCCTCGCCAAATGGTTGAAATTAAGGCGCCAAGATCGATGATATCTTCATCTGCGCTGCTTTGGGATCGGGGCGGATATTGGAAGCTAGCCACCGAGATTTTATTAGGAACTCGCATGATATCAGCTGCTTACGCCTTTGAAGGCTAAAACTTCTGTGTCTTTACACATGCTAACTTATGGTTGCCCGAATATAGTGTAGGTAAAACCGCATTAACTGCTACAAAATAAGCAGTTCTGCGCAATTGTTTG
>JBCCBC010000213.1:0-4752 GCA_039814435.1 Pseudomonadota bacterium
GATGGTCACAGCCCAGCGATTGCCTGTCCACAGTTGCAGCCGTTGCCCCAAACGTTGGGCCAGGTCGCGGGGTGCATTTTCGGTTGGCACAAATTCGATGCGCCCCGGTTCATAGCGGGCCAGGCGCAGATCCGTTTCGACGTCGACCAACAGCTTGCCGTCCCGATTTGAAAGGATCAGTTCGACAACATGGTCGAAGGTTGGAAAGCGGGCGAGGGCGGCTTGAACGTCCTGTGCCAGTGCAGTCGTTTGGCCTGATGCCGTGGGCTGCGCGGACATCCGCGTTTGCGCGTGTTGCACGGCTTGTGCGCCAGATGAACCGCCACTTTGAGGTGCATGGGGCGTGGGTGCTGCTGGCGGTGGCGTGGCGTTTTGCAACTTGCGCACCAGATCTTCGGGGCTGGGCAGGTCGGCCACATGGGTCAGCCGGATGATGGCCATTTCTGCAGCCATCATCGCGTTTGGGGCGGCTGCAACTTCGTCCAGTGCTTTGAGGAGCATTTGCCACAACCTGGTCAGTGCCCGCATTGGCAATGCGTCAGCCATAGACAGGCCGCGTGCGCGTTCATCCGGGGAAATTGTCGGGTCTTGCGCGGCCTCGGGGGTGATTTTGACGACGGACACCCAATGCGTGATCTCAGCCAGGTCGCGCAACACGGCCATTGGGTCCGCCCCGTCCGCATACTGACTGCCCAGCTCTGTCAGTGCGCCTGCTGCGTCACCTTTCAACACAAGGTCAAACAGATCCAAAACGCGGCCTCGGTCCGCCAACCCCAGCATCGCGCGGACCTGGTCGGCCGTTGTCTCGCCTGCGCCATGCGAAATCGCCTGATCCAGCAGGGAAGTCGCATCACGTGCCGACCCCTCGGCTGCGCGCGTGATCAACGCCAACGCGTCTGCCGCAATCTCGGCCTCTTCACCGGCGGCGATCTTTTGCAGCAGGGCGATCATCACCTCGGGCTCGATCCGGCGCAGATCAAAGCGTTGGCAGCGGGAAAGCACGGTGACTGGCACCTTGCGGATTTCAGTGGTCGCAAAGATGAATTTTACGTGGGCGGGCGGTTCTTCGAGCGTCTTGAGCAGCGCGTTAAACGCGCTGTTGGACAGCATGTGCACTTCGTCGATGATGTAAATTTTGTAGCGCGCACTGGCAGCACGGTAGTGGACCGAATCGATGATCTCGCGGATGTCGTTGACGGACGTGTTCGAGGCCGCGTCCATTTCCAGCACATCAACATGTCGCCCTTCCATGATCGCAACACAGTGCTCGCATTGCCCGCACGGTTCGGTTGTCGGCCCGCCTGTGCCATCGATGCCGATACAGTTCATCCCTTTGGCGATGATACGTGCGGTCGTGGTCTTGCCGGTGCCACGAATACCAGTCATCACAAAGGCTTGGGCGATGCGATCGGCCTCAAACGCGTTCTTGAGGGTGCGCACCATGGCGTCTTGGCCAACAAGGTCTGCAAAGGTTTCTGGCCGGTATTTGCGGGCAAGAACCTGATATTGGGGGGCTGCGTCTGACATAGGCCTCGGGATGGATTCGGTGTGACCCGACAAACCTAGGGGTCGCGCGACGCGGCGTCTACCGCCGTTGGGCCAAAGCGGTCACAGGGACCATAAAACGGCACCCGTTGACACGGTCGCGACAGTCATGACGATCGCAATCCGGCGAAAGCTGGCGGCAGATTGCACTTCGACGTCGTTCTGGTTGAGCCGCTGGATTGAAATACGCGCCTGCCGCTGTGCCGTCCAAAACAGCAGGACCGCAATGCCAAGGAACATGCTGGCCACCAGTTTGGCGATCCAGGTGGGATCAGCCGCACCAAACACCGCTTTGAGGCCGATGGCGATGCCCACAGCTCCCAAACCTGTTCCCATCCAACTGGAAAACGTGCGCTCTGTCGCCAGCAGTGTGCGGTCCTCTGCCCATTTGGTGCGGGCGTTGGCGTTCTTGTCTTTTTGGTCCGTCACATGGATCTCCGGCTGTGAATACTCTTGCGGACTGTCGGGTGTCACATCAGCTTTGACAAGGTGCGTAACGTGTCTGAACTGCGCCGCGCCCGGGCAAGCGCCCAACCGCCCTGGATCAAGACAAACAGGTGTTCGGCCTTGGCTTGCGCATCTTCCGGAGACAGGCCCAAACGTGCTGCATGGTCATGTACTTCGGCGATCCAACCTTCGTAAATGTGGCTGGCATGGGCGCGGAAATCCGTATTGTCGGGACCCTCAAACAGGGTGGCAGCAATCGGGCAGGTGTCCCAACTGGTCACATCAAACAGCTTTGCCAGTTTGTAACACAGTGTCGTTGCCCCATCCGAAAATGTCTCTGCCCCGTCAAAACTGGTGGCGATCAACCGCAACATCTGATCCGACGCCCACGTTGCCGCCGCCAGGGCCAGGTCAGACTTTCCGTTGGGAAAGTGGTGATACAGCGACCCTTTAGGCGCTTTGGCATCCGCCAACAGATCGGCAAGCCCAACGCCATTGTAGCCGCGTGTGCGAAACAACGTTGCCGCTGAAAGGATCAGCCGGTCTTTGGTGGGCAGGGCGGGTTCGGTCATTCTTTGATCTTGACAGGATTAGACCGATTGGTCCAGCGTGACGATTAGACTGATTGGTCTAGTGTCAGGATTGTCTCTTGCAAGGGGTTTCAAATGTTTGACGACGCTGCGATTGAGCGGGCGATTTCTGAACGCTCGTTGGCTTTCAAGACTGAGGATGGGGCCGAATTGGTCGGACGCCTTTACGTGCCGCATGGACCTGTATTTGCAGCGGTGGTCCTCAATAGCGCGACCGGAGTTCCGCAAACATTTTACACACATTTCGCGCGTTGGCTGGCGGCTGAGCGTGGTGTGGCGTGCCTGACCTATGATTATCGTGGCATGGGGCGGTCTTATGCGGGCCCGATGCGCCACGTCGCAGCGGATATGTCGGATTGGGGGATTCGCGATCAAGTCGCCGCGCGGCGGGCGATGCGGCAGGTGCAACCTGATGTGCCTTTGTGGGTCATCGGCCACTCGCTGGGCGCGATGCTGTTGCCCAATCAGCCAGAAATGGACGACGTGGTGCGCGTTATCGGGGTCGCCTCTGGCATGGTGCATCATACTGACCACCCTTGGCCATATCGCGCACTGGCCTTGAACTTCTGGTTTGGTTTGGGGCCGCTCGCGACAGCGTTGTTTGGCTATCTGCCCGCCAAATCCCTTAAATTTGGAGAAGACATACCAGCCGCCGCATTCTGGCAATGGCGCAAATGGTGTACATCGCGCACTTTCTACGACGCTGACATTGGGCCAAAACTGCCCGCTCCGTCATGGGAAAGCTCGGCAAAGGTGCATCTGCACGCATTTACCGACGACGATCTGGTTCCGCCGCATTGCGTTGGGCGGTTGCGCGATGTGTACGGGGCGGGTGCGCAGCTGACAGTGATTGACCCGGCCGACCATGGTCTGGGTTCAGTTGGCCACTTGGGCGCATTTTCACGTCGCAACCGCGCAATTTGGGGGGCACTGCTGGACGGCTGATGCACAGCCGTCCGCATGGTGAGAGATTGACAACGACCCAAGCGGGGCTCGTTACGGCTGCTTCCTTCCGGATCTGACCGGGTTGGCGAGGCGCCTGCCCGCGCCAACCTCTCGAAGATGCATATAATCGCGGGCTTGGCAGGACGCAAGGCCGCGCTCAGATCGAAACCTCAAGCTGCAAGAACCCTGCGGAGTTTTTGCCAGCCACAATGGGGTTAAATTTGGCGATCTCATCCAGATGTTGCGTCGCACGCGGCGACGTCTCGATCAGAACAGGTGCTTTGTGGCCCGTTGAAAAGTGCCACGCCGGTTCTGGGCTTGCTTCGTTCGGGCCACCATTCCGGATGAGCTGGCGCAGCGCATCCTTGACCTCAACTTCGGTGCGGATGGTTTCGCAGCCTACCCCTGGAAACGCGCCACCCCCGGCACCTCGGTAGCTGGTCATTGCGACCAGGAACCGATCAGATGCGTCAATGGGTTTGCCTTGGTAAGACTGGGCGATGATGCGGGTGGCGGTTTCGGCGATGGGCCGCCCGTCCACTGCATAGGCGACGGGGGCAAATGGGTCGACGACCGTGTTCAACCCATACAGTGCGTCAAAGTTGAAGGATGGGGCGTTTGGATTAACCAATGCGGATAACCCTGTGGGGATTGGGGAAAAGAAAACGGCTGCACGTTCCGCCCATGCGCGCACCTGCGCACCCGTCAAAACGGCAGCCCAAACAGCATTCGGATAGGGGCACATCATGGAAAGGTGGCGCTCGGTGATGACCCCTTGCGGAACGTCGACGTAGTTTGAGGTGCCGCCTCGCCCGCCCAGTGCCATGGGGGACACGGATGCGATGACCGGTAAATCAGACAAGGGCGTGCCGGCTGCACGCTTGGTTATCACGGCGCACATGGCCGCTCCGATCAACGCTGTGCTGGTGCCTGTCCCCAGCATTTCGAAATAGTTGTGAAAGCCAGTCGGCGTGCGCCCCACCCCGACATCTAGCGCTGCGCGTGTTGCCGTGATGGCAGGTGCAGTGAGCTCTGCCAATTCTGGATGGGGTGCGATTGTCGGCGGATGATGACGCAGCCCCGATGCATGTCGCGTTACTTGCCAACCGTGCTGCGACCACGCCAGATCCAGATCAATAACGCCCAACGCCTCGGCCGCATATCCCGGCATGACCGTTGGAACGCCGTGAAGGGTTCCCTGGCGCGGATCAACACCGCGGGCAAC
>JBCCBC010000018.1:0-19098 GCA_039814435.1 Pseudomonadota bacterium
CCGTCCGGCCCAATATCTGCTCCGGCGGTCAGGAACGGGCCGGTGCGGGGCAGGTGGGCGGGGATATCCCAGACCCCATCCCGGAACCGGTGGATTGGAAAGGGCCGCGTGATATCGCCCGAGCGTTCTGGCAGCACATAAAGCACCCCATCGGGATCCGCCGCCAGCGCCTCGAATGATCCGTTCGAGGAATAGGTTGCAAATCCGGGATCCGTTGGCAGGGCTGTCCCGTCTTGGGCCACAATTTGTGCAGGCCCCTCGTAACTGAAAAACAGCGCGTCTGCGGAATACGCCAACCCTTCGCTGTCGCGGTGTGGTTGGGGTTGGGTGGACGGCGCGACGATGTATTGCCCCTGCGCGCGGGCCAGGGTCAGCGTGAACGCAGCCCCCCGGTCCGACAGCAGGATGGCGCGCCCGGGCTCGCGCATTTCGATGGCAGACAGTCCACCAAAACCGGGCAGGTCAGACACCAACGGCACGGCACGCACAAAGGTCAGCGGATCCCCAAGCGCAGGCGCGCCCGCCAGGATCAGCGCGAGGCCAAAACGCCAGCACATTGCTGCGGCAAATCTCCGACCCGCAATTCACGGCGGGGTTTGGGGGCAGGGGCGTTGGGGTCACGCGGCTTGGGTGGGGGCGGGTTCAGGATGTCGTTGACCCATTGCTGGGCATCTGCGCAGCCATCACCGGGGGGCGGCGGGGCCTGATCCACGCAACCACGCGCACCGCGCGGGCAGGACAGCCGGATATGAAAGTGGTAGTGGTGCCCGTACCAGGGCCGGATCTTGTTCAACCACGACCTGTCGCCTTTGGCATCCTTGCACATCTGCACCTTGGCCCCGGGAAAGACGAATATTCGGGCTGTGCGTTTGTCTTGCGCGGCGGCCTTGATGATTTCGTGATGGGCGGGCGTCCAGCTTGAATTGGTAAATGCACCACCAGCCCGCCGCGTCGAGATTGAGCTGATGCTTTCACGTTCAGCCACCGACAAGGTGAGGTTGCGCGCAGGCAGCATCCAGATATCGGCATCCAGCCCGATCTGGTGACTGCGGTGCCCGGTCAGCATCGGACCGCCGCGTGGCTGGCTCAGATCGCCCACATAGATCCCGTTCCACCCGGGTTGCGCAGCGGCCTTGACGCTCAGCTTTTGCACCATGTCCACCAGCTCGGGGTGCCCCCAATTGCGGTTCCGGCTCAGGCGCATGGCCTGCCATGTGGGCCCGGTCTCAGCCAGCTGTTCGGCCCCGGCAACGCAGCCCTTGGCATAGCTGCCGACGGGGGCGGGATTTTGGGCCGAGGCGCGGCGCTTGGCCCCGAATTGCCCCTTGGCGATGTTCTGCAAAGTGGCGGGATCCACATCGGGCAGCGGCGTGCCGTCGATGTTGGTATCAGCCCCGCCGGCGCAGGCGCACAGCAGCAAGGCACAGATCAGGGCAGTTGACAGTCTGATTGAAATCATCGCGCGATCTCTCCTTTCGGGTTGACCCAGCGTAGCATAACCAACCCCAAAAGAAAGAGCCCCAGCAGCGGGGACACCCCCAATTGCGTGCTGCCGGTGACGGCAGTGGCAACCCCGATCAGGAATGGCGCGATAAAGGCTGTGGCGCGCCCCGTCAGCCCATAAAGCCCAAAGCTCTCGGTTGGGGCGGCGGGGTCGCAGTGGCGCACCATCAGCGTGCGGCTGGCCGCCTGGATGACGCCGCCCATGCCGCCGATCAGCACGCCGCAGACGTAAAACACGATATCGGGCACGGGGGATCCTGGGGCCAAGGGCACGCCGAACATGCTGTCGCGTGACAGGTTCACCAGCATGAAACAGACCCCCATCAGCACCCAAATCGATGTGATCACAACCGGTTTGGGGCCAAAGCGTTTGTCGGCCACTCCCCCCACATAGCTGAAAACAGAGGCCCCGATGGCGGCGATAATCCCGAACACGCCGACCTGCACGACGCTAAAATCCAGCACCAACAGGGCAAAGGTACCGCCAAAGCTGTACAGCCCGTTCAGCGCGTCACGATACAGCATGGAAGAGCCGAGGTAGGTGAACAGACTGCGCTTGGCCGGCAGCGCGCGCACCGTTTGCCAGAGTTTGGACAGGGCGGCTCCGACGCTGGCACGGGCCTTGGGTTGGTGAACTTCGCGCACCCACAGAAAATAGGGGATCATGAATACGGCAAACCACATCGCGACAAAGGGCCCTGTGCTGCGTGTGCCCTGGCGCGCACTGGCATCCAGCAGGCCAAAGAGGGGATCAAACCCGATCAACGTCTTGCCATTGGGCTGCTCCACAAACAACAACAACAGCAGGAACAGCGACAGCACGCCCCCCGCATAGCCAAAGCTAAAGCCCGAGCCGGAAATTTTGCCGATCTCTTCCTGGGTTCCCAGCGATGGGAGTTGGGCATTGATAAAGATCAGCGCAAACTCTGCCCCGATGAACCCAAAGGCAAAGGCCACCAGCATCCACATCAGGTTGCTGCCATCCGGCGCGGTGAACCACAGGCACGCGGCGCCGGCCACCAACATGCTGGAAAACCCGATAATCCACGGGATCTTGCGCCCGCCGGTGTCAGCCAGCGCGCCCAGAACCGGGGCACAAAACCCGATGATCAGCCCAGTGATTGTCAGGGTAAAGGACCACATGGCCTGTGCATTGGCCTTGGCCTGTTCCGTCTCAATGCCCTGGGACAGAAAGTTCTCGCTCGCCAAAGATACGAAAAACGGCCCAAAGATAAAGGTGAGCAGGACAGTGTGATAGGGCTGGCTGGCCCAATCGAAAAAGAACCACCCCCAGATACGCTTACGCGTTGAAATCTCTGCCATGTCCGCCCCTCACCTTCTTTGGGCGCAAGTTGAACCGCGTCCAAGAGCCAAGCGCAAGGAAAGGTTTAGGCAGCCGAACTCAAACTGGGATCTTTGGTGTCTTGCATCGGGGGCCACGGGCGCTTGGCCTCGGCCTCGACCCAGGCGGCGATCCATTCGGGCATCGGGGGCGATGTGGGGTCGTGGTCCATCGCGGCGGCGATGCGATCGGGGGTCACGATACCGTTCTTGTCGGTCACGGCGGCGCGGTACAACACGTGGCTGGCGCACTCACCGTTCGTTTTCCACATGGACTGCTCGATATAGGTGAACTTGTCATCCCAGCAGACGGCGCGGCTGCGGGTTTCGAACCGCTCGAACATATGCATGCGGCGGCGGTAGCGGACCGAGGACCCCGCCATGGTCAGCCCCCACCGCTGGGCCTTGAGCACATCAACCAGCCCAACGCGGAACGCCATGCCAAGCCGACCCAGATCATACAGGGTTAGCGCGCGCCCGTTGTTCAGCTCCAGAAAACCGTCCAGATCCCAGGGCCACACCATATGGTGCGACACGTGGGTATCCGTCAGCGCAATTTTGGGCTGGCGGGCGGCGACAAAGCTGTCTTTGGCAAGGCGCAGAAAAGGGAACATATGTGGTTTCTCCGATGCTTCTTAAATGCGGCACTGCGGCGAAACTTCAAGCCTGACCTTGCGCCACGTGCCCCAGCGGCCTAGGTCTGAGCCAAAGCAAAGGACGTGCGTATGCTGGCCATCTATCAAACCCTCGATCTGATCCTGGGCGTCGTTTACATGATCATGATCATCCACATCATCATGAGCTGGTTGATCAACTTTCAGGTGCTCAACCTGCACCAGCCGATTGTAGGCCAGATCTGGATGGGGCTGAACAAGCTGCTGGAACCGATCTATCGCCCGATCCGCCGGTACATGCCGGACACGCATCCGCTGGATCTGGCCCCGCTTGTGGCCTTTATCGCGGTGATTGCGCTGCGTTCCTTTATCCTGCCAGCGATCTTTTTGGGCTAACTTTGCCTTGTTCACGCCCCGTTAAAATGTGAGTCTGTACCAAACGAGCAGACTACAAAAAAATTGACAGGGTTTTTAACAATGGCCAGCGCTGCCACGCTGTTGCGGGACGTATTCGGATTTGACGGGTTCCGCCCCGGCCAAGAAGACATCGTAGATGCAGTTGTGGCGGGGGAAAACACCCTTGCGATCATGCCCACGGGTGGTGGTAAATCCCTGTGTTTTCAATTGCCTGCGTTGATGCGCGATGGGGTGACGGTGGTGATTTCGCCGCTGATTGCCCTGATGCGCGATCAGGTCCGCGCGCTGCAAGAGGCGGGGGTGTGCGCCGGGGCGCTGACGTCCGGCAACACGCCCGAGGAAACGGATGCTGTGTGGACCGCGCTTGAGCGGGGTGAACTCAAGCTGCTCTACATGGCACCAGAACGGTTGGGGGCCGGATCGGCCATCGGCACGTTGCGCCGCATCGGTGTCAGCATGATCGCCGTGGACGAGGCGCACTGCGTGAGCCAATGGGGCCATGATTTCCGCCCCGACTATCTGCGCATCGGAGAGTTGCGGCGCGCGCTGGACGTGCCGCTGGCAGCGTTCACCGCCACAGCAGATGCGGAAACCCAGGCCGAGATCATCGAAAAGCTGTTTGACGGGCAGGCCCCGCGCAGCTTTTTGCGCGGCTTTGACCGGCCAAACATTCATCTGGCCTTTGCCGCCAAGAACGGGCCGCGCGCGCAGATCCTGAACTTTGCCGCCGCGCGCAAGGGGCAGTCGGGCATCGTCTATTGCGGCACCCGGGCCAAAACGGAAACGCTGGCGCAGGGGCTGCGCGAGGCTGGGCACAGCGCCATCCACTATCACGGCGGGATGGAGGCCGAAGACCGGCGCATCGCCGAACGGCGTTTTCAGCAAGAGGATGGGCTGATCGTGGCTGCCACGGTTGCGTTCGGGATGGGTGTGGACAAGCCCGATATCCGCTGGGTGGCCCACGCCGATCTGCCCAAATCGATCGAGGCCTATTACCAGGAGATCGGGCGCGCCGGGCGCGACGGGGCCCCGGCCGAAACGCTGACCCTGTTTGGCCCCGAGGATATCAAACTGCGCCGCACCCAGATTGACGAGGGGCTTGCCCCACCCGAACGGCGCATGGCGGATCACGCGCGGCTGAACGCGCTTTTGGGTCTGGCAGAGGCGCTGGAATGCCGGCGCAAAACGCTGCTTGGCTATTTTGGCGAGGCAGACGTGACCTGCGGCACCTGCGATCTGTGCGACAGTCCGGCAGAGGTATTTGACGGCACGACAGCCGTGCGCAAGGCGCTCTCGGCGATGCTGCGCACCGAAGAATGGTTTGGCGCGGGGCATCTGATCGACATCCTGCTGGGGATCGAGACGGACAAGATCCGCCAGCGCGGACATCAAAGCCTGCCGACCTATGGCGTGGGCAAGGAATACACCAAACCGCAATGGCAGGCCGTATTTCGCCAGATGATGGGACATGATCTGGTGCGCCCCGATCCCGAACGGTACGGCGCGCTGCGCATGACGGATGCCGCCTTGCCGATCCTGCGCGATCAGGCCAAGATCAACCTGCGGCGCGACACGATCAAATCGGCTGTGCGCGGCCCGGCAGTCAAAGAGATGGTGTCCGAAGAGGACGCGCCGCTGCTGAGCGCGCTCAAGGCGAAACGGCGCGGTCTGGCCGAGGCCGCGCGGGTGCCCGCCTATGTGATTTTCCCGGACCGGACGTTGATCGAAATGGCACAGCGGCGGCCCAATAATCTGGACGCAATGGCGGGGATCAGCGGGATCGGAGCCCAAAAGCTAGAGAAATTCGGCGATGCGTTCCTTGAGGTGATCAATGGCGAGGCGGCCAACCTGCACCCGACCCGGCGCAAGCTGGCAGGGCATGATGCGGGCACGATTTATGACCAGTTGCTGGCAGTGCAGGCCGAATTGGCGCGCGGGCAGGACGGGACGGACAAGCCGCTGAGTTGCTCGGCCTCGCAGCTGGCCAAGGTGGCGCAACTGCGCGATGCCAATGGCGGCGCGCTGGAACGGCTGCTTGGGGATCGCAAAGCGGAACGGTTTGGCCCGGCCTTTCTGGACGTCCTGCGGGACGCGGGCTAGTTTCACCTGCGGGACGCGGGCTAGATCGTCTTTCGAGGTATAAGGATGGGCATATGTTGGTGGTGATTTCTCCGGCCAAGCGGCTGGATTGGGCAGAGCGGGATGTGACAGTCAGCGCGCCCGCGATGCAGGACGATGCGATCCGGTTGGCGCGCACGGCCCGCAATCTGACGCTGGGCAAACTCAAGGCCCTGATGGATCTAAGCGATGATCTGGCCCGGCTGAACCGGGACCGGTTCCAGGCCTTTGAAGACGCACCAAAGGCCGAAACGACACGTCCTGCCATGTTGGCCTTTGCCGGCGATACCTATCAGGGGATGGACGCTGCGACCTTGTCCCCGGACGACACCGCATATGCGCAGGATCACCTGCGGATCCTGTCTGGGCTCTATGGACTGTTGCGCCCGCTGGATGGGATCCAGCCCTATCGGTTGGAGATGGGCAGCCGGCTGAAAACCCGGCGCGGTGCGTCGCTTTATGACTATTGGCGCACGGACATTGCCAAGGCGCTGAACATCCAGGCCGAGGCCACGGGCACGGATGTAGTCGTCAATTGTGCCAGCCAGGAATACTTCGGCGCAGTGCCGGAACAGGCGCTGAAACCCAAAGTGATCACACCCGTCTTTATGGAAGACAAAGGGGCCGGGCCCAAAATCGTCAGCTTTTTTGCCAAGCGGGCGCGGGGGGCTATGGCGCGACACATCGTGCAGAACCAAGTGCGCGATCTGGACGGGGTGCGGGCCTTTGATGCGGATGGGTACGTGTTTCAACCCGGTGCCTCGGACGAGGCGCGGCTGGTGTTTGTGCGTCCCTACCCGGCCTGACGCGGTTCTTCATCATCCGGTAGCGGCGGGACCGCATCATCGGGGCACATCTCGCGCAGTTTGCCGTGAATTTCGGGTTTGCGCAGCGGCTTGGTCAAATAATGGTCGATGCCCGAGGCGAGGATCCCCTGATCGTCCCCGTCCATAGCGTGCGCGGTCAGTGCGACGATGGGGATGTGGCCCCCGGTCTCGGCCTCCATCTCGCGGATTTTCACGGTCGCCTCCTTGCCGTCCATCTTGGGCATGGAAATATCCATAAAGATCAGGTCAGGTTCAAAACTTTCGAAATACTCCACGGCCTCAAGCCCGTTATTGGCGAACTGCAGGTCAATGTCGGCGTCCTTGACCATCTTGCGGAACACAAGCTGGTTGGTTTTGTTGTCCTCCGCTGCGAGCACGCGCATTTTGCGCAGCGCGACCGCCGGTGGCAGGGCCGCGCCGGACACAGGCACGGCGGCGCTGTCGATCAGCGGCCCCACAGACTGGAGGCGCGCAAAAAGATCGGCGCGCGGCAGCGGTTTTTGCAGGATCGCGTGCAGATGCGCAGCCCCGGGATCGTTCGAGGCAAAGCTGGGGTTTGAGCTAAGCAGCAGGATCGGCACATCATGCCCGGCGGTGCGGATCGCATCCGCCAGCTCAAGCCCGTCCATTTCGGGCATGTTGTGATCGGTCAGCACCAGATCGATATTGTCGAGGTTTTTCAACGCCTGCGCCCCGCTTGCGCAACTGACAACGCCCAGGCCCATCTGCTCCAGCTGGCGTTGCAGGATGGTGCGGTTGGCCTCGATATCATCGACGACCAGCACACGGCGCAGCCCATCGGGCACAGGGGGATGTTCGGGTGCGGCGGTGTCGCTAAGTTGCAGCGGGATCTTGAAGCAGAAACAGGATCCAACGCCCTCTTCACTGGTTACCCACATCTCGCCTTTCATCAGATCGACCAGACGTTGCGAGATGGCCAGGCCCAGCCCGGTGCCGTCAAACTGGCGATTGCGTTCGTTTTCGACCTGATTGAATTCGCCAAAGATGTGATTGATCTTGTCCTCGGGAATGCCGATCCCGGTGTCTTCGATCACGATGGTGACGTCCGCCTGACCGCTGTCGGGGTCGGGCACGCCCGTGACGCGCACCAGCACGTGACCTTGCGCGGTAAACTTGACCGCATTGCCCATCAGGTTGGTCAGCACCTGACGGATGCGGCCCGGATCGCCCACATAGGCGGTGGGTAAAAACAGGTCGAAATCCAGCAGCAGCGTCAGCCCCTTGTCCCGGGCCGAGGGCTGCAACAGCATGATCACTTCGTGAATGCTGCGCTCCAGATCAAAGCGTTCGGGGTGCAATTGCAGCTTCTTCGCTTCGATCTTGGAGTAGTCGAGCACGTCATTGATGATGACCAGCAGCGCCTCGCCCGAGTTTTTGATCGTGTCGGCATAAAGCTGTTGTTCTTCGCTCAGCCCTGTGTCGCCAAGCAGATCGGCCATGCCCACAACCCCGTTCATGGGCGTGCGGATTTCGTGGGACATATTCGCAAGGAAAGCGGACTTGGCGCGGCTTGCGGCCTCCGCCTCGGCGCGGGCGGCTTTGAGTTGTTTCTCATACTCGACGGATTCGGTGATGTTGAGGCCAAGCGAGACGATATCGCCCCCTTGTCCGCGCCGATCCACCAGTTTCACGTATTGATCATTCCACAGTCGGATTGTCACGGGTTCGGGATCTTGCTGCATCCACCGTTCGGTCATCATCTGGCGCCAGTCGGTTGCCCGCAGGCTGCCAGTGTTCACAATCCCCTCTTCGGTCAGGACCTGCAAAAGGGTGACATAGTTCACCCCCGGTTGAATGATTTCGAGCCCATCGAAAATGGCCAGATAGGCCCCGTTGGCCGCGATCATCTGATTGTCAGAGTTAAAGAAGGCGAACCCGTCCGTGATGGTCTGGACCGAGTGCCACAACCGCCGCTCCGCGATTTCGACCTTTTGGTTGGCTTGCCCCAGTTCGGTTTTGACGCGCTCGTTCTCGGTTTTGACGGTCGCGACCTCGGCCCGGGTTTCGACGATTTCACCCTGAAGCGCAGCCGCATGCTTGCCCAATTTGCGATTGGCCGCAGACAGTTCCGCCTGTTTGAGTTCCAAGAGCCGTTCCGCAGCCAGCCGACCGCGCCGTTCCTCGGCCAGCTTGTTTGCTAGGCTCATCTACCTGCTCCGCCAAAAAGTCCTGAATCGGTATCTCACGAAGATGGTGAAGATGCGCTTAACCCGTGCCCTCGAAACATTTGCATGGCCCGGGCCTGCCGTGTCAGGCTGTTCACCAACTGTGCAGTCAAAAATTCCGGAGATGTGCGATGCGCCGATTGATCCTGTCTTGCCTTGGTGTTGTGTGGGTGATTGCGGTCGCGTCCCTGGCCCAGGCCCAGCAGGTGGTGCCCCAAGACCGCTATGTGATGAGCCGGGACACCGATTTTTATGGCGCGGATCGCACGGCCCTGTTCGACACGACCTTCGAGGCGTGCCAGCGCGCGTGCAGCGCGGATGGCCAGTGCGTCGCCTTTACCTTCAACAGCCGCTCCAACGCCTGTTTCCCCAAATCGGCCATCAGTGACCGCCAACCCTATGTGGGCGCGATTTCGGCAGTGCGCGTTGTGGTGGATCCGGCAGTGCGCGCAGGCGCAAACGACCGGGCCGCCGCGCTGGGTGTCGGCACGGCGGACAGGGACGCGGCCCGCACGCTCGCCAGTGCCATGGGCACCCGGTTTGCCGTCAACGGGCAGAGCGTTGACACCCTGACCCAAGCCTCGCGGGATGCCTGGCAGCGGGGGGACCGGGCGGCTGCGCTGCGCTGGTTGGGGGCGGCTGTGGCGCTGACGGATGCGCCTGATCTGTGGGCGCGCTATGCCTATATCGCCCTGCGCCTTGACGATGCGATCCCTGCGCGCCAACGGCGCAGTGCGCGGGTCGATGCGATGTCGGCCGCGCTCAATGCCTATGTGCGCGCGACCAGCCCGGGGGCCCAGGTCAGCGCCTTGCAGATCTACGCAGACGCGCTCGAGCGTAATGGCCGGGGCCGTGATGTGGTGAGCGCGCTGCGTCTCGCCCAATCGCTGCAACCCCGCGATGATATCGCGCAGGCGCTGGACGCCGCGATCGCGAAATACGGGTTCCGCGTGATCGACAATCGCGTGGACAGCAACACAGACGCCCCGCGCATCTGTGCGACGTTCTCGGAACCGCTGATCAAGGCGGGTGTGGACTACGACCCCTTTGTGCGCAGCGAAACGCCCGGCCTTGTCGTCCAGATCGAGGGCAGCGAGCTGTGCCTTGACGGGGTGCGCCATGGCGAGCGGTACCGCGTCACGCTGCGCTCTGGCCTGCCGGCGGCCAGTGGCGAGGTGCTGCACAAGGACGTCGAGATCACGCAATACGTCCGCGACCGTGCGCCTGTGGTCCGCTTTCCGGGCCGCAGCTACGTGTTGCCGCGCACCGCCGGGGCCAACATCCCTGTCGAGACGGTCAATCTGGACTCCGTCGCGCTGACCCTTGCGCGCGTCAGTGACCGCAATCTGGTGCAGTCGCTGCGCCGTGATTTCTTTGGCCGTCCGCTGACGCCGTGGCAGGCGGAACAGTTCAACGCCGACATCGCCGAGGTGATCTGGCGCGGGACCGGTGAGGTGGAAAACACGCTGAACCAGGATATGCGCACCTTGCTGCCCTTGGGGGACGTGCTGGCCGACCAAGCGCCGGGGATCTACGTGCTGACGGCGCAGGAACCGGGCAATGACAGCTATGATGTGCTGCCCGCGTCGCAGTGGTTTGTGCTGTCCGATCTGGGCATCAGCAGTTGGCAGGGCAATGACGGGCTGACGGCGGCGGTGCGCCACTTGGGCGATGCAGGGGCGGCAAGCGGGGCAACCGTGCGCCTGATTTCGCAAGCCAACGCCGTGCTGGGCGAGGCGCTGACCGACGCAGACGGGTTCGCCCGGTTCGCGCCGGGGTTGACCCGGGGGCGGGGTGCCGCATCGCCTGCGCTGTTGCAGGTGGAAACGGGCGACGACTTTGTCTTTTTGCCACTGACCGACCCGGCCTTTGACCTGTCAGATCGCGGGGTCGAGGGGCGCCCACCCGCCCCGCCCGTGGATGTGTTTCTGAGCACGGACAGGGGGGCCTACCGCCCGGGGGCCACGATCTATGCCACGGCCTTGGCGCGTGATGCGCAGGTGCGGGGCATCACGGGTGTGCCTTTGACGGCGATCCTCAGCCGCCCCGATGGGGTGGAATATGCCCGCCATGTCAGCGCCGCAGGGCAGGCGGGGGGGCACGTGATGGCGATGCCGGTCGCCGCCACGGCGCCGCGCGGCACATGGCGCATCGATATCATGGGTGATCCAGACGCCCCGCCGCTGGCCACGCAGACCGTGCTGGTCGAGGATTTCATCCCCGACCGCATCGATGCAGAGCTGAGCATGACGGACGGGGCGTTGCGGATCGGTGATCTGGCCTTGGTCGGGGTTTCCGCGCGCTACCTGTTTGGGGCACCGGGCGCAGACCTGGCGGTTGACGGCGATGTGCGCGTGCAGCGCCGTACCGGGATCGACGCGTGGCCTGGCTACGCCTTTGGCCGCCATGACGCTCAGTTTTCATCGCAACGCAGCTATTTTGACGGCGGTGTGACGGACGCGACCGGGGCGGCGATAGTGCCGCTGGACTGGCCCGAGGTCGTTGCCGAAGGGGTGCTGCTGGAGGCTGTGACAACCGTGCGCGTGTCTGACAGCGGCGGGCGCCCGATTGAACGGTCGTTGACCCGCCCCATCGCGCCGGATGGCCCGGTAGTGGGGATCAAGGCAGGCTTTGACGACGTGCTGCCCGAAGGGGGCACCGCCACCTTTGATCTGATCGCAGTGGGGGCCGACGCGCTGCCGGTGCAGTGGACGGTAAACAAGGTCGAAACCCGCTATCAGTGGTATCAGCTGTTTGGCAACTGGAATTGGGAACCGATCACCCGACGCACCCGGGTGGCACGGGGCGAGGTCACGCTGGGGACAGACCCGCAATCGCTTGAGGTGGACACCACGTGGGGCGATTACGAACTGGTCGTCGAGGCACAGGGCGGGGCCTATACCGCAAGTTCGCTTGGCTTTGCGTCGGGGTGGTATGGCGGCGCGGACGGCTCCAGCACGCCCGACCGTTTGCCCTTGTCACTGGACGCTGCGCGCTACGGCGTGGGCGATGTGGCACAGCTGCGCATTGTGCCCGGCTTTGACGGCACGGCCCTTGTCTCTGTCCTGTCGGGCGGTGTGATTGAACGTCGCGCGGTGCCGGTTGTGGCAGGCGAAAACGTGATCCCGCTGAAGGTGAGTGCAGAGTGGGGGACCGGGGCCTATGTCACCGCATCCGTGCTGCGCGGCAGTGGCGATGGCTTTGGCCCAGGCCGGGTATTGGGCCTTGCCCATGCCTCGATTGACCCCGCAGACAAGGCGCTTCTGGTCTCGATCGAAGCACCTCTGGGCGTCGAAGGGCAAGCGGGCAGCACAGATGTCGAGGTGCGCGTGGACGGGTTGAACGGGGCAGAGGCCTTTGTCACCCTTGCCGCTGTGGACGTGGGGATCCTGAACCTGACGGGGTTTGCAGTTCCCGATCCGCAAGGGCACTACTTTGGGCAGCGGCGGCTTGGTGTCGATCTGCGCGACATGTATGGGCGGCTGATCGATGGCAGCAACGGGGCCATGGGCACGGTGCGTTCAGGCGGGGATGCAGGCAACGCGATGCAACGCCAGGGCCCACCCCCGACCGAGGCTGTGATGGCCGCCTTCTCGGGGCCTGTGCAGGTCAACGCCGACGGCGTGGCGACCATCACGGTGCCCCGCCCGAATTTCAACGGAACGATCCGGATGATGGCCGTGGCCTGGTCCGATACCGGCGTTGGGCAGGCAAGCGCAGATGTGGTTGCCCGCGATCCTGTGGTGATCTCGGCTGCGGTGCCGCGCTTTCTGGCACCGGGGGATCAAAGCCGCGTGATGCTGGAATTTGTGCATGGCGGGGGCGATGCGGGCCTGATGCCGCTTGAGGTGTCGGCCACCGGCCTTCTGCTGGGCACGGCCCCGCCGCAGATCGAACTCGCCAAAGGCGGCACCCTGCGCCTGTCCTTGCCGGTCGAGGCGCAGGGCATCGGCGATCATCGCATCGATGTGGCGCTAAGCACACCCGAGGGGCGTCTTCTGACCAAATCACTGACCTTGGGCGTGCGCGCCAATGACCCGCTGACGGCGACGACGCGACGGTTCAGTCTGGACGCCGGGGCTGCGCTGACCTTTGACGACAACGTGTTTGCCGATCTGGAGCCCGACACTGCGCGCGCAACCCTCGCGGCAGGCCCGCTCGCCCGGTTTGATATGCCCGGGCTGCTGCGCCAGTTGGATAGGTACCCCTATGGGTGCACGGAACAGGTGACGTCTGCTGCGCTGCCGCTGCTTTATGTGCCGCAGGCGGCAGGGGCGGCAGGGATCGCGGATGTTGAGGCGCGGATAGGCGCGGCGATCGCCCGCGTCCTGACGCGGCAGGCCAGCAACGGGGCCTTTGGTCTGTGGCAGGCGCAGGCGGGCGAGTTTTGGCTCGATGCCTATGTCACCGACTTCCTCACCCGGGCGCGCGATCAAGGCCATGTGGTGCCCGAAACAGCCCTGCGCATTGCCTTGGACAACCTGCGCAACCGGATCAACTACGCCCCCGATTTCGACAGCGGGGGCGAAGACATCGCCTATGCGCTCATGGTGCTGGCACGCTCCGGGGCGGCATCGATCAGCGATTTGCGATACTATGCTGATACCAAGGCGGATGCCTTTGCCACACCGCTGGCACGGGCGCACCTGGGGGCGGCCCTGGCAAACTACGGCGAACAAACGCGGGCGGACCGGATGTTTGCATTGGCGGCAGATCTTGCCGCCCAGTCCGGCACTTCCGGCACTGCCGACACTTCCGGCGCGACATGGCGCAGCGATTTCGGCACACCGTTGCGCGATGCCGCAGGGCTGCTGCATCTGGCGGTCGAGGCGGGCAGCACGGCCATCGACCGCACGCAACTGTCCGCCAGCATCACGCAGCGACAGGGGCGCTATTCCACGCAAGAGGCGGCACAGGTGCTGATGGCGGCCCAGGCGTTGCGCGCGGGCACCGGGCCAGCGGTCCTGACGGTGGACGATGTGGCGGTGCCCGGGCCGTTGGTGCAAACGCGGGCCGCAGGTGCGCCAATCTCGACGATCCGCAACGTCTCTGGCACGCCCCAGGATGTGACACTGACGACCTACGGCGTGCCCTTGGTCGCGCCCGAGGCGGGGGGGTACGGCTACGCAATTTCGCGGTCGACTTACACGTTGGAGGGGGTGCCGGTTGAGGGGCCGTGGACAGTGGGGGAACGCCGCGTCGTCGTGCTGCGCGTCACACCATTTGAAAAGGTGGGGGCGCGGTTGATGGTGGATGATCCGCTGCCCGCAGGGATCGAGATGGACAACCCGACCCTGATCCGGTCAGGCGATGTGCGGGGCCTTGATTGGCTCAGCCCGGCACCGGTGCAGCATGTGGAATTCCGCTCGGACAGGTTCCTTGCCGCTGTGGATCAACGCGGGGCAGACACGTTCGAGTTGGCCTATATCGCGCGGGCGGTCAGCCCCGGTACGTTCCACCACCCCGCCGCACTGGTCGAGGATATGTACCGCGCCGAGTACCGCGCAGTGACAGCAACAGGCGAGACTGTGGTGGTAGAGTGAGACTGTCGCATCGCCCCCTGATTGCCATCGCGGCTGCGATGTTCACGGTCGCCCTTGCCCATGATCAGTGGGCCGGGTGGGTGGCGCGCACCGTGATCCCGTCGACCCTGGCCGAAACCTCGGTCGAGATGCGGGACCGGGACGGTGTGCTATTGCGCGCCTTTGCGGTTGAGGACGGGCGGTTGCGGTTGGCGGTGACACCGGGCGGGGTGGATCCGGGGTTTGTCCAGATGCTGGTGGCCTACGAGGACAAACGGTTCTGGGCGCATTCCGGTGTCGATGGGCGCGCGATGCTGCGGGCATTGGGCCAGGCGGTGTGGTCGGGGGGCGTGGTGTCTGGCGGGTCTACATTGACGATGCAGGCCGCGCGGCTGCTTGAGAATTCGGGGACCGGCAGCATAGCGGGCAAGGTACGCCAGATGCGGCTGGCCTGGGCGCTGGAACGGCGGCTGAGCAAGGATGAGATCCTGCACCTTTACCTGCAGCACGCGCCCTACGGTGGCCGGGTCGAAGGAGTGCGCAGCGCCGCATTCACATGGTTTGGCAAGGAACCGCGGCGCTTGTCCCCGGCCGAGGCGGCCTTGCTTGTGGCACTGCCCCAAGCGCCCGAGCGGCGGCGTCCCGACCGGCACCCGGGCGCTGCCGAGGCGGCGCGGGATCGGGTTTTGGCCCGGGTGGGTGCGCCGCCGGTGCGCGTCGGGGTGCCTCGGTCCATGCGGGATGTGCCGCGTTTGGCTCCGCATATGGCAGATGCGCTGCGTGGTACGGACCCGCTGGCACAGCGGTTTGACACAACGCTGTCTGCGCAGTTGCAGGACAAAATGGAAAGCCTGGCGCAGACCCATGCGGCGGCGCTGGCACCCGGGGCATCGCTGGCCCTGATGGTGGTGGATCACCAAAGCGGAGAGATCCTCGCCCGGGTCGGTGCACCAGACTACAGCGACCGTGATGGGGCGCAGGGCTTTGTCGATATGACACGGGCAAAACGCTCGCCCGGGTCGACGCTCAAGCCGTTGATCTATGCGCTGGCCTTTGATCGCGGCTTGGCGCATCCCGCAACTGTGTTTGCCGACCAGCCAACCCGGTTCGGGCGCTACGCACCGCAGAACTTTGACGGGCAATTCCGGGGGGATGTGACAGCTGCGCAGGCACTGCGCCTGTCGCTGAATATCCCGCCTGTGGTCCTGACAGATGCTCTTGGGCCGGAACGGTTGATGGCCGCCTTGCGCGCCTTTGGGGCGCAGCCCCGCTTGCCGTCCAGCTCTGCCGGACTTGCTGTGGCATTGGGGGGTGTCGGGCTGAGCCTGCAAGATCTGATGCACGTCTATGCCGGGCTTGCCCGGCTGGGTGACGGGGTTGGGCTGACAGACCACGCGGGTGCAGCAGCGCCCGCCAGCCCCGGGCGACTTGCGCCGCGTGCGGCGTGGCAAGTGGGTGATATTCTGCGCAACATCGCGCCTCCGCCGGGGGCGCGTGCCGGCGTGGCGTACAAGACGGGGACGTCTTATGGGCATCGCGATGCCTGGGCGATCGGCTATGATGGGCGGCACGTGATTGGTGTCTGGATGGGGCGTCCGGATGGGACGCCTGTGCCCGGGGCTTTTGGCGGGGATCATGCCGCGCCCATCCTGTTCGAGGCCTTTGGCCGCCTGAAGCCGGATTATGATCCAGCACCCCCACCCCCTGCCGACACGCTGCTTGTCAGCACCGCTGACTTGCCCGCGCCCTTGCGCCGCTTTGGTGCAGCGCGTGCAGACACGTCAGGGCCAAACGTGACCTTCCCACCTGACGGCGCGGTCCTTGCACAGGCTGATGCGATGATCAAAGTCGATGGCGGTGCGCTGCCACTCACAGTGTTGCTGAACGGCGCGCCCGTGGTGTCCGGCACCCGTCACAGGCATATCGAGATTGGAACACTGGGCCTTGGGTATTCCGACATCGCAGTGATCGACGCAGCAGGGCGATCAGCCCGCGTCGCGGTAGAGCTTCGCGCGCGCCCTCAACCTTAGCGCCGCCCTTCGCGCAACCACGCACCGGTGATAAAGCCAGCGGCCAGCAGCAAAACAAGCCACGGTGGCAACAGCGACATCTGCCGCACATCGCGGGTCTCATACGCATTGCGCGGGGTGATCCCGATCCAGCCACGGCCAGCAGCGGGGCGCCCTTCGCGCACGGTGCGAATGCGCGGGGTGCCGTCCTCAAGCCGCAAAACACCGCCGCGTGTGCTGGCCACGCGCGCACCCAACACATCTGCCGTGGCGATGGTCGCCTCAAACTCTTTGGGGGCGGCGGGGCCTAGGCCGATCACTGCGGATTGATCACCATTCTCAAGACGGTAAAGGCCGATCTCCGGCCCATCAAAGCGGGTCGAAAACTGGCCCGGTGCCCCTTCGGTCATCTCAAGCTGGGTGACAGTCCCGTCCGGGCCCGTCACCGACACAGGCGGCACGGTGTCCGACAATGTGCGGCGTACAATGCGCATCGATTGGCCTGTGGCAGTGGCGGTCAACGCCTCTTCTTCCAACTCGGGCTCTTTCATCATCCAGTGGGCAAGGCGGCGCAGCAGTTCCAGTTGCGGGCCACCCCCCTCATAGCCACGGTTCCACAGCCATGCGTGGTCCGAGGCCAGCAGCGCAACGCGCCCCTCTTCCACCCGGTCAAGCACGAGCAGAGGGCGGCCATCGACCCCCTCCATCACGGCTGTGCCAGAACGTGCATCGACCTCGATCTGGCGCAGCCACCGGCCCCAATCACCTGCACTGGGCAAGGCCGTGGTCACAGGGTGGCGTTGGCCAATGTCAGAGACTTTGGGCAAGAAGGGCTCTTCGAGCACACGGGCAGAGGGCTGGGCAGGCATAACTTCACCCAGCGGCGAGCGATACAAGCTGTCCGCCCCGGCAAAATCCGGGCCAGCAGCGACCAGCACGGCCCCACCCTCGCGGATGTAGCGCGCCACATTGTCAAGGTAGAGGGCGGGCAGAATGCCGCGCCGTTTGTAGCGATCAAAGATGATCAGATCGAAATCGTCGATCTTCTCCAAAAACAGCTCGCGGGTGGGAAAGGCAATCAGGGACAGCTCGCCCACGGGCACGCCATCCTGCTTTTCCGGGGGGCGCAGAATGGTGAAGTGGACGAGATCAACGGAACTGTCCGATTTCAGCAGATTGCGCCAGGTGCGCCCGCCTGCGTGCGGCTCGCCCGAGACGAGCAGCACGCGCAACCGGTCGCGCACACCGTTCATCTGGATCAGCGCGGTGTTGTTGCGGTCGGTCAACTCGCCTTCGGCTTCGGGCACCGAAAACTGGATCACGTTGCGCCCGCCATGGGGCAGGGTCACGGGCAGGTCGATATCCTGACCTATGCGCACGTTGAACCGTTGGGGCGGCGCGCCATCGACCGAGATATCGAGGGGCGCAAGGCCGACATGTGTCGGGGCCGCGCCACTGTCCTCAACCCGCAAGGTCAGGGTCACGGGCTCGCCGATGATGGCGAATGCAGGGGCGTTCTTGACCAGCAGACGGCGGTCCCAATCGGTTTCTTCTCCGCTGAGAAGCAGATGCAGGGGGGCGGGCAGATCAATGGGCAGGTCCGGGTCATGCACCTGCCCGTCGCTGATGGCGATCAGGCCGGCAACGCGGGCGCGGGGCTCTTCTGCCAGGGCATCGGACAGGGCGGTCATCAACCGGGTGCCTGCATCCTCGTCGCCATCCGGGACGGTAATGCGGCGCACTTCGGTATTGTCGCGGGCGATCAGCGCAGCCGCAAGGGTGTCGGCAGCCCTGCCGCTTTGGGCAGGGCGATCACGCAGGCGTTGGCTGGCACTTTGGTCTTCGGCAAGGATAACGATATCGGGCAGGGCCGCGCGGTCTTCCTGCTGTAACGCAGGGCCGGACAAGGCCGCCAGCACAACCAACCCCGCCGCTCCGCGCAAGGCCCAGCCACTCAGGCCGCGCATCACGGCCAGCACGATGCCGCCACCCACAAGGATCGCCAACACGATCAGCACAGGCCACGGCAGCAGGGGATCAAACAGAACAGTGCCGGTCATTGGCCCAACCGATCCAGCAAGGCAGGCACATGGACCTGATCGCTTTTGTAATTCCCGGTCAGGACATGCATCACCAGATTGACGCCAAAGCGGTAGGCCAACTCGCGCTGGCGTTCACCGCCAAATCCACGGCCCACAGGCAACATCGCCTGACCGGAGGATGTCACAGCCCAGGCCGACGCCCAGTCGTTGCCACCGATGACCACCGGGGTCACCCCGTCGTTGAGGTTGCGAAACGGCATGCCCTCGACCTGCTCGGCACCGGGGGGGGCGGCCTCGACCCAGATCTCGGAGCCGACATGGCGACCGGGGAAATCCTGCAACAGATAGAACGTGCGCGTGAGCACGTGATCGCGGGGCACAGGTTCAAGCGCGGGAATATCGAGGGACGCCGCCAGATCCTGCAACTTGCGCCCGTTCTGGCTGGTGCCACCAAACTCGGCCACATTGCCGTCGCGGGTGTCAAACAGGATCAACCCGCCTGAGCGCAGGTAATCGTTC
>JBCCBC010000126.1:0-8265 GCA_039814435.1 Pseudomonadota bacterium
AGGCGAGATTTCGGTACCATCGGGATAGCGCACATCGGGGAGCCCCATAGCCGACAGCAGGATCGCATCCGCCGCGCGCGCCGTTTCCATCGACGCCCTCGGCAGGCTTTCTCCGGTTTTGGCGTAATGGGCGGCCCCTGCGGGGGCGTCCACAAACTGCAAGGCATAAGCATCCCCGGCCACATGGGCCAACAGATCGAGGGTCGGTTCCATGATCTCTGGCCCGATCCCATCCCCGTGAAAGACTGCGATGTTAAATGAGTTCTGCATGGCGCGGGCCCCCTTTGGGCTTAGGATAATTCAAAGCGACTCGCTTTTTGTGTGTGCTTGTGTACGCATTAAAGTATACGTTATGATATGCAAATGTAAATTCCCTGCCCCAGGGACCAATTGAGAAAGACCCAGAATGCCCTATGCCGTGACCGTCGTCTTTGACATCAAACCGGGAAAGATGGAGGCGTTTATGGACGCAATCCTGCTGAATGCGCGCAGTTCCGTTCGGGACGAGCCGGGGTGCCGTCAGTTTGACGTCTGTACCGACCCCGGGGTGCCAGACACGGTATTTCTGTATGAGCTTTACGATGATCTGGCGGCGTTCGAGGCGCATCAGACGATGCCCCACTACATTGCTACGGGACCCAAGGTGAGTGATTTGGTCGCCAAAAAGACACTGCGCACCTACGAGCGTGTCGACAGATGAGCACGTGGGAAGTCTACGCCATCAAATATGCGGATCGAAATGCGCGCACCCGCGCTGACAGCTTTATTTTTGATGACAATCACGACGCGCCCCACGCCATGGATTACTTTATGTGGCTCATTCGCGGGAACGGGAGAGTGATCCTGGTCGACACAGGCTATGACATGGACGAGGCGCGCTTGCGGGGTCGTCCCATTCGCCTCGACCCGGTCGACGCGCTCAAACCTTTTGACTTGGCACCTGAGGATGTGACGGAAATCATCGTCACGCATCTGCACTACGATCATGCCGGCGGTTTGCATCTGTTTCCCAATGCCCAGTTGCATCTGCAAACGGCCGAGATGGCCTATGCCACAGGCCCCTGCATGTGTCACGACACGCTGCGCATGCCTTTTTCGGCGGGCCATATCTGTGAGGCGATCAAGCGGCTCTATGCAGGCAAAGTGAAATTTCACGAAGGGGACGGCCAGATCGCCGATGGGGTCACGGTGCATTGCATCGGCGGGCACAGTCGAGGCTTGCAAGCCGTGAGGGTGCGCACTCAAGCGGGGTGGATGGTGCTTGCCTCGGACGCGGCGCATTTTTACGAGAACGTCTTTGCCAAGAAACCTTTTCCAATTGTGGTTGATCTTGAGGACATGCTCGATGGGTTTGACACGTTACGCGCCCTGGCCAGCGCGCCAAAGTTGATCATTCCGGGGCATGACCCGTTGG
This sequence comes from Pseudomonadota bacterium, assembly GCA_039814435.1. Classification (GTDB taxonomy): domain Bacteria; phylum Pseudomonadota; class Alphaproteobacteria; order Rhodobacterales; family Rhodobacteraceae; genus Tateyamaria. The sequence goes on from JBCCBC010000126.1 coordinate 1,415, forward strand.
TAAGAACCTACTTTGAGGCGACGTTGGCCGAACACATCTACCGATTGGATATTGGCCCTGTTCGCGACGTTGCGATGTAACATGCCTGCGCCCTGATACGGTGGGAGTGTCATATTCGCACAAACGCGTGATTTCCCGGAATAACTTGCCAATTTTCTCACGTCGTACCGACGCGGGGGAAATGTTATTTGCTGCAACTGCATTCGCCCCTTAGGTATGTCACAGATGCGAAATTCCGCACTGCAGCATTCCAAAGGGGCCAGATCATGACACGCACCGCTATTATCACCGGATCCACCAGCGGCATTGGGCTTGGCATTGCCGAAGCGTTTGCGGCCCAAGGGATGAACATCATGCTCAACGGGTTTGGTGATGCGGACGAAATTGAAGCGACCCGCGCAGCGCTGGATGCCAAAGCCGAGGGCACAGTCGTGTATCACGGTGCTGACATGACCAAACCGGCGGAAATTGCCGATCTGGTTGCGCAAACCGAAGCCAAATTCGGGGCCGTAGACATTCTGGTCAACAACGCAGGCATTCAATTTGTGGGCCCGGTCGAAGACTTCCCCATCGAAAAGTGGGATGCGATCATTGCGATCAACATGTCTTCGGCCTTTCACACCATCCGCGCAGCGTTGCCCGGCATGAAAGAGCGCAAGTGGGGTCGTATCATCAACATTGCATCAGCCCACGGGCTGGTCGCGTCGCCGTTCAAGTCGGCCTATGTCACGGCCAAACACGGTGTCATTGGCCTGACCAAAACGGTGGCTCTTGAGGCTGCACAGCACGGCGTGACCGTCAATGCGGTGTGCCCTGGCTATGTACTGACGCCGTTGGTCGAAGGTCAGATCCCTGACACCGCCAAAGCACGCGGCATCACAGAAGAAGAGGTCAAGCGCGACGTGCTGCTGGCCGCGCAACCGACCAAGGAATTTGTGACTGTTGAGCAGTTGGGCGCGCTGTGCACCTTCCTTGCGACGGATGCCGCTGCGTCCATGACCGGTACTGCGTTGCCCGTCGACGGCGGTTGGGTCGCACAGTAAACGCTGTTCACGCCGATAGGAGGCCAGATCATGTCCAAGGCAGAAGGCCGGTCAAAACGGCATGAGAAATCGATCAACCTGGCCTTGCAGGGCGGTGGGTCGCACGGGGCGTTCACTTGGGGTGTGCTGGACCGCATGTTCGAAGAGGACCGGCTTTGGATTGAGGGGATCAGCGGGACGTCAGCCGGGGCGATGAACGCAGTTGTGGCAACGCAAGGCATGTATGATGCAGGTGCCGCCGGTGCGCGTCAGGCACTCGAGGATTTTTGGCACGCAGTCAGCGTCGCAGGGCAAGCCAGCCCGATCCAACGCACGCCTTACGAAAAGCTGATGGGGTCGTGGTCACTGGACCTGAACCCTGGCTATGCAATGATGGATCTGATGAGCCGTATGGCGTCGCCTTATGATTTGAACCCGCTTGGGATCAATCCATTGCGGGATGTGGTCGAGGATTTCATCGACTTTGACAAGGTCGCACAATGCCCTGACATGGGGCTGTACATCTCGGCGACCAATGTCGAAACGGGTCGAGCGCGTGTGTTTCATCGCGAAGAAGTGACGCTGGATGTCGTGATGGCATCCGCGTGCCTGCCCAATATGTTCAAGGCTGTCGAAATTGACGGCGTGCCCTATTGGGACGGGGGATACATGGGAAACCCGGTGCTGTTTCCGTTCATCGATCACTCGCCCTCGTCCGATATTGTGATCGTTCAGATCAACCCGTTGCTGCGACCCGGCACCCCAAAGCGTGCCAAGGATATCCAGAACCGGGTGAACGAAATTACGTTCAACGCGTCGCTTTTGCGGGACTTGCGCACCATTGATCTCATCCACCGCCTGATTGAGGATGGAGCATTGTCCAACAACGAGTATCGCACGATGAACATGCATATGATCGATGGTTGCGACGACATGCTGGCGCTGGATGCATCATCCAAACTGAACTCTGAATGGGCGTTCCTAATCCACCTGCGCGATCTGGGTCGCGAATACGCCGATCGTTGGCTTGGCGCGAATTTCGATCAGATCGAAAAGGAAAGCACGCTGGATTTGCGCGCACTCTTTGACGATTTCGGCGCGCCGCACGGGGGCAACGTGGTTGAGCTGAAGTCTCGCAAAGATTGATGTTTTTCTGCGCTCGCCACTTAGGCTGATGTCAGCGTTTGCTCCGCCTTTTTTGCGAAAAACGCTCATCAGCGAACGGACCTGTTTGAGTATTATTGAGAATTTTGGACGTCTGAAAGTAGCGCGCTGTTTCTGTGTTCCAGAAATACTCGTCTATCCCTGTCAAAGGTGAGCTATTACACAAAATGACACGCGACGCGGGCTCCTTGAACCATACGTAGCTCAGGGCGTTCTTGACGGCACAGATCTGTGGCACGCGGACAGCGCGGATTGTAGGCACAGCCCGGTGGGGGATTGATTGGGTCAGGGATTTCACCCTGTGGCGGCGCGACTTCGCGCCCGAATGCATCCAGTTTGGGCGCTGCAGCCAAAAGCATCTGAGTGTAGGGATGTTTAGGGTCATCAAAGAGCGTATCGGGATCTGTTTCTTCGACCAAACGGCCCAGGTACAGGACGCCAATCCGATCCGCCATGTGCTGAACCACGGTCAGATCGTGGCTGATGAACAAGTATGTCAGCCCAAATTCGTCCTTTAGGTCGCTCATCAGGTTCAGAACCTGCGCCTGAACAGACACGTCTAATGCGGACGTTGGTTCGTCGCACACGATCAGCTTTGGTTCAGAGGCCAAAGCGCGGGCAATACAGATCCGTTGTCGCTGCCCGCCTGAGAACTCGTGGGGGAATTTGCCGGCGTCTCGCGCGCTCAACCCGACCTGTTCCAACAGTCTTTCGGCCAGACCTGCCGTAACGCCCCCTCGGGCCGCAACGGGTTCAGCGATGATGTCGCGCACGCGCCAGCGCGGGTTCAAAGAAGCGTAGGGATCTTGAAAGATCATTTGTATGTCGGCGCGCACATCGTCAATTTTCCGTGCATCTGTTTCGCGCGCCAGGTCGACACCACGGATGTCAACGGCCCCGGTCGAGGGGGCCAGGAGGCCGACCAACATCTTGCCAATGGTGGATTTGCCAGAGCCGGACTCGCCCACCAGCGCATAGACTGTCTTCTCCTCGATCTCGAAAGAGACGTCTGACACGGCTGTCAGTTGCGCACGTGGCAGGCGTTCGATGACCCGGTTCAGCCACGGTTTTGAGACGTCAAAGATGCGGCTGAGGTTGCGAATGCTGACAAGGGCCATTAGGCGACAGCCTCGCGGTGGATGGGAAAGAAGCAGGCAGCCCGCCCTTGACCGTCCTCGATCCGGGGACCGGGATCTGAGTAACACCCCGCTTGGGCTTTGGGGCAGCGGGGATGGAAGGCACATCCGGTTGGAAGTGCGTCCAGCCGCGGCATTGCGCCGGGGATCTGGTGCAGCCGTGCCTTGCCGCGCGATGCCAGCGGCGTCGATCCCATCAGCCCATCTGTGTAGGGGTGCAACGGAGTGCTCAGCACATCGCGCACAGGCCCAAGCTCTGCCAGTTTGCCCGCATACATCACCGCGACCCGGTCAGCCGCTTCTGCAATGACCCCCATATCATGGGTGATCAGCATCACGGCAGTCCCCCGTTCCCGGCACAGCCTTTTCAGAAGCGCGATGATTTGCGCCTGAACGGAAACATCGAGGGCGGTCGTCGGTTCATCCGCAATGATAAGGCTGGGTTCGGCGCAAAGGGCGAGGGCGATGACAACACGCTGCCGCATACCGCCTGAGAATTCGTGTGGATAGCTGTCTACCCGCTGGGTGGCCCCGGGAATGCCGACTTCTTTGAGGGAGGCGATTGCGCGATTGCGCGCGTCCGCGGCACTGATATCGAGATGGGCGCGCATCGTTTCAGACAGCTGATCGCCGATCTTGAGCAGTGGGTTGAGCGAGGTCAGTGGATCCTGAAACACCATCCCGATCTGTTTGCCCCTGAGCCTGCGCATCGCGTCTCCACTCAGGTGATCGATGCGGGTACCATTCAGGTGAATTTCGCCGGATGAGATGTGCGCAGGTGGATTTAGCAGGCCGATAACAGCATTGCCCGCCATCGATTTGCCTGCCCCGGATTCGCCGACAACGCCCAAGATCTCTCCGGGTGCTATGTCGTATGAAACGCCGCTGACAGGACGCAGAACTCCGTGCCGGGTGGGGATGTCGACGGTCAGGTTTTGGATAGAGAGGGTAGGGGTGGTCATAAGCTACACTCTGGATCCAGAACGCTTGGTTTTCCTGTTGGCAAACGTCGGTTAAGGCATTCCTGCTGCGCAACCTCTTGCGGTTGCACATCGCACCCTCGCTGTTTCGAACGCTCCGCCATTACCGCAACCTCGGGTTTAGCGCATCGCGCAACCAGTCGCCCAACAAGTTGACGCTAAGTGCGAGGGCCAGCAGGGTGACGGCTGGAAATAGCAGGATCCACCACTCACCTGAAAACAAGAAGCCTTGGCCGATGCGGATCAATGTGCCGAGAGATGGCTGTGTCGGTGGTGCGCCGACGCCGAGGAAGCTAAGGGTCGCTTCGGCAATTATGGCGAGAGCCAGTGAGATCGTGGCGATCACAAGGACGGGTGACAGCACATTTGGCAGGATGTGGCGCACCATGATCGCAGGCCCTGTGCGCCCGATGAGTTTGGCGGCTGCCACGTATTCCTTGTTCTTTTCCACCAGCGTGGCACCCCGCACAACGCGGGCAAATTGCACCCAGTCCGACAGGCCAATTGCGATGATCAGCACCCAGATCGCCATCTGGTCGCGGTACTCGACCGGCGTGATCCCTTTGGCCACGCCAAAGATCAGCATAGCCACCAGGATCGCAGGAAACGTCAGCTGGACATCTGCGATGCGCATAATGATTGTTTCGGTCCAGCCCCCAACATAGCCGGCAAGCAGGCCCAGCGTAATCCCAAGAACCATGGCAAAGGCCACTGCAGCGGCCCCGACAAACAGCGATATCCGCATACCGTAAAGGATGGTGGAAAACACGTCGCGCCCTTGATCATCGGTGCCAAGCCAGAATGTATCGCCGGTAAACGCATTGGGTGTCATCGGCGCAGAAAACCCGTTCATCAGGTTGAGCGAGCCCGGATCAAATGGATTGTAAGGGGCAATGAGGGGGGCAAACACAGCGCCCAGAATGAGCACCATGGTTACCGCAAAACTGACCACAGCCACGGGTGAGCGTTTGAAGTGGTAGATAAAGTCCGACTGCAACGCCAGCGACAGGCGCGAGGGGTCTTTGACGGGTGTGTCTGGCAAAGGGGTATCAACCATATCAGTGCCCTCCGGCCCGGTCGACGCGCAGCCGCGGATCGATCGCAAAATAAAGCAAATCTACAATCAGATTGATGCCAACGAACATGACCGAGATAAGCATGAGATAAGCGGCCATGACTGGGATATCGACAAACTGGATCGCGTTGATGAACAGCAAGCCGACGCCGGGCCACTGGAACACGGTTTCGGTGATAATTGCAAAGGCGATGATGGACCCAAGCTGCAGCCCTGTCACAGTAATTACCGGAACCAACGTGTTTTTCAGGGCGTGCCGGAAGTTGACCGCCCGCTCATGCAAACCCCGGGCGCGGGCAAAGCGGATATAATCCTGGCGCAGCACTTCGAGCATTTCTGAGCGGACAAGCCGCATGATCAAGGTCATCTGATAGAGGCCAAGTGTGATCGAAGGCAGGATCAGCGCCTTGAGTCCGCTTTCTGTCAGAAACCCTGTTGACCAACCACCGATCTTGACAGTTTCGCCGCGGCCGAAACTGGGTAACCAACCAAGTTCGACCGAAAACAGATAAATCAGCAGGATGCCAATGAGAAAGGTCGGCAAAGACACTCCGATCAGGGAGGCCGACATGATGATGTTTGCCCCCCAACCGTCACGTCGGATTGCCGTAAACACGCCAAGTCCGATGCCGATTGAAATAGCGAGAAAACCGCTCACAGCCGCCAGTTCAAGAGTGGCTGGTGCGCGTTCAATCAGGATGTCGGACACGGGTCGCCCCTGGCGATAGCTAACGCCAAAATTCCCCTGGACCGCGCCGCCCAGGAATTTTGCGTATTGCACAACAAAGGGTTGGTCGAGACCCAGCACATCGCGCAATCGTTCGATATCGGCTTGCGTCCGCTCTTGACCCAGCATGTTGTCGACAGGATCGCCGACAAAGCGGAACATGGAAAAGGCGACAAGCCCCACAACCAGCAGAACCAGTGCACTTTGGCCGACGCGTTGGATGATATAGGCGAGCATCTGTCTTTATGGGCCTGCAGAGCTGGGCAAGGTCAAGGGCGGCTTTGTCCTTTTGAGTGCGCTTCGCCTGCGCAAATCGTACAAGCGCAAATGCTGGGCAGCCAGTGGTGTTGGTGGTGTCAGCGCAGCCTGCCGCGCTGATATACCGTTGCTCAATTGACCGTCACCCAACGCAGGAGAAAGAAGTTGTCGGGGCGTTGAGTCAGATCGACATTTGCCTTTGCGCCCCACACAAGCGGTTGGACATACATCGGCACATAAGCGACTTCATCCTGCAAGATCTTGGTGGTTTCATCCAACATCGCCTGCCGTTTGGTGTCATCGATTTCTGATTGGATCATGGGCAAGAGTTCATCGACGCGCGCGTTGGAAAAGCCGCCAAAGTTCCAGCTGCCCAGCTTCTTTTCCGCATTCGGGGTCGAGGCGAGGAAACGGATGGGATGTTCGGCGTCAAACGTGCCCGGCGAACAACCCAGCAGGTACATGTCGTAATTGTCGGCGCGCAGTTCC
>JBCCBC010000119.1:0-8475 GCA_039814435.1 Pseudomonadota bacterium
GCCATGGGGAACACTGTGCAGATGCGAACCTGTCATCAAAACCGGCGCATCCCGGTCGCGACCGGGGAGGGTGACATAGAGGTTTCCAACAGCATCGGTGAGCTGTTCAAGACCAAGCGCTTCCGCCTCGCGCCGGATGATGTCATGGGCTGCATTTTCGAGGGGGCCAAAGCTGGCTCGGGTCACGCCGGGTGGATCAACGCTGATCGTTGCCAATTCCTCAAATAGCCGCTTGGCGCGGTCTAGCGCACTCAAAACAATGCCTCGGGCAAGAGCATTACGATTTGCGGCCACAGGATGATCAGCCCAACCATCATCAGCATCGCCGCCACGAAGGGCAGGATGCCGCGATAGACGTCTGCCAACTCGCCGCGCCCGCGCACGCCTTGGACCACGTAAAGGTTCATGCCAACAGGCGGTGTGATCAGGGCCAGCTCCATCATAATAACAAGAAAAATCCCGAACCAAACGGGGTCAATGCCCAGATGCAGAACCACGGGCATCACGACGGGTATGGTGCCGACCATCATGGACAAGGTTTCCAGAAAACAGCCCATGACAAGATAGAACAGCACGAGGATCAGGATCATCTCGGTCGCGTTCAGACCAAGGTCGGTGACGGCGCGGCTCATCGCCTGAGGCACGCCCAAAAGGCCCACGATGAAGTTCAGGAAGAATGCGGCGGTGATGATGAACAGCAGCATAGCCGAGGTTTTCATGGTGGCCACAAAGGCAGCGTGCAGCATGGAAAAGCTGAGCGCACGGTTCATGGCGGCCAGACCAAAGGCGAGTACGACGCCGAGGGCTGCGGCCTCGGTCGGCGTTGCCCAACCGCCATAGATCGCGCCCATGACTACAACGAAGATGCCCAGCGGCGGCAGCAGATACCGAAGGCGACGTAAACGCTCGGCCCGCGGCGGGACGTCTGTGACCTGTTCGGCCAATGAAGGTTTCCATAGGGCAGCGGCGGCGATGATGACCATGAACAGCAGGGTCAACAGGATGCCGGGCAAGATCCCCGCGGCAAAAAGCTGCCCTATAGAGGTGTTTGTCAGCGCGCCATAGATGATCAGGTTGACCGATGGTGGGATCAAGATGCCAAGGGTCGCACCCGCAGCAATGGTGCCCAGCACGAGGGGTTCGTGATAGGCGCGACGTTTGAACTCATCCAAAGCGACAGTGCCGATGGTGGCGGCCGTCGCCACGGACGAGCCTGAGACGGCCGAGAACATCGCACATGCCCCGATGTTCGTGTGCAACAGCCCGCCGGGCAGGCGGCTGAGCCAGTCGCTCAGGCTTTCATACATATTGCGGGTGATGCCTGCGCGCAGCAGAAGTTCTCCCAGCAAAACGAAAAGTGGGATGGTGGTCAGAAGGAAGTCATTCATTACCGACCAGAGGTTGGTGCCATAGGACAGCAGGACAGGGGGGCCGAAATAGACCAGTGCCCCAAGCACGCCAGTTGCCAGCATGGCAATGCCCACATGCAGGCCGATGAACATCAACCCCAGCATGATCACAAAGCCAATGGCCGCGCCGGTCAGGTCGATCATTTGCGAGCCTCTTCGATTTCTTCAGCGACCGTTGGCGGTGCCAGAACGCGGTCGGCATTTTCCAGACCATGGCGCAGGGCAACCAGACCGCGCACAGCGGTCCAAAGGGCTGACAGAGCGAACACAATCAGTCCGACCATCCAAAGCGACTGTGGAATCCAAAGCGGAACCTGAAGTGGGCTTGAAGAGACCGACCCAAAGGCAAGGCTGTCATCCAGCGTGCGCCAGCCCATGTACCCCATGAACGCAGCACCCATCCCCAGACCGACATAGGACACCAGGTTCAGCCCGGCCTGAACCCGCAGCGGCAGCCGCAAAAGCAGCACGTCGATGCGTGTATGCGCCCGCTCAACTGCGGCAAGCGCCATGCCAAAAGTGCCTGTGACAGCAACAACATAGCCGCCAATCTCATCCACACCCTGTAGCGAATGATTGAATAGTTTGCGGGCAAAAATTTCGTAAACGATAAGAAAGGACAGACCCAGACAGGCATATCCTCCCAGTATTCCGATGACACGCATGTCTGGTCCTTTGCGAAAGGGCGCACTGGGACAGCGCGCCCTTGGTTGTCTTATTCCAGCTCAATGCCGCGCGCGGTGCCGACAGTCGCGTTCCAGATTTTTGAGCAGTCGGCAAAACCCGCGTTACAGCTTTCCGCCCAGCCTGGCAGGACTTTGTCCATCGTGGCGGCGGTGACTTTATCCTGATCCGCAGTCGAAGGTTCTACCAGTTTCATGTCAAAGGAGGTGTAATTCTCACAGCCTTCGCCACCAGTGTTGCAAGCAATGGCCCAGCCATTGTTTTCCTTGGCCAAGGCCCAGAATGCGTCCTCAAAACCCGCGAATTCAGCTTCCAGCTTGGCTTTTTCCTCGTCCGAAAAGCTGTTCCATGTGTCCAGATTGATGAAATGCGCATTCACCGACCAAGAGATGCCCAGAGGCAGGAAATGCGTCGTGACCTCGGGCCAGTTGCCGGTGTTGCCGGAGGTGGGCGAGGTGATCGCGCAGTCGACAACGCCGCGCTGCAGGGCTGGGTAGACTTCCTTGAAGCTCATTGTCACAGGCGTTGCGCCCAGGGCCTCGATCAGGGTCGACATGGAGGACGTGTATGAGCGGACTTTCAACCCTTCAAAGTCATCAAGTGACGTGATCTCGGCGTTGCAGTAAAAGACTTGCGGCCCGTAAGGCCAAACCGCCAAAGGCTTGGCGTTGAACTTCTCTGCCACGCGCTTTTCCAGCTCGGGCATAAAGGCATCAACCGCTTTTTCCAGCTGCTCCATTGAAGTTGAAACGCCGATCAGATCAATGCCTTCAAGGAAGGCGTCGTCGCGTGCCGCTGCGCCGACTGTGCTTTGTACGATGTCAAAGGCCCCTGTGCGCACCATGCGCAGCGTGTCCTGCATATCCACGCCAACCACGTCGAGCGGATTGAAGTTGATGGCCAGATCGATACCGGTTTTGTCGGCCAGTCCGGCATAGAATTCCTGTTCGAGGGCTGTGTGGAACTTGTGCGTCGAAACAAGCCCCGTTGCCCGGATCGAGGTCTCGGACAGGGCCGGAACCGCGGCCACCGCGAGCGCTGCGGCTACAAAAGTGGTTTTCATCTTCATGTCGTTTCTCCTTGTTGGGGTGTTGTTTGGCCACGGGGGGTCCCGGCGGCAAAGTGACGGGCGATGTCGATGCGACGCGCCCGCCAGATCTGACCCTCTAGCGAAGCCAGATATTCGAGGATTTCGGTGACGGCGCGGAACCTTGCGGGGCGTCCAGAGATCCGCAGGTGAAAGCCGATGGAGAGAGTTGAGGATTTGCCGCTGCGCGCCTCAATCAGCAGTTGTTCGACGGCGTCGCGGACATAGTCCACCATCTCGACGGCCCGCACAAAGCCATTGGGATGAAAAAACTTCATATCGTTTGTATCAAGATTATAGGGCACAACGACCAAGCCGGACGCATCGTAATACGGCAGGTCGTCATCAAAGGCGTTGGATGTGTAGACGTACCCGGCCTTGCTCAGAAGCGCGCGTGTCCAGTCGCTTTCCGATCCTCGGCAGAAAAAGCCAAGCGGATGCTGACCTGTTGCTGTTTCAATGGCCCTGGTTGCGCGCTCAAGGGCTGCGGTTTCCGTTTCGGGATCAGGAAAATCTGCGTGCGGACGCCAGGTCCAGCCATGGCAGGCGGTTTCAAACCCGGCATCTGCAATGGTTTTCGCAAGTTGCGGGCTTCGCTCTACTGCACGACCACACATGTAGAAGGTCGCCGGGGTTTGCGTATCTTTTAACGCGCCCAGGAACCGCCAAAGGCCAACGCGGCTTCCATAGGAAAAAATCTGTTCCTGCCCCTGATCGCGTTGGCCATCCGGCACAACGCTCAGCACCTCGCCGACCCGTTCCGAGGTGGGATCGCCGTCACCAATCTGTTGTTCCGCGCCTTCCTCAAAGTTCACCACAACAGACACGGCTACGTGCGCACCGTTGGGCCAGATGATTTCGGGCGGTGCGTCGCCATATCCAATAAGATCGCGCTCAGACATGAAAGAGCTGCCCCCAACCGGAAATGCGCTTGGGGTCGTCGCCTGCCACCTGCATGGATTTCCACAGCGCAGTTGAAACGCTGTCGAGTACGGGGATGCCTGTTTCGGCCTCGATGATCGGAGCCAGCCGCGCGCCGCGGAAATTGGTGCGATAGATGGTGATCGCGTCTGGTTTTTCCGCCGCTACAGCGTGGCAGAGATCGAGAATATCCGCTTCTGAATAGGTCGCGAAGGAAAAGTTGCCGGGATCGCCCAAATGCCGCTCCGCGGCGATTTCGAACCCCTCGGCGCGGTAATTGGCAAGGATGCGGTCCTGAATTTCGGGCAGGTACGGTGTGACGAAAGCGATCCGCTTGGCGTTTAGCTTCTCCAACAGCTCGTTCATGGCAAGGATGGACGAGCAGGCCTTGACCCCTGTGCGCGCTTCGATCTCAGCGATCAACGCGCGGTCTGTGTCGAACCCAAGCCAGCCTGAGGATGTCCCGTTCCAGCAAATGGATTGTACTTTGGCGTCGGCCAGCAATTCAGCGGCGGCCAGCATCGGCTCGTTTTTGAACTGGCCAAGCGCATCATTCTCCATCGAGATCTTCAGAACCTGAAACCGTGCGAAATGTGCACTGGCGTCAGGTAAATCCGCAAGCATTGCGGCTGTCAGCGGCTCCAGAACTGTGTTGGACGAGGGCGTTAACATGCCCAAACGTGTGCTGGCTAATTCTGCGGTCATAAGGGATACCTGTCGTTATGAAATCGGTTCTGGTGATCAATCCCAACAGCTCTGTGCGCACGACCGAGGCGATGGTTGCCATCGCTCGGCGACACTTGCCCGACGTGCAGGGTTGGACCAATGCTGACGCCCCTGCGATGATCACCGACCTTGCGGCACTGGCTGCTGCAGGCGATCAGGTGGCCGTGGCGGACTTGCCACGCGGCGATGGGGTCATCGTTGCAGCATTTGGCGATCCCGGTGTGCGCCGACTGGCCGAGCGGTTGGAAGGTCCCGTGGTCGGCATAGGTGCCGCAGCCGCACAAGCTGCAGCCAACGGCGGCGCATCTTTTGCGGTTGCCACGACCACTCCCGCGCTCGGCGCCTCCATCGACGCCTTGATGCGGGCCCACGGGCAAGCGGGGCGTTATTTGGGAAGCTTCATGACTCCTGGCGAACCGCAGGCTTTGCTGGCCGATCCTGCGGCCTTGGATTCTGCCCTGTTGGAGGCCTGCGCCATCGCTCAAACGGCGGGGGCCGAGCGTGTTATCATCGGGGGCGGGCCGTTGGCAGAAGCCGCCAAGCGTCTGGCTCCGCGGGTTTCGGTTCCATTGATCCAACCCTTGCCAGAGGCCTGTAAGGCCATTTCTGAACGGCTGTAGGTCAGAGCAAGACATCGGGTGCCTCGCGCTCCAGATGCGTGCCAATGGGCGTGCCCACGGGAGCGCCATTCTGCATGACGGTCTGGCCCCGCAGGAGAGTGCGCACAGGCCAACCGGTGACGTCAAAGCCTTCCCACGGGGTGTAATCTGAGCCATGGTGCAGATCGGTTTGGCGGATGGGCTTTGTGAGCGTCGGATCCCAGAGCGCGATGTCGGCATCCGCGCCGACCATGATCGCGCCTTTGCGGGGGTGAAGGCCGTAGAGCCGTGCATGGTTCGTGGCGGTGATCGCCGCAAACCGTTCCAGCGACAAACGCCCCTTCATGACTCCCTCAGAAAACAGGATCGGCAGTCGCGTTTCGACGCCCGGAATGCCATTTGGAATATTGCGGAACGTGTTGCGCGCGCCGGGTGCGTCCTTGCCCGCAGGATCGTTAAAGCGAAACGGGCAATGATCGGACGAAAACAGATCAAACGCACCTTGCTCGATCCCAGCCCAAATTTTTGGCCATTCCTCAGACGTGCGGGGCGGTGGTGAGCACACGTATTTCGCCCCTTCAAACCCCTCGCGGTCCAGATCCTGAGCGGTCAGCGTAATGTATTGCGGACAGGTTTCGGCAAAGACAGTCATGCCGCGTTGCCGGGCCCGCAGGATTTCTTCGGTCGCTTCGCCGTTGGACACATGCACGATCGTCAGGGGTACGCCTGCGATTTCTGCCAGTGAAATCGCGCGATGTGTGGCTTCGCGTTCAACTGGGACGGGGCGTGTGGTGGCATGGTGATAGGGGCCAGTTTCGCCTGCGCGCTCTGCTTGATCGCGCAGGAATTCAATGGCGTCTTCATTCTCGGCATGGACCATGACCATCGCGTTTTGTTCTTTGGCGACGGCCATCACGTCGAGGATTTGGCGGTCGGACAGGGCCAATCCGGCATAGGTCATGAAGACCTTGAAACTGGTGTAGCCTGCCTGAATGAGCGCGGGCAGGTCTTGGCCTAGCGTGACCGGGTCGGTTTCTTTTACGATCAGATGAAAGGACACGTCCGTCATGCAGTTACCGTCGGCCTTGGCGCGGTATGCAGCGACGGCCTCGCGCAGAGTTTGCCCCTCTTCGGGCAGACAGAACGGCAGGATCGTGGTGTTCCCACCGCAGGCCGCACTCCGGGTGCCCGTGGTAAAATCGTCGGCCATTTCAATGCCTGGCCCCGAAGGCTGAGAGATATGGACATGGCTGTCGATGCCGCCAGGCAGGGCGATCAAACCGGCTGCGTCGATGATTTCATTGCCCAAGAGGTTCGTGCCAAGGGTCGCAATATGGCCATCGGTGATGCCAATGTCGCAATGTGTTGCCCCGCTCGCGGTGACGACGCGCGCGCCGGTGATTACGGTGTCATGGGTCATTTTGGGTCTCCTGCAATGACAGCTGCCAGCTCTGCACCAAGCCCGGTTGATGACTTTGCAGCGGGTCGGGCTGTTCGGTTGCTGTAGCTGGAGGCCAGCCGCGTCATGGCCATCGCCTGGACCGTCGCGGCGGCGATGGGGTCGACCAGAATACCCGGTGTTTCATCCGCGATTTCAGGAGCGAGTCCGGCCAGCGGTGCGCCGCCCAAGATCACCACATCGGCTCCGTCGGATGTTGTCGCCAGACCGGCCAAAGCGATCAGATCGCCGCGCAGTGCCGTCGCCACATTATTGAGGGACGCAGGCGGATCAGGGGGACAGCGCACCCCGGTAAAGCGCGATCCCAGCCCCGTTTGCTGCACGCAATCGGTGTACCAACGCGCCATATGCGGTGAGAAGGTGACCACCGAAAACCGCTCCCCCAGCTGAGCGGCAGACAGAACGGCAGCTTCGGCCATACCGACAATCGGTAAATCGAACAGCTCGCGGGCTGCAACCAGACCGGGATCCCCGAAGGCGGCGATGATGACCGCATCGACGTTTTTGCTATGGCTGGCAATCGTTTCCAGGACTTGGGCACCAGCGATCTGGGCCTCTGCCCGAGACGCGATATAGGGAAAACCGGATGTGGCTGTAATCGGCACGATCTCCGCATCTCGGGCAACGGTGGCGCGCGCGACATCAGCCATTGAGACCGTCATGGCTTCGGTCATGTTTGGATTGATCAACAACAGGCGCATGTCAGGCGATCTCCCTCAGGGTTGGTTCCAAATGCTGCGCCAAGGCGATCAGCGCGGCATCGCGCCCCGCCTGTGCGATCAATTGCAGGCCCAAAGGGCGGCCTTTGCTGTCCGTCCCGCAAGGGATCGACAGGGCTGGCACGCCTGCGTGGTTGATCTGCGGGGTAAAGGCGGCGTGGTCACGCGTGGTGGCGGGTTTTCCGCCGATTTCGGACGGGGCATTCAATGCGGCACCCCATGCCGCGCAGGGCGTGGTGGGGGTTGCGATGACGCCATAGCGGGCCAAGGCCGCGCGCAGCGTTTCGCGCATCTGATGAGAGGTCTGATGGGCCGCTGCAACCTCAACGCCGCTGAGCGACAGGCCGCTTTCGATCTGGCCCGCGATGGCGGGATCAAACAGCTCGGGCGTTGTGCGCCAGACATCCCCATACATCTGTGCGAGACCGGCATATTGCAGGGGTTGGATATCGTGGCCTTTGATGTCTTCGGGCCAGTCGATCTCAGCAGTCGAAATGCGTGTCCCAGCCGCCGCCAGCGCTTTGATCACCTGTTCAAAGTTCGCGGCCACATCCGCGTCCAGCGGTTGGCCCGTGCCAAAGTCCTTTGAGACCGCAAGTGCAAGGTCCGGTGGTTCCGCGGGCGCAAGTCCGGCCAGCACGGTCATCGCCATGCTAATATCCGCCATGTGCCGGGCGATGGGGCAGATCACTGAAATCCCCCAGACGGGTTCGTCAAAACCGGGGCCATAGGGAATCAGGTCTTGGGTCGGTTTAAGGCCGCACAGGCCTGTATGGGCGGGCGGTCTGCGGGTTGAGCCACCCGCATCGGTGCCGAGGGCCAGAGGCACGATGCCTGCGGCCACGGCCGCGACGGACCCGCCCGAAGATCC
>JBCCBC010000197.1:0-5400 GCA_039814435.1 Pseudomonadota bacterium
CGCCCGGACACTCGAGATCGGGTTTTATCTTGGCTATGCAGAGTTGAGCGTCGAAAACGGGATCAAGCGGCGCTACAACACGTCCGTGCTGGTCAATCAGCAGGCTAAGATCATTGGCAAGTACCGCAAGGTCCATCTGCCCGGCCACGCCGAGCCACAGCCCGGGAGAGACTTTCAACACCTCGAAAAGCGGTACTTTGAACCCGGCGATCTGGGCTTTCCCGTCTTTGAAGGGTTTGGCGGTATCATGGGCATGGCGATCTGCAATGACCGACGCTGGCCTGAAACCTATCGGGTGATGGGCCTGCAGAACGTCGAGATGGTCATGCTGGGCTACAACACGCCTTTTGGCCATGTGGGCCGGCAGGAAATGGACAGTCTCACCCTGTTTCACAACCACCTGTCGATGCAGGCGGGGGCCTATCAAAATGCCACCTGGGTCGTGGGCACCGCCAAATGCGGCAACGAAGAAGGGTCAACCATGGGCGGGCAAAGCGTGATTATCGCGCCCTCGGGCGAGATCGTGGCGCAGGCTGTCACTGTCGAGGATGAGGTGATCACAGCGTGCTGCGATCTGGACATGGGCAAGCACTACAAGACGACCATCTTTGACTTCGCCGCCCACCGGCGCCCCGAACATTATGGGCTGATTGTCGAACAAACGGGTGCAATCGCCCCGCATTGAAAGGAAACAGAAAATGCCAAAGCAAATCATGTGTGCGATTGGAACGGATATCGATTCCGTCGCGGGTTGGATCGGATCCTACGGCGGCGGCGACAGTCCAAACGACATCCAGCGTGGCATCTTTGCCACCGAGGTCGGCGTGCCCCGCCTGTTGCGCCTGTTTGACAAGTTCGACATGAAAACCAGTTTTTTCGCGCCGGGCCATTCAATTGAAACCTTTCCCAAGGAAATGGACATGATCGTCGAGGCCGGCCACGAGATCGGGGCGCACGGCTACATGCACGAAAACCCGGTGGCCATGACTCCCACTCAGGAAGAGGACGTGCTGGTCAAATCCATCGAATTGATCAAGGGTCTTACCGGCAGCGCGCCCAAGGGGTACGTGGCCCCGTGGTGGGAGATGTCGGCCTCGACCGCCGATTTGCTTTTGAAACACGGGTTTTCCTACGACCACAGCCAAAGCTACCGCGATTTCCAGGTTCACTATGCGCGCACCGGCGATGAATGGAACGTCATCGACTACACCAAAACCGCCGCTGAATGGATGAAGCCGCTTAAACGCGGACCCGAGATCGACTTGGTCGAGATCGATGCCAACTGGTATGTCGACGATCTGCCCCCGATGATGTTCATAAAGAAGGCACCCAACAGCCATGGCTTTGTCGACCCGCGCGTGATCGAACAGTTGTGGAAAGACCAGTTCGACTGGGTCTACCGGGAAATGGACTATGGTGTGTTCGCGATCACCATCCACCCCGATGTTTCGGGCCGCCCGCAGGTGCTGCTGATGCTGGAGCGGCTGATTGAGTACATCAATGGCCACGAGGGCTGCGAATGGATGACCTTTGCCGATATTGCCGACGACTTCCGCGCCAAATACCCGTTTGGCGAACCCGCGCGTCCCGAGGTGATCTGATGTGCAGCGCCTGCGGCTATCCTGCGGCACCGGGCCACTGGACCGAAGCCGGGGCCGTGACACCGCACGACCGGCTGCGCGAACGCTTCCGCCGCACGGCACTGTTGCACAACATGCTGAAACCCCAAGGCATCCAAATCCATGACGGCGGGCTGGTGCCGGGCATCCAGATCAAGGGCCCTGATGGGGCCGAGACGATTGTCGGCAACCTCGAACAGCTTTGGATTGAGGTTGAGCGCATTCTGGGCCGCCCCTTTGACCCGCTGCAGGCATGAGTGATCGCCGCCTGCGCCTGACAATTGTGGGCGGCTTTCTGGGGTCGGGCAAAACCACTTGGTTACGCCACCAACTTTTTGAGGGGCGGTTTGCAGGTGCGCATATTATTGTGAACGAAGCGGCTGGAACGCCCGTGGATGACGCCTTTTTGGGCACAGATGACAGTGTCACCGTTTTGGCAGATGGCTGCGCATGCTGTGAGGGGGCCGCACGTTTCCAGGCCACTCTTGTTGCATTGTGTGATCAACGCAGCCAAGGCGAAGGGCCCGAAGCCATCGTGCTGGAAACCAGCGGATTGGCAGATCCGGGCGCAATCATTGCCCTGATTCAGGCGCATCCAATTCTCGTTCGCCAAATCGTTGTTGCAGACGTATGCGTTGTCGTTGACGCGCTGCACGCCCGTGTGCAGCTTGAGGAATTCACATTGGCACGCGCCCAGATCGACGTCGCCGATCATCTGATTGTCACCAAAACGGACGCCGCTGACCCGGATCACAGCGCACGCGTCCTCAAAACGCTGGCCATGCTTGCGCCCTCCGCCCGGGTGTCCCTCGCCACATTTGGCAGTGCGCGCGCCACCCCGGACATACCGCTGGGCACCCGGCCCTACCAACTTGGCGATTCTGGCACAATCAACGCCGTCACACCGGTACAGCTTGACCTCGGCGACAGCCCGGATTGGACGGCCCTCACCCTGTGGCTGTCAGCCTTGCTGCACGCGCGCGGCGCCACATTAATACGCACCAAAGGGGTAATTGAAACGCCTGCCGGGCGGCTCTTGCTGCAAGCGGTGCGCAACCAAGTGCAATCGCCAGAAATCCTACCGCCAAGCGCTACCCGGCGCCCAACCGACAACATCCTGATCCTGATTGGTCAGGACTTGTCCCAAGACCAGCTTGCCCGGTCGTTCGCAGCACTGTCCTGACGCTAGGCCACTTTCAGGATCAACTTTCCCGCCGTTTTGCGCGACGCCAATGCGGCAAACATATCTTGCGCCGTATCAAGGTCGTACACGCCCTCGATCGGGACTTGCAATGTGCCCTGTTCGATCATGCCCAGCACCGTCTGTGTCCCTTGGAGCCATGCGTCTGATCCGTAATCCAGATGGCCGACATGCAGCCGCGTAACGGTCAGCGACTTGCGCACCAACTGCTCCCAAAGATTGGCAAAGGGCTTGCCCTCGGCCTCGCCATAACTCACCACATGCCCGAGGGGCCGGATCGCCTCGAAACTGCGATCAAGGATCGAGGCACCTGTGGAATCCACCACCTTGTCGACACCGCGACCATCCGTAATATCGAGGCACGCAGCCACAAAATCACCCGCGCTGCGCAGCACAACATGATCAGCCCCAAAAGACAGCGCGCGCGCCTCTTTGCCCGGTGTGCCGACTGTGCCAATCACCGTCGCTTGCGCCGCTTTGGCCAATTGTGTGAGTTGCAAACCAACACCACCGCCAATGGCATGGATCAAGATCACGTCGCCCGGACGAGTGGTGCTGACAATGTGCAACAGGCTCCACGCGGTCATCGACTGAATGTAAAATGCAGCACCTTGATCGAACCCAATCGCCTCGGGCAATGAAAAAAGCCGCTCAACCGGAACGACGCAATACTCGGCGAAAGCCCCCGCATCTTCGCTGAACGCGGCAACGCGCTGGCCGAGCGCAAACGCATCAACGCCGGCACCAAGCGCGGCAATCTCGCCAGCCATCTCCAATCCGGCGACCAATGGATACCCTTTGGGGTGTGGGTAGACGCCCGACTGCATCATCAAATCGGCAAAGTTCAGGCCAGCATACGCGACTTTGATCAACACTTCACCGGGGCCCGGTACAGGCACTGGAACCTCCTGCACCCGCGTCATGGACGGATCCCCATCAGGTCGTTCGATCACAATGGCGCGCATATGCTTCTCCGTATCTTCGCACCGCCGGCGGGCAGCGTCTGCGAGAAGTGTCGCACCGCAAACACCACGTGGCCAGCAGCTTACCAGGCACATGCTAGGGCGACGGCACCAAGGCAGGTGGCCCCAACACATACGTGCACAACTCTTAATCTTTCGGCCGGATTTCGATGGATTTTTGACCCCACCGCACCGCGGCGAAAGGGTGAACGCACCGGCGCAGGACGGCGTTCCGCCCTTTCTTTACGGTGGCGTAGGGCAACCACTGGGACGAGGGTGATATGAAAACGATAGGCGTAGACGTCGGCGGTACGTTCACCGACCTGATCTATCTGGATCAAGACACGGGCGAGATGGGAATTCATAAAGTATCGACCACACCCGATGACCCCTCTGCTGGTGTGATGACGGGGCTGAACGAACTGATGGCCTTGGGTCATATTGCACCGCAGGACGTCGCCCAGATCTTTCACGGCACCACGACGGCAACCAATGCCGTGCTCGAGGGCAAGGGTGCACGCGCGGGCATGATCACAAACAATGGCTTTCGCGACGTGCTGCATATCGGGCGCCACCAACGCCCCGAACACTATTCGATCATGCAGGAAATTCCCTGGCAGAACCGCCCTCTGATCCAGCGCCGCTACCGCAAAACCGTGCCGGGGCGCCTGGTTCCACCCACTGGGGCCGAGCTGGAACCGCTGGACGAGGCCGCTATTCGCACCGCAGCCCAAGAGCTGCTGGCAGACGGGGTCGATGCCGTCGCTATCTGCTTTTTGTTCTCCTATCTCAACCCCGCCCATGAAGCTCGAACCAAAGCCATAGTGGCACAAGAAATGCCAGACGCGTTCGTCACCACCTCCTGCGAAATTTCCCCGCAATTCCGAGAGTTTGAGCGGTTTACCACAGCTGCCCTTGCGACATTTGTTGGT
Source organism: Pseudomonadota bacterium (assembly GCA_039814435.1). GTDB lineage: Bacteria > Pseudomonadota > Alphaproteobacteria > Rhodobacterales > Rhodobacteraceae > Tateyamaria. The sequence goes on from JBCCBC010000197.1 coordinate 4,715, forward strand.
CCCATGGTCGGGCGATACGTCGAAAACCTCGAAGAAGCCTTGGGCGAGATAGGGATCGACGGCGACTTGCGGATCATGGCGTCTAATGGAGGCGTCGTGACCCCGCGCATGGTGTCGCGCAACCCGGCCCTGACGATGATGTCGGGCCTCGCCGCAGGCGTATTGGGCGGGGCATGGATTGGGGGCAAATGCGGGCGCAACAAGGTGATCACCTTTGACATTGGCGGCACCTCTGCCGATATCGGGATCGCGGTGGACGGTGTGTGCGCAGAAACCGATGCACGCTCCACTTCCATCGCCGGGTTCCCACTCCTGTTGCCGATGCTCGACATTCACACCATTGGTGCCGGCGGTGGCTCCATCGCTTATGTGGATCAGGGCGGAGCATTCCGGGTGGGGCCGCAAAGCGCGGGTGCCGATCCCGGGCCCGCAGCCTACGGGCGCGGTGGAACCAAACCAACCGTCACAGATGCCAACCTCGTCCTGGGGCGTCTGGAACCAAGCGATTTTCTGGGCGGCGACATGGGCTTGGACCTGTCCGCTTCGCAAGCGGTGATTGGCAAACTTGCCGATGATCTGGGCATAGCACCTTTGGAAGCGGCAGAGGGAGTGCTAACCATTCTCAACGCCAACATGGCCAACGCGATCCGCTCTCGGACAGTCCAACGCGGCATCGATCCACGGAC
>JBCCBC010000106.1:0-9220 GCA_039814435.1 Pseudomonadota bacterium
CAGCGAATTGGGCTGGGTCACCGGCGCGATCGATGCGGTTCGCTCGGCACGCGCGCAGATGCATGTGCCTGCAGGCACATGCATCTGCGCGCGTGCCGAGCGAACCGCATCGATCGCGCCGGTGACCCAGCCCAATTCGCTGTCCGCATCCGGTGCGGCGAGGTCGGCCGCCGTGTAGGTCGGCCAATCGGCGTGGATCAACCTTTTGGGTCGTACTTTTTGCCCCCACAGCTCTTCGGTGATAAAGGGCATGATAGGGTGCAGCAAGATCAGGCACTGGTCGAGCCCCCACGCATAGACTGCTTTGGTTTCCGCGATCTCGGCCTCTGATCCGGAGTCAAAGATCGGCTTTGTCAGTTCGATGTACCAGTCACAGAACGTGCCCCAGACAAAGCCATAGAGCGCGCTTGCGGCGTCGTTGAAGCGGTAGTCCGTGAGGGCGGTATCAACGGCCTCGCGGGTGCGGGCGATTTCGCCCTTGATCCAGCGGTTTGGGGTGAGGGTTGCATCCGGGATTGCGTCGCTGTGGGGCACATCAAAGGTGCCGTTGCGCTCGCCAAAGCTGGCCGCGTTCCAGAGTTTCGTGCCGAAGTTGCGATAGCCTGCGATCCGCTGCGTATCGAGCTTGAGCGTTCCACCAAGCGAGGCCATGGCCGCAGAGGCAAAGCGCAGTGCGTCCGCCCCGTATTCGTCGATCAGATCAAGGGGGTCGACAACATTTCCTGTCGACTTGCTCATCTTCTTGCCCTTGGCGTCACGTACAAGGCCATGAAGATAGACAGTGTCGAACGGTTTTTGATCAACAACGGCAAGTTGCATCATCATCATCCGCGCCACCCAGAAGAACAGAATGTCCTGCCCGGTGATCAGGTCGCTTGTCGGGAAGTATTTCGCCAGTTCCGGCGTATCTTCGGGCCAACCGAGCGTGCCGATGGGCCAGAGCCCGGAGGAGAACCAGGTGTCGAGCACGTCCGGGTCACGCCACAGGCGCACGGGCTGGCCATGCTCATCAAACGGGATTGAAATGGACGCCTCGGCGTTTTCCGCCTCATCCGGCAGCAGGTAGCCGAATGCGCCGCTGGGTTGATAGTAATCCACCGCCTGGGCAAGCGCTTCGTCCATGGTTGCGCCGCAGAAATGCACCGGGTTTTGCGTATCCCAATCGTCGGACGCAGTGCCATCGTCATTTGTGACGTGCGTGACACTCGGCCCGTACCACACAGGGATCTGATGCCCCCACCACAGCTGGCGCGAGATGCACCAGGGTTCGATGTTTTCGAGCCAGTGATAGTACACTTTCTGGCCGCTTTCGGGCAGGATTTTCACGTCACCATTGCGCACGGCATCCAGGGCGGGGCCGACGATCTTGTCGGTGTCCACAAACCACTGATCCGTCAGCAGCGGTTCGATGACCACCTTTGAGCGGTCGCCAAAGGGCTGCATGATCGGTTTGTTTTCGACCTTGGGGATGGTGGGCAGATTGCCCACCCTACGATCGGGGTCAGCCTCGGCTTCTGCATCAAAGTCGGGGTTGTCCACCATCACGGCGAGCCCTTCGGCGATGATGTCCGCAACAACGCGTTTGCGCGCATCGAACCGGTCAAGGCCGCGGTATTCGTCGGGCACAAGGTTCATCGCTGCGATCATCGCCTCGTCAAAGTCTTGTTCGCCGTTGGCGATCTTTTGGGCGATTGCTGCCTCGACCGCGTAAGGGTTGCCATCGGCCCTCATATCGGCGCGCGTGTCCATCAGGTTGTACATCGGGATATTGCCCCGCTTGGCCACTTGATAGTCGTTAAAGTCGTGCGCTCCGGTGATCTTGACCGCGCCGGAGCCGAAATCCTTGTCCGGGTATTCATCTGTGATGATCGGGATAAGGCGGCGATGTTCTTTTGGCCCGACGGGGATTTCGCAGAGTTTGCCCACGATGGGCGCGTAGCGTTCATCGGATGGGTGCACGGCCACTGCCCCGTCGCCTAGCATTGTTTCGGGCCGGGTGGTTGCAATCGAGATGTAGTCGCGGGTTTCGCGCAAAATCTCGATGCCGTCCTCGTCTTTTTCGACGTATTCATAGGTGGCCCCGCCCGCGAGCGGGTATTTGAAGTGCCACATGTGCCCGGCAACTTCGATGTTTTCCACTTCAAGGTCCGAGATTGCGGTTTCAAAATGCGGGTCCCAGTTCACCAGCCGCTTGCCGCGATAGATCAGGCCTTTGTTGTACATCTCGACAAAGACTTTGATGACAGCGTCATGGAAATTGCCAGACGACACATCCTGCGGCGCACCGGGGGCCCCGGACATCGTGAACGCCTCGCGTGACCAGTCGCAGGATGCGCCAAGCCGTTTGAGTTGCGACACGATTGTGCCGCCACTTTCGGCCTTCCACTCCCAGATTTTCTGGGTGAAGGCGTCCCGCCCCAGTTTGGTCCGTGAGGGTTGTTGCGTTTCTGCAAGGCGGCGTTCCACCACCATTTGCGTGGCAATACCGGCGTGGTCTGTGCCGGGCTGCCATAGCGTGTCAAAGCCGCGCATGCGGTGCCAGCGCACCATCACATCCTGAAGCGTGTTGTTAAAGGCGTGCCCCATGTGCAGGACGCCTGTGACGTTCGGTGGTGGGATCATGACGCTGTAGGTTGCTGCATCCGTGCGCGCGTTTGCGCCAGCTGCAAAACAGCCCGCGGCTTCCCAATCGGCGTAGATGCGCGCCTCGACTTCGGCGGCGTTGAATTTTCCCAGTGCCATGGCGCTGATCCCTTTTTGTGCTTGCGCCGTGAGATAACGGTGGGGGGCGGTGAAGGGAAGGGGGGTTTTGGTGCTGGCGGCATTGTGCTTGCACGGTTGGAGCGCGGTACCTGGTGCTTGGCTGTTGGGGGTTTTCGTGCGGGACGGATCGGAGTTCACGCGCGGTTTTTGAGGGCGCACCTGCGTTGGCCATTCAACAGGCTTGCTGCCCAATCGGCTTAGAAATTAACCTTTGCATGGATGAAACGCGCGGCATATGGCGCAACTTGGATCAGGGTCCGCGCGTGCATGACCCAACCGTGCCGTCCGTTGGCAAATCCTCGTCGCAACTGGCGCTGGACACTTGCCTTTTTGTCGCTACGTTCATCCCCAACAACGCCCCTCCAGCCACAGGAGTTCCCCCATGGAAAAATTCGGTAAAAGCCAGCCCGTCACCCGTCGCGAAGATGTTCGCTTTTTGACCGGAGAGGGGCGCTATGTGGACGATATAGCACCCGATGGGGCATTGCAGTCTTTTGTGTTCCGCGCGCCTGTTGCGCATGCGGTTATCACCGAGTTGGACGTGTCGGATGCCCGCGAGGCGGATGGTGTGCACGCCGTCTATACGCTGGCGGATCTGGAAGCTGCCGGCATGAACGTGGCTATGCAAGGTGCCACGATGAAAAACCGCGATGGCACGCAAGGCGCGGATCCGGAACGCCCCATGTTGGCGCGTGAGCGGTTGCGGTTTGTGGGTGAGCCCGTCGCGGTGATCGTTGCCGACACAATGGCGCAGGCCCGCGATGCGGCCGAGATGATCATGCTCGACTACGACGACCTGCCTGCCAAGATGGATATGGAAGAGGGTGGTGAAACGCTCCATCCCGAGGCCCCGGACAACGTGGCCTATGACTGGGAAATGGGCGATGAGGCCGCGTGTGCGGCTGTGTTTGAAACGGCGGCGCGGGTGGTGTCGTTAGATGTGGGTGACAACCGGGTCATCGTGAACTCGATGGAGCCGCGCGGCTGTTATGCCGAGATGGACGGCGACCGGTTCCATTTGGCCATCAACGGGCAGGGTGTTTGGGGACCCAAAGATCAGTTGGCCAAGGCGCTGAATGTGGATGCGGAGATGATCCGTGTGACCAACCCGGATACGGGCGGCGGCTTTGGTATGAAGGGGATGATGTACCCCGAATACTTCGTTCTGGCGCACGCCGCGCGTGATCTGGGGCGTCCGGTGCGCTGGATGTCGGAACGCACCGAAGCCATGCTGAGCGACAATGCCGGGCGCGATCTGACCTCGCTGACGGAACTGGCCTTTGATGCGGATAACCGGATCATTGGCTATCGCGTGCTGACCAAGGCCAATATGGGCGCGTATAACTCGCAATTTGCCCAAGCCATCCAGACACAGCTTTTTTCGCGTGTGCTGATGGGGGTTTACGATGTGCAGACGACCTATTTGCGCTCGATCGGGTATTACACCAACACCACGCAGGTGGATGCCTATCGCGGGGCAGGGCGCCCCGAGGCGATTTATATCCTAGAGCGCGCGATGGACCGTGCGGCCCGCGAGTTGGGCGTTGACCCGCTGGAGTTGCGGCGCATCAACTTTATCAAGCCGGATCAGTTCCCCTATGCCACGACGGTTGGAGAAACCTATGACGTAGGTGATTTTGACAAAGTTCTGAGCCGCGCAGAAGTCGAGGCTGATCTGGCCGGTTTTGCCGGCCGCAAGGCGGCGGATGCGGGCAAAGGGCTGCTGCGTGGTTTGGGCCTGTGTTACTATATCGAAAGTATTTTGGGCGACCCTGCGGAAACCACCAAGGTTGAGTTTACGGATGAGGGCCGTGTGAACATCTATGTCGGTACGCAAAGCAACGGGCAGGGTCACGAGACCGTCTATGCCCAGTTCCTGAGTGATCAGACAGGCGTGCCGGTTGATATGATCGACGTGGTGCAGGGCGATAGCGACCGTATCAAAGTGGGCGGCGGCACGGGCGGTTCCCGCTCGGTCACTGTGCAGAACAATGCTACACTATACACTGTCGCGGCGCTGACAGAGGCATTTACCGCGTTCCTGTCGGACGAGATGGGCGTGCCAGCGGCAGAGATTTCATTTGATGATGAACGGTTCCGTGCGGAAGGTTCCAACATGACCCCCACCGTTCTTGAGGTGGCTGATATGGCGCGCGACAAAGGCCGGGATGACCTGATGGTGCATGAACGCCGCGTCACACTTGAGGCGCGCAGCTTTCCAAATGGTTGCCATGTGTCAGAAGTTGTGATCGATCCTGATACAGGCGTCACCACGGTGGATCGCTACACAGTCGTGGATGATTTTGGCAATCTTATCAATCCGATGCTTGCCGAAGGTCAGGTGCATGGTGGTGTTGTTCAAGGCATCGGTCAGGCCCTGACAGAGCATGTGCAATTCGATGAGGATGGCCAATTGCTCACGGCAACGTTCATGGACTATGCCTTGCCCCGCGCGGACGACGTTCCCTACATCGGGTTTACGTCGGAACCGGTTCCGTCGACGGCCAACATCATGGGGATGAAAGGCTGCGGTGAGGCCGGAACGGTCGGAGCATTGGCGGCGGTGGCCAATGCGGTGCAAGATGCGTTGTGGGAGCACGGCGTGCGCCAGGCAGATATGCCATTCACACCGATGAAGGTTTGGGACTTGCTACGGGATGATCCTATCGCGGCTGAATAAATCGATTGCGGGCTGGCTGCAGGGCCAGTTCGGAAAAGGTTTGCCCGAGGTCACGCCCCGGGTGCGGGGGCAGACAATTCATGTCATCATCATTGATGGCACGATGTCGACCCTTGAGCCGGGGGATGAAACCAATGCAGGTCTGAGTGCCAAGTTGCTCGCAGAGAAGGGCAGTGCCGTATCCCTGTATTATGAACCTGGGTTGCAGTGGTCGCATTGGCGGCGCAGCGGAGATGTAATTTTTGGCCGTGGCATCAACCGCCAGATCCGCCGGGCCTATGGCTATCTCGCCTCGCGGTATCGCCCGGGTGATAAAGTGTTTTTGCTGGGCTTTTCGCGCGGGGCCTATGCGGTGCGCTCATTGGCGGGGATCATTGACCGGGTGGGCCTGCTGACGCCGGATGCGGCGACGGAGCGCAACATTCGTGACGTGTATCGCTATTACGAATGCAATCCTGATGGCGATGGGGCCAAGATCTTTGCCCGCAACAACTGTCACGAAGCGGTCGAAATTGAGATGATTGGCGCGTGGGATACGGTCAAGTCCCTTGGGTTGAACATGCCTGTTCTGTGGCGATTGAGTGCGCCGCGCCATGCGTTTCACAACCATCAACTGGGCAAGTCGGTCAAACACGGCTTTCACGCGTTGGCGCGCAACGAGACCCGCGTCGCCTATGCCCCTGTAATGTGGGATACGACCGAAGATTGGGATGGTCATCTGGTACAGATGTGGTTTCGCGGAGTGCACGGTGACATTGGGGGGCATTTGTCGGGCAAGCATGCCTCGCGTCCGCTGGCCAATATTCCGCTTGTCTGGATGTTGCAGCAGGCTGAAACTTGCGGCCTGCCCTTGCCGGTTGGGTGGCAGACGCGGTTTGATCAAGATCCTGCGGCCCCATCGATGGGCACCTTTGCCGGGTTTGGTCGGTGGCTGGTGACCCGCAAGCCGCGCAAAGTTGGTCTGGATCCGTCAGAACGCGTGCATCCGTCTGTGGCCCAAGCCCCGCCGCACCGTGGGTTAAAGGATCGGATTGCCGGCTTGCGTGGTACGGGGGCTGACGCTGTTTGACCCGGGCCTGCGGCCCACGCCAAATGCGCCCCACCCACCGTCCCTTGGTGGCGCACGCCCTAACGCAGTTTCATTATGATGCAGGTCGTTGATCCGGTTGCATAAAGCTTGCCGTCTTCGACCCCGCGGATTTCACCCGTCGCCACGCCAGTAGAGCGCCCTGAATGATCGACTTTTCCGGTGCAATCGATCAGCATGTCCAGTGGGATCGCCCGGGTGATGTTGATCTTGTATTCCAGCGTTGTGTAGACAGCCCCCGCTGGCACTTTGGTCATCACCGCGCAGGCCATCGCGCTATCGAGCAACGTGCCGTACCACCCACCATGAACTGTGCCCATTGGGTTGGTCACATCAAAGCCCGGTGCCCCCTGAAACGTCACGTGCCCGTCTGATACTGCGTGCAACCGATACCCCATGGTACGTGCAATCGGCGGCCCCGGCAGGGTCCCATCAAGCATCCCCGTCATAAAGGCCAGCCCTGACATGGACAGTAGATCGTCCTGGCTCAGCAGGTCAGCGGGCGACTGCGCAATTACCGGCATTTTGGGTTCCCCTTCCAGTGCGGTGTTCTAGGCAATGGTAGGGCGGTTAGACCAATCGGTCTAGCTCTTATGCAACGTTGCTGATCGTCCGTGGCCGCACCAACCCCAAAGCGCGGCAGACTTTGAGCGTCAGATCAGGCCGATTTAGGGTGTAAAAGTGCAGTGCATTCACCCCTTCGTCGAGGAGGGTGTCGCACAGGTCAGCACAGTGGGTGAGTGCGAACAAGGCGGCGCGGTCTTCGCGCTCCGCCCGGTCGAACGCGGTGGTCGTTGCGGCGGAGACGGGCGTGCCGCATCGCGCGGCAAAGGATTTCGCACGGTCCCAGTTGCTGACGGGCAGGATGCCCGGCGTGATACGGGCGGTGATCCCCGCATCCGCACAAGCGTCGCGAAATCGCAGAAATGTATCGGCCTCAAAAAAGAATTGGGTGAGGGCCTCGCTTGCGCCTGCATCAATCTTGGCTTTGAGCCAGTCGATGTTTTGCGCCATTGAGGTCGCGTCCGGGTGGCCCCCTGGATAGGCCCCAACCCGAAGCGTGAACCGGTTCAACCCGGCCAGCGCCGTAATCAGCTCGATTGAGTCTGCGAACCCGTCTGCATGCGCCTCAAAAGTGCCTCCCCCGGCGGGATCGCCCCGCAGCGCAACAATGTCTGTCACGCCGGCATCTGCATACCGCGCGGCTGTGTGCATCACCTCGGCGCGTGTCTGGCCAGTGCAGGTGAGGTGTGCGGCCACGGGCAGACCGGACGTTTTGCGCAAGGTCTTTGCGGCCTCTTGCGTTAGGGACTGCGTGGTTCCACCGGCCCCGTATGTCACCGAGACAAAGCGCGGAGAAAGCGGCGCAAGCGTTTGAACCGTGTCCCACAAGTGGAATGAGGCATCGAGAGACTTGGGCGGGAAGGTTTCGAACGACAGCGCGGTCATGGCATGGCCTCCTTTGGGCTTGTGTCCAGTATGCGGGCATGAATATGATGAAGCAAATTCATAACTCTCAAGATAAACATGAGGTTTGTATGCATATCGAGTTTCGCCATTTGCGCACGATCAAAGCCATCCACGAAGCAGGTGGTCTGGCCCGTGCGGCGGACCAGTTGCATATCACCCAGTCTGCGCTGAGCCATCAGGTCAAAGGGCTCGAAGATCAGGCGGGCGTTGAGTTGTTTGTGCGCCGATCCAAGCCGTTGAAGTTGTCGGCGGCCGGTCTGCGGTTACTCCGTTTGGCTGAACAGGTGCTCCCGCAGGTCGAGGCGACCCTTGCAGAGTTTACCGCCCTGCGCGATGGGTCTACGGGTCGGCTGCATATCGCGATTGAGTGCCACGCCTGTTTTGAGTGGTTGTTTCCGGTGTTGGAGACATTTCGGCGATCTTGGCCGGATGTGGATGTGGATATTCGCCCTGGCCTTGCCTTTTACGCGCTGCCTGCCCTTCTCAAGGAAGAGGTGGATTTGGTGGTATCCTCGGACCCCGAAAATTTGCCGGGCATCGATTTTGTAGAACTCTTTGATTACGCTCCGGTTTTTGTGGCTGCCAGTACGCATCCTTTGGCACAGAAACCGTATGTGGATGCAGGTGATTTCCGCTCTGAGACTTTGATTACATATCCGGTTGAACGGACCCGGCTTGACGTGTTCAGCCAGTTGTTGATCCCTGCCAAGGTGGAACCGGCGGCAGTGCGGCAGGCAGAGCTGACGGCTGTAATCTTGCTGCTTGTCGCGTCGAACCGTGGTGTGTCCGTTTTGCCGGACTGGGTCGTGCGCGAGGTCAAGTATTCCAGCGACTATGTAACCCGCCCATTGACCAAGGATGGGCTAACGCGCCGGCTTTATGCTGCGGTGCGCAGTGATGATCGCGACAAACCCTACATGAACAAACTGATTGAATTGGCGCGGATTGAGGCACGTAAACTGCAAGCCGCTTGACGGGCGTGCGTGTCGTTTGGATGTAGGTATTAACGGGTGGTCCCTCGGCTCTTCATCCTGCGGCGCGTAGCAACAAAACGTGATCCTTACCCAGCCGCCCAGAGCTGTGATGTACGCTGATATCCGCACTACATTACCGTTCCGGGTGCATTGCGTGTCATGTTTCAGGCAATTTCATCTTGAGCCGGTAGACCCTTGGCAAGCCAAGCGATGGGGCGTATAGCCCGCGTCTGATCTCACACGACC
>JBCCBC010000181.1:0-6178 GCA_039814435.1 Pseudomonadota bacterium
GAATCTTTGATGCTGGTGACCGCCCTCGCACCCGAAATCGGGTATGACAACGCCACCAAAGTCGCCAAGACGGCACATAAGAATGGTACGACCTTGTTGCAGGAAGCGATCGCGCTTGGCTTTGTGGACGAGGAAACGTTCAACCGCGTGGTGCGCCCCGAAAACATGATCGGGCCCAAATGAGCGACACGCCCATCAACCTCAACAAAGTCCGCAAGGCGCGCGTGCGCGCCGCACAAAAGGCGCAAGCGGATCAGAACGTCGTGACCTACGGATTGAGCAAGGACAGTAAAACACGCGCCAAGCAGGACATTTCCCGCATGGCGCGTGACCTGGATGGTAAGGCCATTGATACGCCCCCGTATGGATCCGAAGACGGCAAAGATTAGCCACAAAGGGGTGGCATAGCCTGTAGCGTGACGAAGATAACGATTAGGTGTTTTGATGACCCACGCGATTGACCAGGACAAAGCCGCCAAGCGGCGCATGCGCGCGCTGCGCCGTGCGCGCCGCTACATCCGTGCAAACGAAGGTACGCTTGCGCGGGTGCTCAACACCTATGCGCGCGTGGTCGACCTTGACCCATCGCGCCGGGTCTGGGCCGATCAGTGACGGCCAAAGGTCCGCAAAAACACTCCCTCACCCTAAAAGGGCACCGGACCAGCGTGTCTCTTGAGCCTGAGTTTTGGGTGGCTTTTCGCCAGATCGCAGCGGCAAAAGATATCCCTATCAATGCGTTGGCAAGTGACATTGACGCAAACAGAGACCCCGAGGTTGGGCTTGCTTCTGCCATCCGCGTCTTTGTGTTGGCGTGGTTCAAAGATCATTAACCAAGGTCGCAATATGGTTGCGACATGACCCTGATTGCACCCGGTAGCCCGCTCAGCCCTGAAGGATACATGCTGGATTTGTTCAGCTCCAAAGCTGCGCGGGATGGCGCTGTGATCCGCCGCAAGTCTCGCGATATTGAACGGCTGGTCGGGCGTGACGTCTTTGTTCAAGAGGTTGCGCGCCGTGGATATTGTGCGGTGGAGAATGCGGGGCAGATCGTTGTGTTTTGCAACGCCGAACCTGTGCGCCCGCTGGCGTAACCGGAGACTGACACAGTCTCCGGCTGTTTTCCGGCGCGGAAAACGGCAATCGGAAACCGTGTCGGTTTCCAGCCGGTCTTTGCGTCAAAGACCGTTCACGCGATCGACGCGCGATAGATCTGATCGATGTTGCTACCCAACGCGGTCGAAAACCCGTCATCGCTCATATCGCGTTGCAGCCCTTCAGTCAGGGCGCGGCTGAAACTCGCGATCATCTTGTGGTTTTGCGCCAAACGCGCACTTGCATCCACCGTGGAATACCCGCCAGACAAGGCCACAACACGCATAACGCGCGGGTGATCGGCCAGCATGTCGTACAGGCCCGGCTGTTCCGGCAGGGTCAGCTTGAGCATGATGTCCTGGCCCGCCTCCAGCGTTTCGACATGGCGCATCAGCGTTTCGGCCAGCAGAGTTTCAGCCTCGGCTTTGGTAGCACTGTTGATGTTCACCTCAGGTTCGATGATCGGCACCATTCCGGCCGCAAGCACCTCATGGGCCACATCAAATTGGTTGGCGACGATTGCCTCGATCCCGGCCGCATTTGCCCCATGCACAACGGAGCGCTCCTTGGTGCCGTAAACACCCATCGCCTTGGCTGCTGCCAATGTGTCGGCCAGACCCGGAATGGGCTTGAGCAATTGTACGTCGTCCCCCTGATCCTCAAGTCCCTTGTCGATTTTTAGGAACGGGACAACGCCGCGCTTGTCCCACAGATAGCCCGGCACAGGTTGCCCTTCAATCTGCTCGCTCAGCGTCTTTTCAAACAGGATCGCGCCAATCACCTTTTGGCTGGTAAAGTCCGGGGCCAGAATGATCCGCGCGCGCATCCGCTGGATTTCGGCAAACATCGCCTCTTCGCTGTCATACCCGCTTGCATCCACCCCATAAAGCGCGAGCGCCTTGGGCGTGGAGCCACCTGATTGATCCAATGCGGCGATAAAGCCCGCTCCGCGTTCCATCTGTTCGCGCATTTTTGCAAAATCGGGCATCGGTCTCTCCAAGGTCATGATTCTATGGGCCTACGCCTAACCGATCCAAACCGTGCGGTTAATCCCGTGTCGCCAATGTTAGCGCTGCCGTTTGCGCAAATTCAGCCATATGCCCTCAGATGCGCGCACAGTCAGGTGTGCCACAGGAACCGGGTCGCGTCCCTGTATGCATGACACCTCGACGTCGCGCAGCAAGCGGGCCAGAATCAGCGGCCCTTCGACCATGGCAAATCCGGCCCCGGTGCAGACGCGTGGACCGGCCGAGAATGGGATGTAGGCGTCGCGTTGGCAGGCCTTGCCGTTCTGAGTGTGCCAGCGCCCCGGGTCAAAATCATCCGGTCTGTCCCAAAGCCGCTCATGGCGGTGCAGATGCCATGGGCTGAGCACCATCTGGCTTCCTTTGGCCACATCCCGGTCACGAAACCGTTCAGGACAACTTGCCTCGCGTACCATCATTGGCACCGGAGGATACAAACGCAGCGTCTCGCGAAACACATCCCGGGTGACGGGCAGCTTCGACATGACGGCAAAATCGCAGGTCTCAAGGGCTTGGGCCTCTTGCGCCACCTTGGCCTGCCAGTCGGGATAAAGCGCCATCAGATAGAGCGCCCACGCCAGTGCCGATGCGCTTGTTTCGTGCCCCGCCAGAAAGAAGATGGCGACCTGATCGACCATTTCTTCGGGCTCAAAACACTTGCCAGTGTCGGGGTCCGGGGTTGTCATGATCTTGGTCGCCAGATCATCCGGCGCCGTACCATCCGCGATCTCTGCTGCACGGGTTTCAACCAGTTGCGTGATCAATGCCCGGATGCGCGCGGCACTGGCCCGGGTGTCGCGCCGAAACATGCGTGGCATCCATTTGGGCAACGGTACAAAAGCCGCCAGATTGAGGATTGGCTGGCTGCGCTGATAGGCGCGAAATTCGTGAAATACGGCACTGGCCAATGCGTTCTCAATCGGGATCGAAAACAACGTGCGAAAGATCACATCGGCAGCTGCGTGGCTGGTCTGCTCTTCGATCTCAACCTCGCCCTCGGGCAAACGGTGCGCCGCCGCTTCGGAGGCCTCCCACATGGCGGGAAACGTCTCGCGCAGCCGCCCCCCTTCAAAGGCCGGGTCAATGATGCGGCGCTGACGCTTCCAGGTCTCTCCGTTGGTCAAGAAAACCGAATTGCCCAGCAAGGGGCGCAACCCTTCGCTGATGCGGTCCGATTTTGGGAACGCATCTGGGCGGTCTTTGAGCACGGTCTTTACCAACTCGGGCTGGTTGATCATGTAGCTGCGAAAGAACGGCGTGCGAAATTCAGCCATCCAGGCACGATAAAGCCGCGCGGGCTGCGCTGACAGAATGTCATGTCGAAACAGCTGCATGTAACGCCACAGGGACACGCGATCTGGTCGGCTTGGGGGTTTGGGTGGGATCATGCGGCTATGGACGTGTATTTGGACACAGCGTGATCAATCCGCGATTTCGATGGCGGGCGATCCGCGTAGCGGTCCGCCAGTGTCAGCGGGCCGGCCGTGATCTGGAAATAGTCGTAGTCTTTGGGTCGATCAAAGGCGCAAAGGTATTGAAAATGCAGCCGGAAAAACCGCCAGCGCAGCTCTGCCCACCGCTCGGGGCTGAGGGTCTGGGTGAAGGACGCGGAAAAGACCAGCGGCCAGCGTTTGTCGGGCGGCGCAACGCCCGATACGGATACAGGATCGCACAGGGCAAAGGCGCAACCGTCCCCGGGCGCGGTTACATCAACCCACGTCAACGCGCCGCGCGACGACAAATACTGCAGATCGCCGCGCAATCGATGCGCATCAGGCAGGAACGACACCATCGGAACAACCTGACCCAGAGACAAAAACGCCAATGCAGGTCCGTCTGTTGGCACCCGGTTTTCGCGGATCAGGTCCGCAAGGATCGAAACCGCCAGGTGCGCCCCTGACGAGTGCCCAACGACAAGAACCTCGTCCACGTTTTCGTTGAGTGCGCGGGCGATTGCGTCCTGAAATTCAGACATCCGCGCTTCTAGTGGTGCGGGATTGGCCCCACGCGTGGCGGCGGAATAGGCATAGTCGTGCATGAGGTAATAGGCGAAAAACTTACCATCGCGGGCTTTGAACCATCGCAGCAGAGCAACACACAACCCGGCCCCGGCCAGTGCACCTGCCCAAGCGCCGAGTGTGCCACCCAGCCAAGCCCCGACGTTCCAGACCACAGCCCACAAGGCCAGCGCCAATGCCAGCTGCACCAACAGCATGCCGACCGGATAGAGGGCTGCGATCACCGGCCCTTTTCTGAGCCGCATCAACCGGCGCAGCGCACCCGAGGCGATGTAGGTCCATGCCGTGCGCACCAGTTGCAGATAAGTGCCGGGGATCGAGGCATCCATGCTGTCGCGCACGATGTCGGACCACACAAGGACTTCGACATCGGCGTGGACACTTTGTGTGTCGATGGTGGCGTCCACCTGCCATCCGTAGTGTTGCGTTGTCTTGCGCGGCTTCAGTGCGATGTCATAGCCTGAAATCGCTGCTTGTGCGGCCCCTTCCTTGCGAAACAGCTCTCGGTATCGCCGGGGATGAATCGGGTCGTAGCCGGGGATGTAAAACACCCGGCGTCGCGTCACTGTTTGTGGATGCGTACTGCTCATCACGGCACCTCTGTTCAGTGCACTGTAACGGTTTTCTTTGACCAAAGTAAGGCGGAGACCGACGCGGTCTCCGGCGGTTTTCCGAGACGGAAAACAGGTGGCGTCCTATGGCGGCGGTGTGGACTAGCCCAATGTGGCCAGCGCCGGGAACTGTTCGAGCAACCAGAAGGAAAAGCGTGTGAACCAGCCAAACAGCATGGCTGCACCCACCACCAACAAAAGTCCGCCCATCACCTTTTCAATCACCGCCATGTGGCGCTTGATCCGGTTCATGAGCCCCATTGCGCGGCTCATGAACATCGCCGCCAACAGGAACGGTATGCCAAGCCCCATCGCGTAGATGCCCAACAGGAACGTGCCCCGCGTGACGGACGCCTCTGACGCGGCCAGCGTCAGGATCGCGCCAAGTTGCGGACCAATGCACGGCGTCCATCCAAAGGCGAACGCCAGCCCAAGGATATAGGCCCCAAAGGATGATCCACCTTGATCCCCCGCCTCCATCCGCGCTTCGCGGTCCAGGAACGGGATCCGGAACACGCCAAGGAAATGCAGCCCAAACACCATGATGACCGCACCCGATATCTGCGCAAACAGAACCTGGTTCTGTAGGAAAAACGCCCCAAAGGCGGATGCAGCAAAGCCGAGGATCAAAAAGACCGTGGACAGCCCAAGCACAAAGAACAGCGCCGTCACCGTCGCCCGGTTGCGCCCCTTGGTGTCGTCCGACATCTCGCCAACCGTAAGCCCGGACATATAGGCCAGATAGGGCGGCACAATCGGCAAAACGCACGGGCTGAGAAAGCTGATGATGCCTGCCATCAAGGCCACGCTCATCGCCGGCAGCAGGCTGGCATCAATGATATCTATTCCAAACATACACTCCACCTAACCTGCTGTGCCCCGCCCGTCACGCCTTGTGCGGTCACATGTCTGTGGACAGTTTGAAACATCGCCCCTATCTGAACCGCTATGGATGATAAATACACGCTCGACGCCACTGGCCTGCTTTGCCCCCTGCCCGTCTTAAAAGCGCGCAAGCGATTGATGGCGCTGGAAAAGGGCGAGACGCTGACCATCACGGCAGATGATCCAGCAGCCGTGATCGACATGCCGCACTTTTGCACAGAATCCGGGCACGCCCTCGTCTCGAGCGATGTGTCGGGACCTATTCAGTCATATGTGATCCGCAAAGCGTAAGGGCGCACCTTTCAGCGCGCCCTTGTCATTCCTCTCAAGCTATCCGCTTGGTTACTTGCCGAGTGACCACCAGCCACGCTTCTTGGGCTTTGGCGGCTCGTCTGGTGCAACGGCTTCAGCGACAACCGGTTCAGGTGCAGGTGCTGGTACAGGGGCCGTGTCTTCCACCACTTCGGCCACAGGGGCCTCAGCAACTGGCTCTGGTTCGGCCACAACCGGTTCGGGTTTTGCCGCCGCCGTTGTCTTGGTGCTGCGC
>JBCCBC010000038.1:0-14662 GCA_039814435.1 Pseudomonadota bacterium
CAGCTTGCGCGTTGCTCAACGCACTGGGATGTGGCACATCTGAAAACAGGATTCTGAACGAACGAGTTTAGCAGCAATGACAGACTTCTCCGCCCGCCGCACCATGATGGTTGATACCCAAGTTCGCCCGTCTGATGTCACCAAATTCCCGATCATCGACGCCATGCTGTCCGTCAAGCGCGAGGACTTTGTTCCGGCCGCCCTGCGCGAAGCTGCCTATTTGGGGGAAAACCTGAACCTGGGCGGGGGGCGCGTGCTGCTTGAGCCGCGCACGCTGGCAAAGATACTCGATGCGCTGGATATCTCCGGAGACGAGCTGGTGCTCGATATCGGGTCTGGGCTGGGGTATTCTGCGGCTGTCATTGCGCACATGGCCGAAGCGGTTGTTGCACTGGAAGAGGACGAGGACATGGCGCGCGAGGCGCTTGATGCGCTTATGTCCGCCGGTATTGACAATGTCATCACCCATGCGGGGCCCTTGCACGCAGGGGCAGGCGAACACGGGCCGTATGACGTGATCATCATCGAAGGCGGGGTCAGCCACGTGCCGGACGATATCTTGAGCCAACTCAAGGACGGGGGCCGCATGGCGTGCGTCTTTATGGACGGCGCGCTGGGCGAGGTCCGTGTTGGATACAAGTTGGACGGCGCAGTGTCATGGCGACGCGTATTCAACGCCGGTGCGCCGGTTTTGGCTGGATTTGAGAAACACGACGCGTTTCAGCTGTGACAGCATGTAACGCAAACGACAGGACCAAGTGTCACGACGTATAACGACACCTAAAAGGGGGCGGCACTACATGAGCAGATCACTTTTGAGCGGGAATTGGCGGCGCATGACAAAAGGTGCAGGTGTCTTTGTCGCCCTGTCGACGTCCATTGCGGTTTCTTCTATGGCGCAGGCGGATACGCTGGCAGATGCGCTGGTCGGGGCCTATGGGCACAGCGGTCTGCTTGATCAGAACCGTGCCCTGCTGCGGGCGGCCGACGAAGATGTGGCAATCGCCGTATCGACATTGCGCCCGATCGTGAGCTGGTCGGCGGATTTGACCCGTCAATTCGGCGATTCTGCATCGAGTACCACACGTGGCATTTCGATAGATATCGGATCGACTTCGGCGACTGTCGGGCTGTCGGCGACGTTGCAGTTGTTTGATGGCGGTGCGGATGCGGCCCGGATCGAGGCCAGCAAGGAAACCGTCCTTGCCACCCGCGCGTCGCTTTTGAGTGTGGAACAGAACATTTTGTTGCGCGCCGCCGTTGCGTTTTTCAACGTCGGACGGCAGCAGGAATTTGTGGCGCTGAGCCAGAATAACGAGCGCCTGTTGCAACAGGAATTGCGCGCCGCCCAAGACCGGTTTGAAGTGGGCGAGGTCACACGCACCGACGTCGCATTGGCCGAGGCTGCGGTTGCGCAGGCCCGCAGCAACGTGGCCGCCTCGCAGCGCGACCTGCTGCAAGCGCAGGCCGAATACGCCAACGCAACCGGGCGCCAGCCTGGCCGTTTGTCGAGTGTGCCGCGCCTTCCGCAGACAGAAACCGACATTAAAAGCGCGCAAGCCGTGGCCGTGCGCACTCACCCGGACCTGATGCAGGCCCGCCATCAGGTGTCGGCAAACGAATTGCTGATCACGGCGGCGCGCGCAGATACGCGGCCAACGGTTTCGTTGGAGGGCACGCTTGGTCTTTCTGACACGTTCAACACGCCGACAGAGTCCCAGACCGGTACGGTTGGTATCAGTGTGTCTGGTCCGATTTATGCCGGGGGCCAGTTGTCCGCCAATGAACGCCGCGCACAAGCGGTGCGTGATGCAGCGCGCGGGAACTTGCACAATGTGCGCCACATCGTGCAACAGGATGTGGTGAACGCGATTGCCGATCTTGTGGCTGCGCGCGCAAGTTTGGCGGCATCTGAACGTCAAATTCGCGCCGCGCGTGTCGCTTTCCAGGGGGTCAGAGAAGAGGCAACGCTGGGCGCGCGCACGACCCTTGATGTGCTGGATGCCGAACAGGACCTGCTGGATGCGGAATCCACCCGCATCTCGGCGCAGGCTGATCAGTATATCGCGTCCTATTCTGTCTTGGAATCAATGGGTTTGCTGACGGCGCAGCGGTTGCGTTTGCCGGTGCAAATTTACGACCCGGCAGCCTATTACAACCTGGTCAAGGATGGGCCAGCGCGCCTGTCGAAACAGGGCAAGCAACTGGACAAAGTCCTTCGCGCTCTGCAAATCGATTAAGGTTTTCGCGACAGTGTTGTGCGACTCTTGCGGGCTTGGTAGACTATGGTCCGAGGCTACGAGTGGTATAAAAAATGTCTGATCCAATGACCAACACCGAGGTGGAGGACGTTCTGGCGTCGATCCGCCGTCTGGTGTCTGATGAAAAACGCCCGGACACTGACCCAGCAGAAGCTGCATCAGCAGACCGACTGGTGCTGACCCCGTCCTTGCGCGTGATGGATGACCCAACCCCGGAGCCCGACGAAGAGCACAAGGCTGAAGAGAGCGCGCGCGCGCCTGAAGCGGACCTGCGCAGCGATGACGCTGACGATGAGGCCGGTGAGATCGAAGAACACGCGTTTGATCACGCAGACGTGGATGAGGATCGCGCGGACACGTCCTCTGAACCGACTGACGAGCCTGAAGAAGAGGCGCGTACATACGCGCAAGAAGAGGCCTTTGCAGATGAGGCGGCACAAGAAGCGCCGTTCGTGTTTGTCGAGGCTGATGCCGCGTCTGAGGATAAGCCCGAACACGCATGGGATGATGCTGAGGCCGAGGCCAGCGACACTCTGAATGAAACCGAGCAAAACGCAGACCATGATACGAACTCTGTGGATGGTACCGCTGAAGAACAATACGACACCCACCACACAGAGGCTGCGCCAGATGATGCTGCGCATGTCGAAGAAGACGCAGATCACGAAGAGCCTCAGGACGCAGGTGAGCCGGAAATGGATCACCCAGAAGACGCTGTGTCTGAGACGCAAACCCTGGGCGAGAAAATTGCCGCGCTTGAAACGTTGATCGGTGGGCGGGACGAGGAATTTGAACCAGATGATCCCGGCACAGACGACTATGCAGGTACCGAGGCCCCGGCCATGGCCTGGGAAGACGCAGGGGATGTGCAAGCCGATGAGACGCCGGCCTATGCGGCCTTTGTGAACACTCGGACTGCTCCAGAAGACGACGTGGAACCGGCGCAGATATTTTCGACAGACGAAGATGTGTTGGACGAAGAAGCCTTGCGCGAACTGGTCAGCGACATCGTGCGCGAAGAGTTGCAGGGGGCTTTGGGCGAGCGGATTACGCGCAATGTGCGCAAATTGGTGCGGCGTGAAATCCATCGGGCCTTGGCCGCGCAAGAACTTGAATGACACGGATCACGTTTGACGTGCGCCCGCTGCGTGCGCAAGGCACCGGAACGTGAACACACCTGCGCACCTGTTGATTGGTGCTGCCGCGTTTGGTCGTCCCGCACAGTCCGGCATTTTGGCCGCCGCTTTCGTCGGTGCGATGCTGCCGGACCTGTCGCTTTATCTGATGGCAGGGGTGTCGATGCTTGTGCTGGGCATCCCACCACAACGGGTTTTCAACGAGCTTTACTTTTCGGACGCGTGGCAAACGGTGTTTGCCATCGACAATTCGGTTTTGGTGTGGGGGGTGATCCTGGCGGTCGCGATCATACGGCAGGTGCCCTGGGCCACCGCGCTGGCGGGCGCCGCGCTGTTGCACATCGCGTTGGATTTTCCGCTGCATCACGATGACGGGCGGCCACATTTCTGGCCTGTGTCGGCGTGGGTGTTTGAAAGCCCGGTCAGCTATTGGGACCGCGCACATGGCGCGACCTGGGTTGCGCCACTTGAGGCCGGGCTGGCGGTGGGTGCGGCTGTGATCCTGTGGCTGCGGCGCATTCCAATCTGGGCAAAGGTGTGCACAATATGCCTGTTAGCGGCAGAGTTGTGGGTGGTGCGCCAGTGGCTGTTCTTTTTCGTAGATGGCTGAGAACAAAAGAAAACGCGCCCGGCAGAGGGGCGCGTTTTCCTTAGCAGCGTAACTTGCGTGGTGTTGTTCAGGCAGCTTCGGCCTGTTGTGCGGCGTTGCGACGCTCGGATTCTTCGCGGCTCAGCGCGACAGATGTCCTGACACCTTTGCCGACAAATTCCATCAGCCCGTTTACGACCCGCTCATTGGGGTCAATACCCGCACAGCTCAGCACTTCGCGCCCATCGCGCGAACGTGCCCAGCGGGCAATCTGCTCGGGACCATTGCCATATTTCTTGTCGTCGGCAATAGCGTCGTCAAGCGCAGCCAGTACGACAGCTGCAAACAGTTTACGTGCACGGTTGCCTTGTTCGTTGTTAAAGGCTGTGCCGTCAACGAAATCTTTCATTCGTCGTCCTTCCTTTTATTCTTGCTCTTGTGTTTTCGGCGTGACGCTCGTTATGGCCTATCCGTGTCGATTCGGATACCCTCAATTTGCATAGCACCGTTGCGTTTCTTGCATATCTTGCTGCAGGTGCAGCACTGTATGTGGTTGCCTTGTCCCGCCTGCATCCCCGAGATATAGGGAGCATCAACTTTTCATCAACCTTTTGCCATGGTTTTGCCACATGCCTAAAATTAACGGAAACGAGATACGGCCCGGAAACGTGCTGGAACACAATGACGGATTGTGGGGGGCGGTAAAGGTCGACCACGTCAAACCAGGCAAGGGCGGTGCCTTTGCGCAGGTTGAACTGCGCAACTTGCGCAACGGGTCCAAGCTGAACGAACGCTTTCGCAGTGCCGACAAAGTCGAAAAAGTGCGGCTTGAGCAAAAAGACCAACAGTTCCTCTATGAGAATGACGGCATGCTCGTCTTTATGGACACGGACACTTATGAGCAGATCGAGCTGTCCGCCGAGATATTGGGCGAACGTCGCCCGTTTTTGCAGGACGGCATGACGGTTGTTGTTGAGTTCTACGAGACAGAGGCGCTGAGCGCGTCATTGCCTCAGAAGGTGGTCTGCAAGATTGTCGAGACGGAACCGGTGGTCAAAGGACAAACCGCAGCCAACTCGTTCAAACCTGCCGTGCTGGACAACGGGATCAAGGTCATGGTGCCCCCCTTTGTCGGGCAGGACGAAGACATCGTGGTTAATACCGAAACGATGGAATATTCCGAGCGCGCCTGATCGCAGACCGGGGGAGGCGACGCGCAAAAAACCGACACGGTTTTTTGGCCGGAAACTGTGTCAGTTTCCGGATCCCACCCACGTCACGCGCGCATCGCCTGCGGTCATGTCCCCTTGTGCGCGGTCAAAACGCAGATATGCAATCGCGTGATCCTCAGACCGGCTCAACACTGTCCCGACGACCTTGTCGCCTGCAACAATGCCAGTCCCTGGGGCTGCGACACCTGAAATCGCGACTTGCGCCAGACCCTTGCGCAAAGTGGTCTTGTGTTTCATCCGCGCGGTCACTTCCTGGCCCACATAGCACCCTTTGCGAAAATCCACGCCGTTCACGGCTTCAAACCGGGCTTCCAGAATGAAGGTGTCCGGGGTCAGTTCCACCCCAGTTTCAGGGATCACATGGGTCACACGCAAAGCCGTCCAATCGATAGACTCTTCTTTGGCAGCCTCGGATCGATAGGCGCGCCAACCCATCTCGGCATGGCGCGGATCGGCAAAGCCATCCTGTGGAGCAGGCCCAAGCCCGCGGTGCAGGAATAGATCACTGTCTGCAATCGTGACATCTGCGCGCAATTTGTACATTCCCAACCGCGTCCGCAGCGCGTCGGCCTGCGCGCTGTCGGCATCCAGCAAAACATCGCCCCCGTCCGCAGCAAGAAAGAAATCGGCAAGGTATTTTCCTTGCGGGGTCAGCAACGCGGCATAGACCAGCCCGGTATCAACACCATCTACATCATTTGTCACCAACCCTTGCAGAAAGCTGCGCGTGTCGGGCCCCGAAAGGCGAAAGATATGGCGGTCTGGCATTGGATAAGTTCTCCATTTGGCCTTTTCTGGCGCTGACTTGTCATATAGCAGCGTGATGCACCGACAAAAGGGGGCGCGCGCATGCCTGCACCAATCTCTGTCATTGTCCCGACGCTGAACGCGGGGGCTGTGCTGGCGCAGTGCTTGCACGGGTTGATGGAAGGGTTGGAAGCCGGGCTGATTTCGGAACTGATTGTGTCGGATGCAGGATCAGAGGACGAAACCTGTGCCGTCGCGGATGCCTGGGGGGCTCAGATCCTGTCGGGGCCGCCATCGCGGGGTGGGCAATTGCGACGCGGCTGTGCGGCGGCACAGGGCGAATGGCTGTTGATCCTGCATGCTGACACGGTCTTGGCTCCGGGGTGGACGCGGGCGGTCAATGCGCATCTGGGAACCGCGGATGCGGGATACTTTCGCTTGCGCTTTGATCGGGGCGGGCGGGCCGTGGCGGCCTGGGCCAACCTGCGCGCGGCCCTGTTTGGACTGCCATACGGCGATCAGGGCCTGTTGATCCGCCAATCGCTGTACGCGCGGGTCGGCGGATACCCGGATATCCCCCTGATGGAAGACGTGGCCCTTGTGCGCGCTCTGCGTGGCCATCTGGTGCGCCTGGACGCTACGGCCGTCACCAGCGCCGAAAGATACCGCAAGCAAGGCTGGGTGCGGCGCGGCGCGCGCAATTGCTGGACCCTGGCGCGGTACTTTGCGGGGGCGGATGTGGCGGCACTTGCACGGGCCTACCGGCGCTAGCCCACCCTCAGCAGTCGTGCCAGACCTCTAGGGATTTGCCGCGCATGATCCGTATGGCCTCGCGCCCATTGTAAAACGCGTCTGCGAAATTGATGCCGTGATCACCGGTTGTGCGCATCTGTCCATCTGCGCGCTCGCCGTAATAGTAAAGACTGGCATTGTCGCGGTGCTGTACTGCGCCACCATCGCGGGTTGGTTTGATCCGCTCGCCGGGGTCCAGCAGGTAGAACCCGGATTTCAGCCACTCGCCGGGCCGGGGAGAGTGGACAAAAACAAAGCGCCAACTGTCCTCGCAGCGGTTTTCAATGATGACGTCGCGGGCAATGTTCTTGGGAAACTCAGCCGCTGCAGGCCAAGCTGCGCACAGCGCCAAAAGCGCGGCGACGGGGGACAGGAACGCGTGTTTCATAGGGCTTATTGATCCTCGCACGGGATATCAAAACGGTAGGTGAGCCCGTCAATGTCGCCCGACACTGGGCGACCAAGGGCGAATTGCGTTGGGTTGATCTGGATCGCCATTTCTTCGGCAACAGTCGGCCCCGTCTGGAAATACCCCTGACCGGTGGCGGTTTCACCATAAAGGATCAGCACACGCAGGCCGATCTGGTGGGTCAGGCGTTGCCCGGCATCCGTCAGGTAAAACTCTTCGTCCGGTTGCAGTGTCCACCAGGATTTGCTGCCCCAGGCACCCTGACTGAACCGGTGGACTGCGATCCGCATCTCTTCGGCGCAAGTGCTGCGGGCCAAGAGCTCGTATTCCTGGGCATCATGGGAATTGGCCTGAGCCTGGCCCGAGGCCAGCGCGATCATCAATAGCGTCACATATCTCATGGCATGCAGAATATGCAGGGACAGTCCGGGCTGGCAAGAGGGGCGCTATCCCAGCAGGCGCAACCGCAGACGGGTCAACAGACCCGGTGCCTGCTTGGTCTGGGTCAACTCACGTTTGCCCACGGCCAGCGCGCTTTGGTTATCGATGACGGTTTTGCCCTCTTTGAACTGCAACCGGTAGAGGTCAGCGTAGATGCCACCGCGCTCCAGCAACTCTTCGTGGGTGCCGGTGTCCTTGACCTCGCCCCGGTCCATCACAACAATCTGGTCAGCGTTGCGAATGGTGGACAAGCGGTGCGCAATCACAATCGTCGTGCGCCCGCTCGACAGCCTGTCGAGCGCATCCTGCACCACTTTTTCCGACTGGGCATCCAGCGCCGATGTCGCCTCGTCCAGCAATAGGATCGGTGTGTCGCGCAGCAAGGCGCGCGCGATCACAACGCGCTGACGCTGGCCCCCGGACAGGGCAGAGCCGCGCGGCCCCACATGGCTGTCGAGCCCGTCAGGCAGATTGTCCAGAAAATCGGTGACATGAGCGGCATCCAGCACCTCTTGCAGGCGCTCATCACTGACATCGGTGCGGCCCAGCAAAACGTTCTCGCGCAGTGTCTCGTCAAACAGCAGTGCCTCTTGGGTGACAACCGAATATAGGCTGCGCAACACATCCAGGTCCATATCCGTGGTCGGCACTCCGCCCACAGACACCATCCCACCTTGCGGGTCCAGCAGCCGCGTGAGCAAGTTGAAGATCGTGGATTTGCCCGCACCCGACGCCCCCACCAGCGCTGTGGTCTGCCCGGCTTTCGCAAGCACCGATATGCCCTTGAGCACTGTGGTCTCGCCGTAAGACAAGTGTACATCGTCCAGCTCAATATCTGTGCTGGTCAGGTTCGCAGGCACCGGGGACGGGGGCGAGGACAACGCGATGGGCGCATCCACCAACTCCTTGACCCGCTCAATGGAGGCCGCAGCCGACTGCCACAACCCGGCAATCCCGCCCAGTCGGCGCATCGGATCAAAAGCAAAGCCCATCGCGGTGAAAAAGGTCATGAACTGACCGATGGTCTTTTCACCCGAAATGATCTCGGACCCGCCATACAGGATCACAGCCATGAACCCGATGCCCGAGATGACGTCGATCATGCCTGGAATGGCTGCACTGCCAAACGCGGTTTTCATCTCGACCTTGTTGAACCGGTTGGTCAAGGTGCGGTACTGGCGCGCCTGATAGCGTTCCAACGCGTTCAGCTTGACCTGCACAATCCCGTGAAACACTTCGTCAAGGCGGGTGGACAGGCTGGCGCTCAGATCGCGCGCCTCGCGCGACTGTTCGCGCACAAAGCGTTGCGCCATCGCGGCGGGCAGCACCAGAACAGGAATGCCGATGCACGCCAGCAACGCCCAGATCGGGTCAACACTGATCGCCACACCCAGCAAGACAAGCAAACCCAAAAAGTCGCGCCCGGCACCAGTGATAATGGCGCGCCAGACAATGGCCACCGCCCCCACATCGCCCTGAACCCGCTGGATCAGGAACCCGGGCGGGTGGTTTTGGTGAAATGCACCGTCCTGCAACATGATCCGATCCAGCAGATCAATGCGCAAATCGGCGGTGGTCTTCAGCGCAACCCGGGTCAGGATCAACTTTTGCACAACAGAAGAAGAGGCGCGCACCACGAAAATTGCGATGACAAACACGCCAACCCAGATCAGCAAACCGCCATCGCCGGCCACAAACACGCTGTCAAACATCGGTTGCATCATATAGCTGAGCGCGCCCAGCATCGACCCTTCGATCAGCATGAAAAACACCGCCACAGCCATAAGCCGCGTGTGTTTCTTGAGGTAGCCGTGCCACAGCCAGCGCAACAGCGGACCAGAGGCGGTTGTGGGCTCTTCGGGGGTGGTCAGTGTCACGTGTGGCATCCAAACGGCGTCTGCCGCGCTCCGATGAAATCCGTCAGGGGCCACGTGTAGCGCGCGCCTTTGGCCGGGGCAAGCACACCCCTCGATTGACGCCGCGCTGCAGCACGCTAGTGTCGCGCGGATGCAGATCATGCGCGCCTTATTGCCGGAGACATCTATGCCCACATCCTCGCCCACATCTTCGATTGCCAGCCACGGGCGCGACTACCTTGCCATTCCGGGCCCTTCTGTGATGCCCGATGCCGTGTTGCAGGCCATGCACCGGGCTGCTCCGAATATCTATGCAGGCGAGCTGGTCGACATCGCTGCGAGCCTTGTGCCGGATCTCAAGGCGGTTGCGCGCACTGCGGGGCACGTGGCGATGTATATCGGCAACGGCCACGCGGCGTGGGAGGCCGCATTGGCCAACACAATTTCGCCCGGTGATACGGTGCTTGTGCCGGCTACGGGGCGGTTTGGGCATGGTTGGGGGGATATGGCAGACGGGCTGGGGGCGCAGGTCGAGATCCTCGATTTCGGCAAGCGCGCGCCGATGGATATGGACCGCATCGCCGAGACCTTGCTGGCTGACACCCAGCACCGGATCAAGGCTGTGCTGGCGGTCCATGTCGACACGTCGACATCGGTGCGCAATGACATCTCAGCACTGCGCGGTGCGCTCGATGCGACAGGCCACCCGGCCCTGTTGATGGCGGATTGCATTGCCTCGCTTGGATGCGATCAGTTCGAAATGGATGCCTGGGGCGTCGATGTCATGGTTGCGGGATGCCAAAAGGGGCTCATGGTGCCCCCCGGCATGTCATTTGTCTTCTTCAACGACCGGGCGCAAGCGGTCAGGGCAGCAATGCCACGGGTCAGTCGCTATTGGGACTGGCAGCCGCGCGCCAACCCCGAAGAGTTCTTTATGTACTGGAACGGCACCGCCCCAACGCACCATCTTTATGGGCTGCGCACCGCGCTCGATATGCTCCACGGCGAAGGGATCGAACAGGTCTGGCGGCGTCACAAGCTGTTGGCGCAGGCGATCTGGGCGGCGTGCGAGGCGTGGGGTCAGGACGGTCCGCTGGAGTTGAATGTCGTGGATCCCGCCCACCGCAGTTGCGCGGTGACGGCGCTGCGGATCGGCGCGCCGCACGGAACCGCGCTGCGGGACTGGGTGGACCACAATCTGGGCCTGACACTCGGGATCGGACTGGGGATGGCCCCCCCCGGTGATCCAGCCTGGCACGGCTTCTTCCGGCTTGGGCATATGGGGCACGTAAATGGGCATATGATCCTCGGCCTGCTTGGCGGGATTGAAGCCGGGCTGACTGCCCTTGAAATCCCGCACGGACGGGGGGCGCTGGATGGCGCCGCAAGCATCATCGCCAAAGGCTAATTCTCTTGGCCAAAAATATCCCGGGGGGAGACGCGGAGCGTCCGGGGGGCTGGCCCCCCATCGCTTAAAGAAACTTGGGGCGGGCCCCCCGTCGCTGAGAGAAACTTGGGGCTGGCCCCTGCTACATAGGAAACCGATAGGCTGGCCTCCACGACCAGGGGCGCACGCCGACCCTGAAGCTCCATCAAATTTGCTTGCCGCGCCGGATCGAAGCCGCCTGTCGCTGGGCTGCCCACACTTGAACCCGCGACATCAGATGGTTCACGCCCAGGGCAAGCAACCCCGCCGCAATCAATCCCCAGATCGCCCAGATCGCCACCAGAACCCAGGTGATATTGACACCAAACATGACGATGCAGGCATTGGTGTAATTGGGCGCACGTCCCATCTCGTGATCGTTCATGACAGCCTCGCAAACCGCTCTGCTCGGCCAAGACTATAATGCGACAATCTGGCCTGTCAGCCCCTTTGCGCGTCCGCCACGGCCAAAGGCAGGGCCGCTGCCAGGGCCGCCATCTCGGACGCACCGCCACAGCTGACCCGGATGCACCGGTTTTGTGGGGCCACAAACGGCATCCGCACAAAGACGCCGCGCGCAATCAACCCCTCAAGGATCGCCTTGGCAAAGCTGCCATCACGGCCACAGTCAATCGCCACAAAATTCGTGGCCGAGGGCAGGGCGGTCAGCCCACTGTCGGCCGCGATACCAGCGATCTCGCCGCGAGAGGCGTCAATCCTGGCCAGCACATCCGCGACATAGTCCTGATCCGCCAACGCGGCCAACGCTCCGGCTTGCGCACTGCGGTTCATCCCGAAGTGATTGCGCACCTTGTTAAAGGCATCAATCAGCGGCGCCGCGCCACTCGCGTAACCAACGCGGGCACCGGCCATGCCATAGACTTTGGAAAAGGTGCGCATGCGGATCACGCGGGGATCATCCGGCGCAATCTCGGGGGCCGTACCTGCAGGCGCACAATCGATATAGGCTTCATCCAGAACCAACACCGTACCCTCCGGCAAAGTATCCAGCGCACGGGCCAGGGTTGGCCCATCATGCCAGGTGCCCATCGGATTGTCGGGATTGGCGAGGTACACCAGTTTGGCACCCACCTCGCGCGCCTTGGCAAATAAGGTGCCAGGATCCTCGTGATCCTCAACGTAAGGCACCTTGTGCAAGGTGCCGCCATAGCCTGCCACGTGATAGTTGAACGTGGGATAGGCCCCGTCCGAGGTCACCACATGATCCCCGGGACCGACAAACAGGCGGGCGAGGTAGCCCAGCAGACCGTCAATGCCCTCACCAACCATGAGATGGGCGGGATCAATGCCCAGATGCGCAGACAGGGCTGCGCGCAAGTCATGGTTTTCCGGATCGCCGTATTTCCAGTGATCTGCAGCGCTCATGGCCGCGATAGCCTTGGGCGAGGGGCCAAAGGTGCTCTCGTTCGCGCCCAGCCGTGCGTCAAAGGGCGCGCCGCGGCTGCGTTCCTGGGCTTCGGGTCCCACAAATGGAACGGTTGAGGGCAGGCTGGCGGCAAGCGGGGTCAGGCGAAGATCAGTCATCGGCAAGGCGTAACGCGGGGCCCGCACAGAGGCAAGGATTTGGCGTTTCGCGTCTTAGTCCCTATATGAGAATCATTCGCAACTGGAGGAGCCCACATGGCCAAGATGACACGACGCGGGTTTTTGGTCACAGCCGCCGCAACGGCAAGCGTGCGTGTTGTGCCCGGATTTGGGCTGCGCGCAGGTGGCGGGCGGCGCGTGCTGACGCTTGTCTATGACAAAAGTCTGGGAATGATGCGCGCCATCGACAAGCTGGTGCCATAGCTTGGCAGCAAGTGCCCTGACGTTTTGCTGGCGCGACACAGAGTGATCGGCTTTGGTGGGACGCATGCAAGGAGACCACGACATGTCCGATACCCCCCGCGTCACTCTCACATACGACAGCCACATCGCACACGTGCGGCTGACACGCGCCGACAAGATGAACGCGGTGGATCAGGCCATGATTGACGCGGTGATCGCTGCAGGACACGAGGTCGCCGCATCCGATGCGCGGGCCGTCGTGATTTCAGGCGAGGGCAAAGGGTTTTGTGCAGGAATCGATATCGGTGGGCTCAGCGCGATGATCGGGCAAGACCCCAATGATCTGCTGATGCCGCGCACGCATGGGGATGGCACCACCAATCAGTGGCAAGAGGTTGCGATGGTCTGGACCAGGGTGCCGGTGCCGGTGATCGCAGCGATTCACGGGGTCTGCTACGGGGCGGGGCTGCAATTGGCGCTCGGGGCGGATATCCGGATCGCCAGCCCGGATGCGAAACTGGCTGTGATGGAAATGAAATGGGGGATTGTGCCGGATATGGGGGGCATGGTGCTGTTGCCGCGCCTTGTGCGCTCGGATGTGCTGCGTAAACTGACCTATACGGGCGCGCCCGTGTCGGGGTCGCAGGCCGAACACCTTGGCCTCGTGACCGAGCTTGCGGATGACCCACTTGCAGCGGCCCTTGAGCTGGCCAACAGCCTGGCGCTGAAATCTCCATCTGCCCTGCGCGCGGCCAAGGCACTGGTCACTGTGGCCGAAACGGCACCAGCCGAGGCGGTGCTGTTGGAAGAAAGCCGGGTACAAGCCGCCCTGATTGGCAAACCCGATCAGATGGAAGTGGTGGCTGCAACATTCCAAAAACGAGCGCCGCAGTTCAAATAGAGGGCGGGGGTGAGGCCCTAGCCCTCAGCCGTTTGTGTGACTGCGACCAACCCTAACTTGCGTGCGCCTGCAATCGATAGCGTGTCGCTTTGCAGTCCTTCATCACGTTGATAGCGGCCTATGGCGGCTGTGGTGCGGGGATCCAACGTGCCTGTAATCGGCCCTCGGTAATAGCCACGCGCCTCAAGCGCGCGCTGGACAGAAGCGATGAAGTCCGGCGTGATGTCGGCAGCGCACAAAACCTCAAACCATGTCTCACGGCGGGGTTTGACAACCACCTGCTGGGTCTCGGACTTGTAGATGGGTGGGGCCTGCACCCTGCCATCGCTGCTGATCTGCGCAGGTTGCAGCAGCACTTTGCGGGTTTCTGTCTGGACCACGGCGGGGGTGACGTTCTTGCCCCAGCAGGTGCCGGGGGCCGCACCGGGCGGGGCCGTCGCAAGCGAGATCGGATCGATGTTGGAGGCGGATGTGACGGTGCCGTTTTCGGTGCAGGCCACAAGGGCCACACTGGCCGCAAGGGCGCACATAAGGGATCTGGATACCATGGGTCTGTCTCTGCTCAGGCCTCTTTGGGCTTTGAGCCGACTATATCGCGGGCGCACGCATCTGCCTAGCCCTCAGCCTGGGTCAGTCCCCCTGGCGGCGGTCCCAGGTGTCGGTGCGGGCCTCAGACGCCATCTGTCGGCCAGTATCTTCGGCCAAAAGCTGGTCGAGCATGGCCGAGATATCCTCGATCTCTTCTGCCAGCACGTGGGTGACACTGTGGGCGCGCTGCATTCGTCCGGTGACGCGCAGCATGCGCCCGGCCACCACCGCGCGGCGGAACTTTTCATAGATGTGACGCCAGACGATGATGTTCACCACGCCGGTTTCATCCTCAAGGGTGAGGAAAATCACCCCCTTGGCGGTGCCGGGCCGCTGGCGCAGGATGACAAGCCCGGCCACTGCGATGCGGGCATTGACCGGAGGCAGGTCCAGCTGCGCGGCGCACAGACAGGCCGGAGGACGCGGCCACTGGGTGGGGCCAGTGTTGCTAAGGCCAGTGTTGCTAGGGCCAGAAGTGTTTGGCCCGGTGTCGTGA
>JBCCBC010000186.1:0-5938 GCA_039814435.1 Pseudomonadota bacterium
CGTATGGCGATGGAGGCGATGATCGCAATCGCGTCGCGCAGTGACGCCACACGCGCCGCTTGTTCGACAGAGGGACCATGGGCATGACCGCAGCTATGGCAGTGCCCGTCGTCGTCCACTTCATGGGCGGGATCATGCGTGTGGTCATGGTACTGCGTTGACCAGACCCGGCGCAGCCCGCGCACCAACAGCCACAGGCCCACAAGAGCGATTGCGCCGTAGCTGGCCGGTGCCAGTACCTTTTCCGCGGTGTCTGTCATTTGCACGCGGCCCCAGCCCAGCACGAATGCGCCCAGAGCGACCAATGCAATAGCGGTAAAGGACTGTGCCAGGGACGAAGCCAGTGCAAGACCAGACAGCCGTACCGCGGTCACTCGCGCGGCAGCACCGTATCCACCAATCACCAATTTGCCATGCCCCGGCCCAGCCGCGTGAAAGAACCCGTAAGCCCCGCAAATCCCCATCAGCGCCAGCCAGGCCCCCGGTTCCCCTGCCCGCACCGCGCGCAGCCCCCCGGCAAGTGCTGTTTGCGCCTCGCGTTGCTGAATTGCAGCCCAGCGCCCGATATCGCCCATCCCACCCAAGGCAAAAAGCCACAGCAGAACAGCCACAGTCCCGACCAGAACGGCGATCCTTAGCCCGCGCATGACAAGGTCACGGTGTCGGCAAAGGCTTCGCCCACAGCGGGGTATTCATCAGTGTTGGGGTCATAAGAGCCGCCGTAAAGCAATTCTTCGGCCAGGGAATAGGCCGCGTCGAGGTCGACGGGCAGCACGCTGGTCGAACAGGGGCCGTCCACGCCGACCTCGCCCACAAGAGTGTAGGCGGTGTAAAAGGTGGGATCATAAGCCTTGATCACCAGACCGTCGGCAGGCGCGTTGGCTGCGCGAAAGTGGGTGGTTGTGATCAGCCCGTTTTCCACCGAGACGCCGCGCCCCTCGGGTGCTCCAAGCGCAATGGGCGTACCGTTGCGCAGGACATATGCGTCCCCCTCAAACCCATCGACCCATTGCAGATCAAAGCCATCGAGGCGGCGCACCTCGTCCGGACGCAGCTGGCTGTCACCATCCTGATCAAGCCCGAGGTCGGCAAACAGCAGCAGGGAATAGAAATCGTCGTAGGTCCAGCTGACCTCGATCCCGGTCAGTGTACCATCCGCGTCAATCACCAGCCGCAGCCCGGTGTCCACGAAAACGTGCGGATGCGCAGGTGCAGCCAGAGGGGCGGCTGCCAGCATCAGGGCCATTGGAAACAGACGGGTCTTGTGCATGCTCATGGATGTAAGGCCTTGCTCTGAGCGCCTCAACCCCTTTCGATATGACATAACAGATCCGTGCGATTGTTTGCGTGTCTGTTTGCGTGTGCGGGGGATGATCTGTAAACAGTTGATTGCGTGAGCGGCTCTGTCACATTGCGCGTGTATGCGGTGACCGATGTTGACGAC
This sequence comes from Pseudomonadota bacterium, assembly GCA_039814435.1. GTDB lineage: Bacteria > Pseudomonadota > Alphaproteobacteria > Rhodobacterales > Rhodobacteraceae > Tateyamaria. Next base: position 1,445 of record JBCCBC010000186.1, read on the forward strand.
CTTCCCCAACCCGGGCCCATCAAGGACTGCACCCAATGACTTCCAAAACTGCCCCTTTTCTTGCCGCTGCTGCCGCACTTGCGGTTTCGGGGACCACGACCCTGGCCAATCCGATTGATCAGGTCCGCCCTGATGCGCCAGCTCTGGCCGCCTTTGGCACCTTTCCCATTGGGGTGCAGACGCTGCAGGCCACAATCCCAGACAGCATTGATGTGCTGAATATCGATGGCAAGGACATCCCAAGCTATGACCGCCCCCTTACCCTTGAAGTGTGGTATCCGGCGGCCTTGGGAACCGCGCAGGGCGGCAGCTACACCGCCACGCTGCGCGATGGCAGCCGTAAAGTCACGCTGACGGGTCGGGCCGCCCGCGATGCCACTCCGGCCAGCGGGACGCGCTTTCCCTTGATTGTCATAAGCCATGGGTATCCCGGCAATCGATATCTGATGAGCCATCTTGGCGAAAACCTGGCCTCAAAGGGGTATGTCACGGTGTCTATTGACCACACGGACAGTACCTATTCCGATCAGGGTGCGTTTGGATCGACCTTGCTGCACCGCCCGTTGGATCAGGCGTTTGTCGTGGATCACATGGCAGCGCTGGAGGGCCCGCTGGGTGAGATTGTCGATGCCACAAACACCGGCGTTATCGGCTATTCGATGGGTGGGTACGGGGCGCTGATATTTGGCGGTGCGGGCGTCACCCAAGGGTCAACCGAATACAGTTGGGGCACGCCCGAGGGCCTGCTGGCCCAGCATCTGGCGATGTCGGACAGCCACGAGGCGCTGATGGATCCGCGTATCAAGGCCGTCATTGCCATCGGGCCCTGGGGCAACAATGCCGGCTTTTGGGACACCGGCGGTCTGGCAGGGTTGCGCGTTCCGACGTTGCTGATGGCGGGCGGCGCGGACGATGTTTCGGTCTATGACGCCATCCGGGGTATCTTTGACGGGGCGGTCAATGTCCGCCGCCACCTGCTGACCTTCAACCACGCCAACCACAACGCCGCCGCGCCGATGCCCGCCCCTGCCGAAAGCTGGGAGCCTGCCGAGGGTCTCGATTTTCTGCCGTTTGAGCACTATGCCGATGCGGTTTGGGACACTGTTCGGATGAACAATATCGCGCAGCATTTCGCCACCGCCTTTATGGACATTCACCTGAAGGGCGACAGCGACAAAGAGGCGTATCTGGACCTGACTGTGAATTCTGATGACGGCCTGACCGATCTGGACGAAGCGGGCGCTCCGACCGAGGACCACAGCTATTGGACCGGGTTTGCCCCGCGCACAGCCAAGGGGTTACGGTTTGAAACCAAAGCGCGCGACCAGTGATGCGCACCGCGCAGCGTGATCTGAACGGGCGCAGTTTTACCGTCCGCGAATGGGGCACGCCCGGCCTGCCCAAGCTGCTGATGCTGCATGGCTTTCCCGAGTATGGCGGGGCGTGGGACGATCTGGCCACGCGCCTGGCGGACCAGTTTCATTGCATCGCCCCCGATCAGCGCGGCTATGGCGCAAGTTATGCCCCCGACGAGGTCAGCGCCTATGCCCTGCCCGAACTGGTGGCGGATATGGCCGCCTTGATCGCAGATGACGCGCCCATAATCGTGATGGGCCATGATTGGGGGGCATCCGTGGCCTATGGCCTCGCGATGTTCCGCCCTGAGTTGGTCAGCCACCTGATCATCGCCAATGGCGTGCACCCCGTACCATTCCAGCGCGCCATGGCTGCAGGCGGCGCACAGTCCGAGGCATCGCAATACATCAACAAACTGCGCAGCCCACGGTCCGAAGAGGTGCTGGAAGCCGACGACTTTGCCCGGCTGATGCAGTTGTTTTCTGCCAACATGGACAACAGCTGGCTCATCGGGGACCGACTGGAAGGCTACAAAACCACATGGCTGCAATCGGGCTTGCGCGGCATGATCAACTGGTATCGCGCCTCGCCCCTTGTGGTGGCCGACCCCGGTGTACCCATCGATATGCCCGATCTGCCGCTTGACCGCCTGCATGTGCGCTGCCCGCACCTGTTGATCTGGGGGGACGGGGACACCGCGTTGCTGCCCATGTCAACCGACGGGTTGGAAGAGTTTGCCGCGGACCTGACCCGCGTTGACGTTGCGGGCGCGGATCACTGGCTGTTGCACCAGCGCCCGGACGAGATTGCAGACATAGTGCGCCATTGGCTGGGCTGAGCCGTGCCTCTTCACAGCTTTGCGTTTTCGCGCCATAGTCGCACATATTCAAAATGGACTGATCACCGTGAGCTTTAGATACGACATCGCCTTGGCCGCAAAAATGGTCGAAGCCTCTTACGACCTGTTTGACCGGAACCCGGATCCCAACAATTCGCTGTTGCCCCATATCAAGGGTACGCTGGATCGCAACCACGTGCAGGCGGCGTATCTGACAAATGGCGTGCTGCTGATCCCGGGATCCAATTCCGTGGCCGATTATGTCAAATTCAACCTGCGGGTCCTGAATTTCGGTGGGCGCAAATTTCGTCTGAATGACACGCTGACGGCCAAGTGGGGGTCTAACGTGACGTGGCATCAGGGGTTCCTCCACCATGCCAAGGTTGTGGCGGACTGGCTGCGGCGCAACGGCTACCGTCCCAAATACGTGATCGGGCATTCGCTGGGGGCGGCCACGACGCAAATCCTGGTGCGCACGCACAATATCCACGGCATCGCCTTTGCTGCGCCGCGCGTGACGCGGGGCACGGCGATTCCGGCCCCGGCCTCAAAATGCCTATGCCTGAACAGGCTGGACGACCGCGTTTGTGATCTGCCATCTACCTTTCAGCATCTGGGCAACATTCACGTGGGCGAAGGGGATCGCAAATTCCTGCGCCTTGACCACAATATGGCTCGTTACCGCGAAATGGTGACTGCACAACAGACAGCGGGGCATCTGGGCACCCATTGGCCCGCCCGTTAAGGCACGCACACCCTTCCCCCCTTGTCGCTGCTCTGGCATAGTACCCGCCAAATAACAAAAAAGAGCAGCTGCCATGTCTGACCTTCTGAGCGGGGCCTCTGGGCCATCTGACTATGACGCATCCTCGATCCAGGTGCTGGAGGATATGGAACACGTGCGCCTGCGCCCCGGCATGTATATCGGGGGCAAGGATGATCGCGCGTTGCATCACATGGTGGCCGAGATCATCGACAACTCGATGGACGAGGCTGTCGCCGGTCACGCCACATGGATCGAGGTTGAGTTGCACGAAAACGGCCACGTGTCCGTGCGTGACAATGGCCGTGGCATTCCGGTGGGTCCCCACCCCAAGGACCCCAGCAAAACCGCGCTGGAGATTATCTTTTGCACGCTGAATGCGGGGGGTAAGTTTTCGGGCGATTCCTATGAAACATCCGGTGGCCTGCACGGCGTTGGCAGTTCTGTGGTCAATGCGTTGTCGGACCATTTGCGGGTCGAAGTGGCGCGCAACAAAGAGTTGTTCGCGATGGAATTTTCGCGCGGTGTGCCCCAGGCCCCATTGGCCAAGGTCGGAGCTGCCCCGAACCGGCGTGGCACAGCCGTCACGTTCCACCCCGACGAAGACATCTTTGGCTCGCTCAAGCTGAAGCCTGCGCGCCTGTTCAAAATGGCGCGTTCCAAGGCCTATCTGTTTTCGGGCGTTGAGATCCGGTGGAAGACCGGGATCAGTGACGGCGAAACCCCGACCGAGGCCACATTCCACTTTCCCGGCGGCTTGGCGGATTATCTGACCGAAGCGTTGGGCGGGGCGACCACTTATGCCGACGCGCCCTTTGCCGGCAACGTGTCGTTCGAAAAGTTTCAGGTGCCAGGCAAGGTCGAATGGGCGATCAACTGGACCCCGGCCCGCGACGGGTTCATCCAAAGCTATTGCAACACGGTCCCCACACCCGAAGGTGGCACGCATGAGGCCGGGTTCTGGGCTGCTATCCTCAAGGGGATCAAAGCCTATGGCGAGTTGGTGAACAACAAAAAGGCCAGCACCATCACCCGCGAGGATCTGACTACCGGGGCGGGCGCGCTGGTATCCTGTTTCATCCGCGAACCTGAATTTGTCGGCCAGACCAAGGATCGGCTGGCCACGGTCGATGCACAGCGCATGGTCGAAAACTCGGTCCGCGACCACTTTGACAACTGGCTGGCGGCGGATACGAAATCCGCAGGGGCCATCCTTGATTTCCTGGTGCTGCGCGCGGAAGAGCGGCTGCGCCGCCGTCAGGAAAAGGAAACCTCGCGCAAGACGGCCACGCAAAAGCTGCGCCTGCCGGGCAAGTTGACGGACTGTTCGTCCAAATCGCGTGACGGGACCGAGTTGTTTATCGTCGAGGGCGACAGCGCGGGTGGGTCAGCCAAGATGGCGCGGGACCGCAAGACCCAAGCCTTGTTGCCGCTGCGGGGCAAAATCCTGAACGTGCTGGGTGCTGCGTCGTCCAAGCTGGGCTCGAATGCCGAGATTTCGGACCTGACCCAGGCGCTTGGTGTCGGGTTGGGCACC
>JBCCBC010000034.1:0-15620 GCA_039814435.1 Pseudomonadota bacterium
AACAAGGGGCAGGGTGGGCAGCCGCATCATGGGGTGTGTGGCCCGCCCGAACCCACCTGGCGCGGCAATCACAGCCCTGTCTATCCTGTCGAGGTGGCGTTCGGAGAACCGCACGATAATGCCAGCCCCCAGTGAGCTGCCAACCAAGTGCGCCCGTTTCAGCCCATAAAACTCCAAAAGGGCGGCTAACTGCGCAGAGAAAAACTCAGAATCATAGGAGGCCCTGGGCCGGTCGGATGCACCAAAACCGGGCAGATCAAACGCAATCACGCGGAAAGTGGTCGAAAGGCGGGCAATGACCCTGTCCCAAATCTCGATCAAGTTGCTGAGGCCATGCAGCAAAACAACCGGCGGCCCGGCACCGCCGCTGTCAAAGTGGCGGACGCGCAGCCCGGTCGGCAAGACATCGTTGGAGTATTTACGGCTCAAACTGCTCTCCGCTTTTCTGTGTAGTTTAACACAAGGGGGCGGCGCTGAAACAAAAGGATTTCGCTGGGAGGGCAGCTGTTTTACCCGCGCCCTGAGGATGTAAGACTGGTCGGGGAAGCGTTGTGGTCTTCCGCGATCTGGCGCTGAGATTGGAGTGATAAGCGGTAGATGGTGGGCGACCCTGGAATCGAACCAGGCGTGCGTCTCCGCGAGGGAGTTACAGTCCCCTGCCACACCTTGCGGCCTGTCGCCCACTACGCCATTAGGACGTTACATCCCGCCAAGCGTGAGCGCGTGATTACCGGGACGCCCATCAGGGGTCAAGCTAGAAAATCAGACCGGTCTGCCCAATCAGCACGCCAAAGGTGACGACATGAAAAAGCCCAAATGGGTTGTGGAAAAGGAACAGGCGAAAAAGGCGGATGCGGCCGCGACTGTATGGCTGTTTGGCCTGCATGCGGTGCGCGATGCTTTGGTCAATGCGAACCGCACCAAGCTGCGCCTGATTGTGACGCTGAACGCGCAAGCCAAGCTGGCTGACGCCATCGCCACGGCTGACATTGAGCCTGAAGTTGTGGATGCGCGAAAGTTCAACGCCCCGCTGGATCCCGGGTCCGTTCATCAAGGTGCCGCGCTCGAGGTCAAGCCGCTCGATTGGGGCACTTTGGCAGATGTCGCCATTGGTGCCGATCTGCCGCGTCTCATTCTGTTGGACCGGGTAACAGACCCCCACAATGTGGGTGCGATCCTGCGCTCAGCCGAAGTTCTGGGCGCATCCGCCGTGATTGGCACACGCCATCATGCCGCACCGGAAACGGGCGCTTTGGCCAAGACCGCCTCTGGGGCGCTGGAGCGGCAGCCTTATGTGCGTGTGCGCAATCTGGCGGATGCCATCGTAGAATTGCAGGGCATGGGATATCTGGTGCTGGGCCTGGACGGCGATGCGGACCACACCATTGAAAGTGCCTTGTCCGGGCAAAAGGATCGGCCTGTCGCGTTGGTGTTGGGTGCCGAGGGGCCGGGACTGCGGGAAAAAACCAAGGATACGTGCGACATGCTGGTCAAAATCGACGCGGCGGGCGCATTTGGCTCGCTGAATGTCTCAAATGCTGCCGCGATCGCCTTATATGCCACCAAGGACCACGCATAGGAGGCCCGCATCGCATATCCGACCAAAATTGCCACTTGCTGCTACTGCGGTACGCGGGCGGCGCTTGTTCTGTCTGGAAAGGGGCGTCACGAGCTTGCCTGTTCCAGCTGTGGTGCGCCGCTGCATAACCTGAAAATGCTGCCGAAAAAGTCGGCCGGCCCGCGAGAGTTGGTGCGCCACACGCAAGCGCGGACGGTGCAAACACCGAAACCATCAAAGAAAAAGCAAAAACGCAAAAAATCTCGGTGGGGCGACCTGTTTGAAGATGCGTTTGATATCATTGAGGATATCTTTGACTGACGGCGCGTCCCGGCGAATATCCGCCCACTTGCATTTACACTTCGTTCACAGAATTGAGAGAGGCTCTTTTTCAGAGAGCAGATGACCATATCTGTTGTTGAGAGCCGCAGGTTTGGAACACCTGCAGGTTATTCACCGTCCCTCGTTCCGTACCTTTACACCCCTTTCGCTCTGCGATCGGGGTGTTTTTTTGCCCGATGTTCGCCCGATGTCATCCTTGCTTTATTGCGGATCGAGCGCGATTTCGGGGTCCCGGAGTTTCCATCAAAAAAAACCCGCACCAGGCGGCACGGGTTTGTAATTGTGTTTGGCTGGGTTGGAGGATCAGTTGATCCGCGTCCAGGTCTGCCCCCGGCAGATGGGCCCGACGCATCCCGATACTTTAAGCGCATTGCCGTTCAGCGACATTTTCGACCGGTAGGTCTTGTCGGTGTCTGGGGCCCAGATCTTGCCACCGGAATAGCTGCCGTTGCCTTTGGCCTGCATGTCCCAAATGATTGGCTTACCTTGCGAGGATGTATCGTCGCTGTTGACGACTTTGACGATTGTTCCGCAGATGTTGGACCCACATGGGGCGATTTTGACGTGCAGGAATGCGCCGCTGTCACCGGTTTGTGTTTTCCACGTGCCGGCAGCTGGCTCTGCCAATGCCGTGCCCGTGCTTGCGATGACAAGCCAGGTGGCTGCGATCATGTGTTTCATGTGTCTCTCCTCCGTTTATGTCGCGGAGTGTGGAGGAGCGAGCGGCATCAGATCAAGAATGACCTAGGGTCGCGTTGCAAATCGTGACGTAAGGTGCCAATTGGCACGCGACCCATGCGAAAGGCCCTGAACGACATGATCTTGTACCCTGCAATTGACCTCAAAGACGGGCAGGCGGTGCGCCTGGTACATGGTGATATGGAGCGTGCGACTGTGTTCAATGATGATCCGGCTGCGCAGGCACGCGCCTTTGTGGAGGCGGGTTGTGAGTGGCTGCACCTTGTGGATCTGAACGGCGCATTCGCGGGGGAACCGGTGAACGCCGCTCCGGTGGAGGCGATCCTAAAAGCCTGCCCGGTGCCTGCCCAATTGGGCGGTGGTATACGCGACATGGCCACAATCGAAGCGTGGCTGGACAAGGGCCTGCGCCGCGTCATTCTGGGGACTGTTGCCGTCGAAGACCCGGACCTTGTGCGCGCCGCTGCGCGCGCGTTCCCCGATCAGGTGGCTGTCGGGATTGATGCGCGCGGCGGAATGGTTGCCACCAAAGGGTGGGCCACGGAAACAGACGTGGATGCCACGGATCTTGCCAAGTCGTTTGAGGACGCGGGCGTCGCCGCCATCATCTACACCGACATCAACCGCGACGGTGCCATGGGCGGACCCAACATCCCCGCCACCCAAGCACTGGCCGAGGCTGTATCGATCCCGGTGATCGCGTCTGGTGGTGTGTCTTCACTCGAGGATCTGGTCGCGCTGAAAGCCACTGGCGTGATCGAAGGGGCCATTTCTGGTCGGGCGCTTTATGACGGAGCCATTGATTTGAGCGCGGCGTTGACCGCGCTCAAACCGTAAGCGCGCTTACTCTTTCACGCTGTCGGTAAATTTGCCCAATGCGCCTGTCATCACCGTGATGTATGGCGCATCGTCGGACACGCCGCCCAATGGGCCAAGCATATCAGCAGGTTTCTGATATGCGATCCAGGTTTGGCCTGCGTCCTCGTAAACCAGCACTTTGAGCGGCAAGAACAGGCCCGAGACAGGATCATCCTTGATCGCCGGTGTGCCCACTTTGGGGTTTCCAAAGATCAGCAGTTGCGACGCACCAATGTCCTCGCCAATGGACTGGGCACCGGCCCCATGATCGACCCGGGCAAAGATTTTCAGCCCGGCCTCCTCCATCGTGGAGACCAATTGATCCACGGTTTCGCTGACGCCTTGGGCCGCTTTTTTGCGTTCGATCCCGTTGTCACCCGCCATTGCCGCCCCTGCCAGTGCCAAAACACATGCTATCGCTATCCAAATTCTCATCCGATTTCTCCTTGAATGCCTGCGCACAGTGCCACCCTTGGCGCGTATGGCCACCCACATTCGCGTGACTGGCAAAGGCGCGCCGAAGAGGCTGTCGACCTGCGCGCCGTTTCTGCGAGTGCCAGAATTCCTGTGGATGCAGGTATGGGTCCAAGACCTCAGGCAGAAAGTCTTTCCACCACGTCCAAAGCGCACTATCAGGACGACATGCTGAAGACCCGCATCATTCCGTGCCTTGATGTCGCTGATGGCCGTGTGGTCAAAGGCGTCAATTTTGTCGATCTGATCGATGCGGGTGATCCAGTGGCGGCTGCGCAAGCCTATGATGCGGCGGGCGCGGACGAGCTGTGTTTTCTTGATATCCACGCGACCCATGAAAACCGTGGCACTATGTTTGATCTGGTGCGGCGCACGGCCGAGCAGTGTTTTATCCCACTGACTGTCGGAGGCGGGGTGCGAGAGGTGCGCGATGTGCGCGCATTATTGCTGGCAGGAGCGGACAAGGTTTCGTTCAATTCAGCGGCTGTTGCAGATCCGGATGTGTTGGCACGTGCGGCGGATCAGTTTGGCAGCCAGTGCATTGTCTGCGCTATTGATGCCAAGACTGTTGAACCCGGACGATGGGAGATTTTTACCCACGGGGGCCGCAAGCCAACGGGCATTGATGCGGTCGCGTTTGCACGCACAGCCGCCGAAAAAGGGGCTGGCGAGATTTTGTTGACGTCCATGGACCGCGACGGCACACGCGCGGGTTTCAATCTGCCGTTGACCAAGGCGATAACTGACGCCGTGACGATCCCGGTCATTGCGTCGGGTGGCGTCGGGACGCTAGATCATTTGGTTGAGGGTGTTACGCAGGGCGGTGCGTCTGCAGTGCTTGCCGCCTCGATCTTTCACTTTGGTGACTATTCTATCGGCGAGGCAAAGGCCCACATGGCTGCCGCAGGTATCCCGATGAGGCTGACATGACCCTCGACGATCTTTTTGCCACGATCACAGCGCGCAAAGGCACCGATCCGGACACGTCCTGGACGGCCAAGTTGCTTGCGAAAGGCCCGGAGAAGTGCGCTGAAAAGTTTGGTGAAGAGGCCGTTGAGGCCATCATTGAAGCCGTGAAAGGTGATGCAGCCGGGCTTACGTCCGAGGCTGCTGACGTTCTGTATCATTTGCTGGTGATGCTGGCGTCGCGCGACGTGGCCCTTGCCGATGTCATGGCAGAGCTGGCGCGGCGCGAAGGCACATCTGGCATCGACGAAAAAGCATCGCGCAAATAGGGTAGACGGGCTGTCCGTCTTACCGCTTATGGGGCCCAGCCAAGAAAATTGCGGATCATCTGCAGGCCGACATCCTGGCTTTTCTCGGGGTGGAATTGCATTCCCAGCATCGTGTCGCGCCCAACGACCGCGGTCACATCGCCACCGTAGTCCACATAGGCCAGCCGCAAGGCCGGGTCTGCGACCTCAAAGTGGTAGGAGTGCACAAAATAGGTGTGATCGCCTGTTTCAACGCCCTCAAAAATCGGGTGCGGTGCGTCAATGACCAGGTCATTCCAGCCCATATGCGGGACTTTGAGCTGTGCATCTTCTGGTGCGATTTCGACAACGTCCCCGCCGACCCAATCCAGACCCGCAGTGTCGGTGTACTCGTGCCCGCGTGTTGCCATAAGCTGCATGCCAACGCAGATCCCAAGAAACGGACGACCCTTGACCTCGACCGCTTCGACAAGCGCGTCATAGAGCCCACCCGTGCCACGCAAAGCGGCTGCACATGCCGGGAACGCCCCGTCGCCGGGCAGGACAATCCTGTCCGCTTTGGCCACAACATCGGCGTCGGCAGTGACAACAACGGTGCCCGCGTCAGCCTCGCGCGCCATACGCTCAAACGCCTTGTGCGCCGAATGCAAATTGCCGCTTTCGTAATCGATCAGAACCGTCAGGCTCATAGGCTGCCTTTGGTCGAAGGGATGGCATCGGACGTGCGCGGATCAACCTCAAGCGCGACCCGCAACGCGCGCGCGACGGATTTGAATGCCGCTTCGGCGATGTGATGGCTGTTGAGGCCATGCAGCATATCAACGTGCAGCGTGATGCCGCCATGTGTGGCGAGTGCCTGGAAAAACTCGCGTACAAGTTCTGTGTCAAACGTGCCGATTTTCGGTGTCGGCAGATCCACATTCCAGACGAGGAACGGGCGCCCTGACACGTCCAGCGCGCACCGCACCAACGCATCGTCCATCGGCAGCAGGCATGACCCGTACCGCACGATCCCGCGTTTGTCGCCAACCGCTGTGGACAAGGCCTGTCCGATGGCAATTCCCACATCCTCGACTGTGTGGTGATCATCAATGTGCAAATCGCCCGTACAGCGCACGGTGAGGTCCATCAACGCGTGGCGCGCCAGTTGGTCCAGCATGTGATCAAAGAACCCAACCCCGGTCTGGTTGTCATATGTGCCAGTCCCGTCAAGGTTCAGCGAAACCGAGATGTCGGTTTCGGCTGTGGTGCGGGTCAGGGTGGTGCTGCGCATGCGCGGCCTCCTTTGGGCGGGTTTGCTGTGCGGCCTTCTATAGGCGGGCGCGCCCGGGCCGCCAAGGCCTTGCACCTCTGGCTTGCGCAGGAGCATGCAGACATGTCACTAGATTGGCACGCCACTCTTGGAAAGGTTTGTCGCGACATGTCAACTTGCGTGTTTATCCAGATCCGTTGCCGCCCCGGCTCGACCTACAAGGTGGCCGAAGAAATCGCGCTTCGCGAGATCCATTCCGAACTCTATTCGACGTCCGGCGACTATGATCTGATGATGAAAGTTTATATCCCCGAAGGTGAGGATGTGGGCAAATACATCAATGACCGTCTGCTGGATATCGACGGGATCGAGCGATCATTGACCACGATGACGTTCAAGGTGTTTTGACCGGTTTTTCGGCCGTCACAGTGACGGATTGTGCCACGAAACTGGCGGTCCCGTAGACATTCAGGAATGCAACGTCGGCAGCATCTGCGCCAACCCCGATAATGGCCATTTGGTCCGGCGTGGCCATGCCGGTTGCATCAACAAGATGCCATGCGCCATTCAAGTACACTTCGGCAACTGCGTGAAAGTCCGGTGGCGCGACATCTGGTGCATAGACACTGGCAAAGCGTGCCGGAATTTTCGAAGCGCGGGCAAGACATATCAGGACATGTGCAAAGTCCCTGCAGATGCCTTTGCGCTCCACAAATGTCTCGATCGCGGTGGTTTGGGTTGTGCTTGATCCTGGGACATAGGCAAATGCCCCAGAAATCCACTGCACAATCGCTGCGATACATGCACCCCCTTCAAGCCCGCCAAACTTTGACGCCGCAAAGGTTTCAAAGGCATCTGTGGGGCAATATCGGGACGGCATCAGGTATCGGACATACTGGCCCGGAACGTCTTGGACCGCAGTAGCGGGCAGGGATCTGAGGTCAGGATGCGCGCGCGCAATATCGACGCGCGCTTGGTAATTGCAGCTGAACGCGCCATCTGATTGCAGCCAGGCGCGCGTGCCCATCCCGTCCTGGGCGGGCACCCGATGAAAGTGCGGTGTGAGGTTCGTCTTGATGGTTTCAGACAGAACGCGTTGTGTTCCCGAATGTGCCACCTCGATTTGTAACAGCAGTTCCGAAGAGGCCGACATGTCGTAGGCAAGGTGCACATCAATGTTGAGGATCATATGTGTGGTCCTTGGCAAGGGGGCGGTACGTGCGCTGCTACTACAAGTGTCTCGGATGCCGGTAAACGAAAAGGCCTCCCGAAGGAGGCCTTGTCATCGTCACCAACCGAAGTCGGCGAAAATTGGAGCGGGCGAGGCGATTCGAACGCCCGACCCTAACCTTGGCAAGGTTATGCTCTACCCCTGAGCTACGCCCGCTTCCTTGGGTGAGGCGTGAGATACTTATCCCCGCGCAGCCCTGCAAGAGGAAAAGCGCGGGAGTGGTAAAAAAAGTGTCTTTTGGCTCTGCCGTTACCTTCGGAAATTTTATCATAAAATCGCGACGGAAAATCAAAGGGCGCACGTTAGATAGACATGAACCACCACTCACGACCTTTCTTGCACGCCCTTTGGTTTGTCCTGTTTGTGTCAACGACCCTCCCAGTTGTTGCACATGAGGGCGGGCATGCCCCCGATATGTTGGCGCGAGTCGAGTCCGCCATCGTGTCGGGGGATGAGGTCGTTGTGGTTCTGACGGTGACGGGTTTTGGTGGTCCGCTCGTGTTGATCGGTATGTCTGCGGCGGGTGCAATGGCGCCCATCATGGATCCGGTTTACGTTAACTTTGCCCAGGATGTGCAGGTCCAGACAGCGTTGCGTTTTGTTGGGCCGCCGCCGGGCATCTTCACTCTGAATTTGGATTTTGGGCCAGTGGGGCAGGGGGCCGTTACGGTCATCCCGACTGTTGGCGCGTCGAACTGAAACTGACACTGACGCGAGGGGGCAGAAAAGTGACGTTTTCCAGTCTGAAGATACTCATCCTCATCTCAGCCATAGTGACAGCGTGCGTTGTCAAAAGTGACGCGCAACCACGCCTTCGCGAACACACCGCCACCCAGGCGCAATCGCTCGACCTTGCAGAGGCTGCGGATACGGTAACGGGTGCGTCCGCAACCATGACCACAGATGACACAACGCGGATTATCACATCGAATGGGCTGCCAACGCATCCGGTTGGCACCTTTCCAAATGCCGGCAATCCAAATCGCATTTACGCGCAGTCCTACACATTTGAGGTTCCGATCACCCCATCGGTGGGTGTCGCAACGCCGCTAGAACGCGGTGCATCCTTTGGTGTGGCCGTCAACGGGGTGCCGTTTGATCCAAATGCTGCGGAATTCTGGCAGGGCGATCCACGGGCCGGCTGGAGCTACAATGCACTGGGCGGTGCCGTTTCACTGGGATTGGACGCCAACTATGCGCATGTGCAGGCTTCGGGGGCGTATCACTATCACGGTCTGCCCATCGGATTGTTACAGCAGCTTGGGTGGTCGGCAACAGCACCATCGCCCTTGGTTGGATACGCGGCTGATGGTTTTCCAATCTATGCGTTGACCGCGCAACAGGGTGAACGGACGGTGCGTATGTCATCCTCGTATCAGCTGAAATCCGGCAACCGTCCCGGTGGCGCGCAACCAAGCGGGCGATATGACGGCGCATTTGTCGAAGACTTCGAATACATCGCCGGATCGGGTGCATTGGATGAATGCAATGGGGCGATGATCACGTCGGCTGAATACCCCGGTGGTACGTACGCCTATTTCCTGACCGAGGCGTATCCCGTGATCCCGCGGTGCCTGGTTGGCGAAGCTGGCAAAGGGTTTTCCAAACGCTAGCTCAGGCGCGTTGGATCAGGTCCCATCGGCTTCCGAACGGGTCGCGAAAGACTGCGACTGTCCCGTAGCTTTCGTGGCGGGGTGCTTCCTCGAACGTGATGCCGTGATCCAGCAGCTTTGCGTGGTCGCGGTCAAAGTTGTCGGTTTCCAGAAACAACCAGACGCGTCCGGCACCTTGGGCCCCGATGGCCGCCTCTTGCCGTGGTCCATCTGCCCGCGCGAGGATTATGCTGGTTGTCCCGGTCTTTGGGCGCACTTCGACCCAACGTTTGCGGCCCTGGTCGACGTCAGAAATCAGCTCAAAACCGAGTGTTCCGCAGAAAAAGGCGATGCCCGCGTCATAATCCGGAACGATGTATGTGAAAGCTGCAATATTCATATGCGGTCCTCTGCCTGCATGTGGTGATGCACTAGCTGTGTTGCGCGGCGTGTGCGGCTGGGCGGCGCACCGCATAGGCCAAGACAATGATAAGCGCGGCAAGCACGCTCAGAACGGCAAACCCGGTGCGCAAAGTGGCGGCGTGGGCCACAAACCCGATCAATGGTGGCCCCAACAGCAAGCCACCATAGCCCAGCGTCGCGACGCTTGCGATTGCCGTGCCGGGCGGCAGGTGCGGATCATTGGCAGCCCGCGAAAAGGCCAATGGCATGATGACCGCGTATCCGATCCCCATCAGCGCGAACCCAATCAGAGCAGCGGTGTAGGTCCCAAACCCAACGGCACAAAGCGTTCCGACAGTCGCAAACACGCCGGCTACCCGTGCCGTCACCACCGGCCCAAAAGCATTTGTAACCTGATCCCCAAGCAACCGCGTCACCACCATTGCGATAGAAAACACGGTGTATCCAAGGGCGGCGTTTGCGGCGCTGACTTGCGCGATGTCGACCAGGAACAGGGCGGACCAATCCACCATCGCCCCTTCGCCCATGGACGAGCAAAACGCGATAAGCCCAACGGCAACAAGCGGGCCGCGCGGGAATGGGAACAGGGGGGTCTTGTCTGTCCCGCTTTGTTTTTGCGACGTCCAAGGGATCCGCGCAAAGGCTAGGGTGCCAGCACAGAGTGCAACAGCGCCGATGGTGAAATGCGCCGCAATCGACACCTCCAACTGCTCCGCTCCATAGCCCGACGCGGCCCCCAGCCCGGCCCCTAGGCTGAACATCGCATGAAACGAGGACATGACCGGGCGGTCGATATGACGCTCCGCTTCACCTGCCCATGTGTTCATCGCCACGTCCATCGCCCCGTGGGTCGCCCCAAACAGGAACAAGGTCAGCGCCAGAAGGGGTGTGTTTGGCGCGAACCCGATGAGGCAAAGCGCCAAGGCATAAGCCACCGCGATCCGTATCGTCACAGGGGCGGCCCCGGATTTATCCGCAAACCGTCCTGCCAGTGGAAAGGCCGCGATGGCACCCCCCGCCAGCAGCAACAACAACAAGCCAAGGTCGCCCTCGTCCAAGGCATGGCGCTGGGCCACAGCCGGAATGCGCGACGCCCACATTCCGTAAAGAGCGCCGTTGAGCACAAACATCGCAGAGACGGCCAACCAGGTGGCGCGATTGGTGGAAGGTGTCATCCGGGGGAATCCGTTGCTGAGCCGCGGGCAGTTGAGTCGCCCACACCGCCAGCGTTGTCGTTGTGCGGTGCCGTGGCAAGCGGTTTTCAAACCGCTTTGAGCGGTTGTTTCAGTTTGAAAACTGTTGTGCTAGCGTGCGGTTAGGCTCAGGCTCAGGGGTACTGGCGCCCAATGCGTTTGAAGTACCCGGCGAGATGTGAACGGGTGATATCAGACTCATAGCATAGAGGCGAGCGGCCGCCCGGTTTGGACCACGCGCTGCGCTTTCCGCATTTGCGACCCGCTCGGTCGCGGTTGTACGGGCAGGGGCAGTTCCCAGGGTAGGTGGCGCTGCTTTGTGCAATCAATTCCTTGCGCGCCGCTGTTATTTCGCCAGTGGACGGAATTGCAACGGATCGCTTGGGTTTTGCAGGCGGTAAGGCCGTCAATTGCGGTCGGGTGGCTTCAAGATACTTGCTAGACATCCAGCCCGCTTTTGGCGAACCAGCAATACTTCCCGTGACGTGAGTCCAGCCATTTGACACATCTAACACAACAAGTTTCGTGCCACGATCAAATGCACCGATACGCTTTGTGGACACATCTGGTCCTTCACGCAGATTCACCCGACTGCCCGTGACATACACATATGTCTGCTCTTGTATCGTGGGACGAAGTCGTCCCGGCGCAGGCAAAGATGCCGGGGTGGGCAGTGTTTGGATTGCAGCCGCCTTGTCGGGATCATTTGTCAGAAACATGACGTCCGCTGGCTTTTCAATCGCCGTAGGATTGGACGACACAGGAGATGCTGCGTCGTCCGGACTCAAAGCATTCAGGACCACTACTGTGCCAACCGCAATCACCAGCCACCTTCGCAGTTTCTGCATTCCAACCTCCGCGAAGAGGTTAACAATGCGTTAATGCTTCAAGCAAGCTTTAACCTTTTCGGGATCACTCCAGTTCGACAAGCAGATCCTTGGCATCAATCTGCCCCCCGGGTCCAACATGGACCGCTTTGACAATCGCATCTCGTTCCGCGTGGATTCCGGTTTCCATCTTCATCGCCTCGATTGTGAGCAGCAAGTCACCCTCGCTCACCTCTTGCCCGGCTTGCACACCAACGCTGGCAACGACGCCGGGCATGGGTGCGCCAACGTGATCGGCGTTGCCTGCTTCGGCTTTTGGCCGCTGGGCAGTTGTTGATTTCACCAAGCGGTTTGGCACACGGATCACACGGGGCTGGCCGTTGAGTTCGAAAAAGACTTTGGCCTCGCCGTCTTCGTTCGTCTCGCCGACAGCCTGAAGTCGAATTTCCAGGGTCTTGCCAGGATCGATTTCTGCAGTGATTTCTTCGCCCGGTTCCATGCCGTAAAAGAACGTCTTGGTGGGCAGTACACGTACGGGTCCGTACGTTCTGTGACGCCCCATGTAGTCCAGAAAGACCTTGGGATACATCAAATAGCCACTCAGATCTTCGTCGTCGACGTCGCGGCCCTCGAGTTGCTTGGTCAGGTCCGCCCGCGTTGCGTCCAAATCGACTGCAGGCACGTCCGCGCCGGGGCGTTTGGTGTTGGGCACCTCACCCTTGAGAGCCTTGATCTGGATCCCTGCGGGGAAACCGCCCGGAGGTTGACCGAGGTTCCCGCGCATCATGTCGACCACAGAGTCGGGAAAGGCGACATCCTTGTCCGGATCTTCGACTTCGTCCCGGGTGAGCCCTTGGGACACCATCATCAGCGCCATGTCGCCAACGACCTTGGACGACGGTGTAACTTTGACGATGTCGCCAAACATCTGGTTCACATCCCGGTAGGTGCGCGCAACGTCATGCCAGCGTTCTTCGAGCCCCATCGACCGTGCCTGTGCCTTGAGGTTGGTGAACTGACCCCCCGGCATTTCGTGCAGGTAAACCTCGGACGAGGGGGCTTGCATGCCGGATTCAAAGGCGGCGTAGTGATCGCGCACCGCTTCCCAATAGTCCGAGATGTCGCGGATCGCATCCACCGACAGCCCTGTGTCACGATCCGTATGCTGGAGTGCCCCAACGACGGTGCCGAGTGTCGCCTGCGACGTGTTGCCAGACAGGGCGTCCATTGCACAATCGACCGCGTCGACACCTGCTTCGGCAGCCGCCAGAATGGTTGCGCAGGCAATGCCGGCCGTATCGTGGGTATGGAAGTGGATCGGCAATCCGACCTCTTGTTTCAATGCCTTGACCAAGACACGGGCCGCGGCAGGTTTGAGCAATCCGGCCATATCTTTGAGGCCGAGCACATGCGCGCCGGCCGCCTTGAGCTGGTTGCCCATATCTACGTAATACTTGAGGTCATATTTGGCGCGATCCGGGTTCAGGATGTCGCCGGTATAGCACACGGTGCCCTCGCAGATTTTGTTCTGCTCTTGTACGGCATCCATCGCGACGCGCATGTTTTCGACCCAGTTGAGGCTGTCAAACACACGGAAAACATCAATGCCGGTGCCGGCTGCAACACGGACAAATTCCTGGACCACGTTGTCGGGATAGTTGGTGTAGCCCACGCCATTGGCACCGCGCAGCAGCATTTGGGTCATCAGGTTCGGCATGCGTTCGCGCAAATCGCGCAGGCGCTGCCATGGGCATTCCTGCAGGAACCTGTAGGCGACGTCGAACGTGGCCCCGCCCCAGCACTCGACCGAAAACAGTTGCGGCAGGTTGGCGGCATAGGCTGGCGCAACCTTGATCATGTCGTGGCTGCGCATGCGGGTGGCGAGCAGCGATTGGTGCCCATCGCGCATCGTCGTGTCGGTGATCAGCAGCTGTTGCTGTGCTTTCATCCAGTCGGCCACGGCCTGTGGGCCCTTTTGTTCCAGCAAGTTGCGGGTGCCCATCTGGTGTGATGGATCGGCTTGCAGCGCGGGGGGCTTGGGCTGTTTCAGATCGGCGCGTGGGCGCGGGCGGTCCTTGACCTCGGGGTGCCCATTGACGGTGATGTCAGCGATATAGGTCAGCACCTTGGTGCCCCGATCCCGGCGGCGCTTGAACTGGAACAGGTCCGGCGTCTCGTCGATGAACTTGGTGTGGTAAGTGTTGTCCAGAAATGTCGGATGCTTCAGCAGGTTTTCGACAAAGGCGATGTTGGTGCTGACGCCCCGGATGCGGAACTCGCGCAGGGCGCGGTCCATGCGGGCGATGGCCATTTCAGGGGTCGGGGCCTTGGCCGTGATCTTGGTCAGCAGACTGTCATAGTAGCGCGTGATGACGCCGCCGGTATAGGCCGTTCCACCGTCAAGGCGAATACCCATGCCTGTCGCCTCGCGGTAGGCGGTGATGCGGCCGTAATCCGGGATAAAGTTGTTTTGGGGATCCTCGGTTGTGATCCGCGTTTGCAGCGCGTGGCCCGTCAGAACAACATCCTCTTGGGATGGTTTCCCGGTCGCCTCGGCGATTGTCTTGCCTTCCGCGATCAGGATTTGTGCTTGGACAATGTCGATGCCCGTGACTTCTTCGGTGACGGTGTGTTCGACCTGCACGCGTGGGTTCACTTCAATGAAGTAAAACTTGCCGTCATCCATATCCATCAGGAATTCGACAGTGCCTGCACACTCGTAATTGACGTGTTTGCAGATTTTGTAACCCAGGTCGCAGATTTCGGTGCGCTGGGCGTCTGTCAAATACGGTGCCGGGGCGCGTTCAACCACCTTTTGGTTGCGGCGCTGGACCGAGCAGTCGCGTTCAAACAGGTGATACATTTGCCCGTGCTTGTCGCCAAGGATCTGCACCTCGACGTGGCGGGCGCGCAGGATCATCTTTTCCAGATACCCTTCACCATTCCCAAAGGCCGCTTCGGCTTCGCGCCGTCCTTCCAGAACTTTTTCTTCGACCTCGTCTTCGGCCATAATAGGGCGCATTCCGCGCCCGCCACCGCCCCAAGAGGCCTTGAGCATGAGCGGATAACCGACCTCTTTGGCTTCGGCCTTGATTGCCGCAATATCGTCGCCAAGAACTTCGGTGGCAGGGATCACGGGAACGCCCGCCTCGACTGCCACGCGACGGGCAGAGGCCTTGTCACCCAAGGCGCGCATGGTTTCGGATTTGGGACCGATGAATGTGATGCCGTTCTTCTCGCAGGCGTCGACAAAGTCGGGGTTTTCCGACAGCAAACCATAGCCGGGATGAATGGCGTCGGCCCCGCTTTCGCGCGCAACACGGATCATTTCGTCGATGGACAGGTATGCCGCGACCGGGCCCAGATCAGCGCCGATCCGGTATGCCTCATCCGCTTTGAACCGGTGCAGGCCCAACTTGTCTTCTTCTGCAAAGACGGCGACTGTTTTCTTGCCCATCTCGTTGGCGGCGCGCATAATCCTGATGGCGATCTCGCCGCGGTTTGCGATGAGGATCTTGTTGAAATCGGGCATATGTGCTCCCCCCGGGGCCTTACTTTGCAGTCGCAGCATTCCATATGACGTTTACGTAACGCAAACAACACGTAGTTCTGGGTAGGTCGCGCACACGGTCTTCAGGCATGCCCAATGGATGCGGTTGATAGGCGGGTTTCGGGACAAGGCACCGGCGCTCTGCGTCCCACTCAGCCCAGATCAAACGGTTTCGGAAGGGACTTCAGATTGCGTGCCCCGAGCTGGCCCATGCAAGACTTGAGATCCTCGCGCAGAATATGGGCAAGGTGGTCCGGCCCGTCTGGGCCAATCGCTGCCAAGGCGTAGTGCCAGGCGCGCCCCATCATCACAAAATCGGCCCCCGATGCCACGGCGCGCAGAATATCCAAACCGCCCTCAACGCCGCTGTCGAAAATGATCGGCAAAGTGGTGGCGCGGCGTATGGC
>JBCCBC010000154.1:0-7178 GCA_039814435.1 Pseudomonadota bacterium
GACCCAATAGAGATGCAAGTTGCGTATTTCTGCCCTATATTGAATGCTGAACAGGCGCGCAGTGAAGGAACCCCACACATGACACCCTCTCGCACGGCCACTTGGCATCCCGCACAGTCATTGATTGCGGCGTTGTTTGCGTTGGGTGCGGCGCTGTTGGTGTTTGGAACACAGGCGCGCGCTGATGCTGACCCGTTTTTTGGCACGTATACCGGGTCGGCCGAGGTGGTGGCGCTGGATGGGTCAACCATCCCACGGGATATGAGCGTTGAGATTTCGGGCACCGATGAAGGGTTCAAGGTACAGTGGACATCGCTGACCTATCGCGCGGATGGCAGCACCAAGGAAAAGTCATACACCATCGATTTTGTCCCCAGCGGGCGCGATGCAGTATATGCCGCCGCCCAAAAGCGCAACGTGTTTGGTCACGAAGTGCAGTTGGACCCGATGAAGGGCGAGCCCTATGTCTGGGCGCGTCTGACCGGGCAGACTATGACCGTCTATTCGCTGTTCGTGGACGCGGATGGTGGATACAGCTTGCAGCAATACGACCGCACGCTCGCAGATGGTGGATTGCAGCTGCGGTTCCAAACCATTCGAGACGGTGAAATCCAGCGCGCTGTCGAGACGTTTTTGTCGAAGCAGTGAGCCTGCCGGCTACTTCCTGAAACTGTCGAGCGACACAATTTCCGCGTCTTTGCCATCTTTGCTGTCTTCGGTCGCGGCCACGTCTTTGGGCGCACTGCTGGCTGGGCTCGGCATGATCTCCGGGGGGGCGACGGGGCGGTCGCTGTCACCGTCCTCACCTTGGGATTCAAACCGCAAACCGAATTCAACTGACGGGTCCACAAAGGTCTTGATCGCATCGTAAGGCACATAGAGCGGCTCTGGCGCGTCCCCGAAATTCAGCGTGACGGCGAACCCTTCTGTTCCCACATCCAGCTTGTCGTACCAATGTTGCATGACCACGGTCATCTCACCCGGGTAGCGATCGCTCAGCCAGTCTGCGAGTTCGGCATCGGGGTGGCTGGTGTCAAAGGTGATAAAGAAATGGTGCGCGCCAGGCAGCCCGTTGTCGGCCACATCAAGCAATACTTTACGAATGAGGCCACGCATGGCCTCATGCATAAGGTTGCCGTAATCGATGCTCCGGCTCATGGCGCTCCTCGTCCGTTACAGGCCCACCATATCCCAATTTGCCCCGGTGAAAAGAGGGGCCGCACCAAAGCGGCGCATTAAGTGAGCCCGATGAGCGAGATTACACATCCAGCACCCGCCATCAGCGCCAGTGTCGGCAGTAAACCAGCCCGTATCCCCAGCATCAGCCCCATCGCCGCCAGCGTCAGCACCAGCGCCCATATGTTGAGCGTTTCAAGCGCAGGAACGGGCAATGCCAGCCTGGGCACAGACCCGATGGTGCCAAACAGCACATGCAGCGCAAACCAGACCGACAGGTTGAGTATGACACCGACCACTGCTGCCGTGATGCTTTTGAGTGCGCCCGAAAGGCGCGGACGCGCAGCGATATGATCAAGATAGGGTCCGGCGACAAAGATCCACAGGAAACAGGGCGTGAACGTCACCCAAAGTGCCAGCGCCCCGGCGGCCAGCGCCAACCCCAGCCCGCCTTGGGAAAAGCCGGCCAGAAGGGCTACAAATTCTGTCACGAGGATCAGTGGCCCGGGCGTGGTTTCGGCAAGGCCAAGGGCGTCAATCATTTCTCCGGTGGTGATCCAGCCATAGTCCTGCACAACCGCTTGGGTCATGTAGGCAAGCACCGCATAAGCACCGCCAAAGGTCACAACCGCCAGTTTGGAAAAGAACAAACCGACTTGCAGCAAAAAGCCATGCGCCATGACCCAGACCACCACCAAGGGCGCGGCCCAAAGTGCGGACCATATCAGAACCGTACGCAGGGTGTTGGCGCGAGCAGGGTGAGGGGGGGCTGGGCGTGCATCCGGTTTGGCCGCGATGTAGCCGTAAAGCCCCGCCGCGATCACGATGACCGGAAAAGGCAACCCGAGCACAAACAGTGCGACAAAGGCGAGCCCGGCCAGCACCCAAGCTGCCGCCCCCTGCAAGGCCTTGCGACCCAGCTGCATAAGCGCCTGCAACACCACGACGATCACAGCGGCCTTGATACCAAGAAAAGCGGCCTGCACCAGAGGGACATCGCCGAACTGCACATAGCCCAAGGCAAGCACAAGGATCACAACTGCGCCCGGCACCACAAAGAGAAGGCCCGCCAACAGCCCGCCCGGAACACCGCGCAACCGCCACCCGGCATAGGTGGCAAGCTGCATCGCCTCGGGGCCCGGCAGCAACATGCACAAGGACAAGGCGCGCAGATATTGCTCTTCGCTGAGCCATTTGTGCCGGGTCACAAGTGCGTCGTGCATCAGCGCGATCTGGGCGGCAGGCCCGCCAAAGGACAAGAGACCAATCCGCCCAAAGACGGCCACGAGCGCGGCATAGGGCAGGGGCGTCATTGCCCGCGCGTCCCGGGCCAATCGTGCCCTTCATCGCCGCCGTCCCTGGCCCAGCGATACAACGCATCATAAAACGCCATGCCGGCGGCAAGTTGCGCCTGATCATCGCGATATTGGCGCGACAATCCCACCGAAAGCGCCAAAAGCCCTGCCGCTTCGGGGGCGAGATCGTGGCGGTTGGTGTCAGCGGCGCGGATGACTTGGGCCAACCGGTCAAGTGCCGGTGAATGCAGTGCGAATTCGTCAAGCATCGTGTCAAAGGTGCAGTGGTCGCCCCGGTGGCTCCAGTGTGCACCTTCGACATCAAAAGGTGTGGCGGCGTAGCGATCGGCCACCCCCGCAACCTCGCCCGGTGAAACAAAAAGAAAGCGCGCGCCCGGATCAACAAAGCGGCGGATGAGCCAGGGGCAGGCGATGCGGTCAATCTTGGGCCGGTGGCGCGTCACCCAAAGCGTGGCACCATCAACCGGAGCCGGGATCGCTGCGGCTGGCACCCGCATCATACCGGCCATGTCGCGCCACGCATACATGCCCCCCGACAGGTATTCGGCCGCCAGCCCATCCGCGCGCAGCCGCGCAACCAGACCCTGGCTGAGTTTGATGCCCTGCTGGCAGGTCACGACGCAGGCCCGCCCGTCAAGACGCGCCTTGAGACCGGGCAGATCCGTATGCGGGTGGCGAAATGATCCAGGGATCAGATACGGGTCGTCGGCAAAATCCGGATCAATAGAAATGTCAACGATAACAGGGGCTTCTGGTGTGCCAATCAGGCGAAGCAGCTGGGTGGGGGTAATTTCGTTTGGGGCAGCCATGAGCATGCATCCTTTGAGCTGGAAACATGCGAACGTTGGGCTGGCGCCTCACGGGGTGTTCGCAGATACCCCATGCGCTGGTGATAGCGGGGAGCAGCGCGCGGCGTCAACCCTTCTCCTTGGGCGCCTTGGGCTTGGGTGTTTGCGACCAGTTCAGCCTAAGCAGTTTGTGGTGTTGGTCGGGCTTACCATCATTGCAGCCGCGTCCCGCCAAGCATCACCGCAAGCGCGTTTTCCGGCAACATGCCCAATTGCTCAAACAGGGTAAGCGAATCCACACCGCTATACACCTCAACCATCTGCGCGCCATCAAAGCGGGCAATGATCTGGTTGAAGACATGTACCGGGTCGCCTGTGTCGGCGGCGTGGCTGGTGATTTCAACAAGGGCCGACAGCCAATCATCCTGTTCCACCATCACCGGGTAGCTGACAGAAATTGGCCCAAGCAATTCGCGCACCATCGTCACAAGTTCGGCCAGGTCGTCCCCGTCAAAGGGCATATCCCCCATGATACCGCGTGTGCGGGCATTTGGTGCCAAAACCATCGGAATCGCGTCAAGGTTCCCCTTGATCCAAACCTCGTCAAAGTAGGTCTGCAACGTTTTCGCCTTATGTGGCATGCAGCGCCCCTCTGCCAAACATCCTCAGGTAGAGTGAACCTAGCACCGGGCTGTTAACAAAGATTGAAGTGGGGGGGAAATGCAGGCTTCTGTTGCCAGGTGCCTGCGAACCCCGCCTTACGCGGCTAGGCGCAAGGACTTAAGTTTCGATGTTAGGAACGGCTTACGCCGCGACTGCCATCGGAGCCCGATTGTCATTTGCAATTGTACAAGTTTCGCCGGTAACGGTGGCAGACAGCCGAGACAAAGCAAACCCCTTTAGACGTCCGTCGATCCTATTTCGACCCCATGGTCCCTCAAATGAAGGGATGTTTGGTGGAGTCGCCGGGTACCGCCCCCGGGTCCGATCCGCTTATTACGAGCGCGTTTATGTCCATAGTCCCGAAGGACAAGACATACATAGGTGAGGATGGCGCGGGATGCAATCTGCGGGAGCCTTTGGGTTGTATTTTTTTCGAACAGAGAACGGGATGGATTAACGTTAACTTCGACGTTGAATACACTGTTAATGTTTGGAAAAAAGGAGCCACGAAGACATCAGTATCAACTAATCAGGAAAGCGTCCCTTGCGCCCCGCAACGCACGTCACGCAGTATGACTGTGCAACGGATGATCCGTCAACGCACCGCTCGCCTAGAGATTTGCAGCCAGGAACCACGCAGCGAGCGCGGCTTCGATGCCTCCGAAAATCACCACTTTGATCAGCGGTGGCTTGTCCAGTACCAGCGACAACAGCCGTCCGAGGGCAGCCCCGACAAAGGCAAATCCGATCATCGCATAGCCCAGCGGCGCCCCCAGCCAGATGGCTGCCGCCCCAAGGACCACGAACAGCCCGCCCACGCTGGCCCGCATCTCGCTCAGGCCCATTGTGCTGCCAGTGGGCACAAGATCAAGCGCGGATGCGGTGTAGCGCGGCGCGAGGAATCCAAAGAGGCCGAACCCGATGGTCAGTAGCGCCGCAACGATGTTGAGAATATCTGTCATGCAACGCTAGCTAGCCCGCTTGTGCCGCGGGGGCAAATCGATCAGCGCAGCAAACGACAGATCCTGGTCCCGTCGCCGCCCGTTCCAAATTCAACTTCGGATTTGCGACATTCGAGCATGGCGCGCTGTTGCGCGGTTTCCAGATCGAGGTTCCAGGCATATCCGCACCCGCGCATGCCCGTGATGGTGCGGTCTTTTCGCCCGGCAAAGGCAAAGTGATAGTTGGGATGTTCGTCGCGCAGTTTGCGCAGTTCCTTGCGCGCCTGACTGCAACTTTGCCGCCCTTTGGCCGCCGCGTTGAGCTTGTCGGCGATCAAATCCCCTTCGGCTTGGGATTGTGCATGGGCAATGGGGGAGGTGGCGAGGAGAATGAACAAAGCCAAAAGGCTTGAAACGGTGCGGAGCATGATGACCCTTTGCGCGATAGATTTAAGAGCAGGTTACACAGCGGGTCCGCGATTTGCCCACTGATTTCGCAGATGTGACTGTCCCTGCTTGCGAAACACCCTACCCTTGGTCGCATATCGTTTTGGATGGAGACACGATCATGCAACGCAAGACGGCCAAAGACTTTGACCCACATATTCTGGCTCTTTACGACGGATATGTGCACGGCGAGATGAGCAAGCGCGATTTTCTGCGCGGCGCTGGCAAATACCTGGCGGCGGGGGTGACGGCGGCGGCTGTTCTGGAAAGCCTGCAGCCCAATTATGCGCTGGCCGAGCAAGTGGCCCCCGACGACCCCGCGATTGAGACGTCGCGCGTGAGCTATGAAAGTCCCGACGGGCATGGGACCATCACCGGCCTGATGGCGCGCCCGGCTGGAACAACGGGCAAACTTCCCGCCGTTCTGGTGATCCACGAAAATCGTGGACTGAACCCCTATATCGAGGACGTCGTGCGCCGCGCAGCCAAGGCAGGATATATGGCCTTTGGCCCGGATGGACTGTCCCCCATTGGTGGCTATCCCGGCAATGATGACGAAGGGCGCACCATGCAGCGCAGCATGGATCGCACCAAACTGATGCAGGATTTCTTTGCCGCGTTTGAATTCCTGATGGGCCACGATGGCTCTACCGGCAAAGTCGGTGCGGTGGGGTTCTGTTACGGGGGCGGCGTATGCAACGCGCTGGCTGTGGCCTATCCCGAAATGGCGGCATCCGTTCCGTTTTACGGCCGTCAGGCAGCCGCCGAAGATGTGCCAAGCATTCAGGCCCCTTTGCTGATCCACTACGGGGAGTTGGACGAGCGTATCAACGCGGGTTGGCCTGCCTATGAGGCTGCGTTGAAAGAACACGGCAAGACCTACGAGACCCACTTTTATGCAGGGGCACCGCATGGGTTTCACAACGATACCACGCCACGCTACGATCCGGATGCGGCCGCACTTGCCTGGGAGCGCACGCTGGCCCATTTTGCAACGCATCTGAGTTGAAGCCGCGCAAGGCACACACAGAGGTACGCGGGCTGTTGGCGGCTCTTGGGCCGCCGGCAAACCGGTCGCAGTGCAACTTCAAATGAAGTGTGAGGGACCTATGATGGCGTCATGGCTGGCGCAGTCATAGGGTTTCACGGATGGGGGTGTTCAACAACGCTTCGAGCCGGGCGTTGAACGTTGCGAGGTCCGCGGACGGGTCCAGATCGGTGAGCGGGCGGATATCAACCACCACGTGGCGCCGCCCCTTTTTGATCCCCACAAAGCTCCAGAACTGGTCATAGCGGGTGGACTGGAACCGTCCCAGACCGTCGAGGCGCAGCAGCATCACAGGTGTGTCAGGTTCAGCCCGCAAAATGTCGTGTACGCCCGACAGGTAGGGCTGCACGATCTCGCGTTCCTGACGCCGTGCAAGACCTGCCGGGAACAGCAGAACTGAATTGCCGTTTGCGAGCACTTTGTGGATGGTGGCCAGCGTTTCCACCTTGCGCGCTTGGCGCTTGTCCTCGGGCCACGTTTTGGGAGAGCTCATTGGAATGGCGGAGCCGATATACATCGGCAGCCATTGGGCCCAGTTATAATATTCGTTGTAGTGCACTGTGGGCCGGATCCGCGTCGTGGAATAAAGCATGGCCGCAATCAGCGGCCCGTCATGGCGGCTGACATGGGTGGCCAGGATCAGCGTTCCCGGCTGGTCTTGCAGCAGGTGCTTGCCATAGCAACTGACGTTGTAAAACAGCCCGTAATAGCTGCGCACCAGCACAAAGATCATGTGCCGCAACCATTTGCCCAAGGTGATGTCGATTATGCGCTGCATGGCGGGCCCGTCCGGGAAAAC
>JBCCBC010000208.1:0-5012 GCA_039814435.1 Pseudomonadota bacterium
CGGTTCAAACACGAAAACGCCGCCTATGCGCTGGCCCCCGATGGCCGTGTCATCGTCTACATGGGCGATGATGAACGCGGCGAATTCATCTACAAGTGGCTGTCCAGTGACGTCTATGTTCCGGGCGGTGACACCTCGACGCTGCTGAGCAAAGGCCAACTGTTCGTGGCCAAGTTCAATGATGATATGTCCGGCGAATGGGTCGCCTTGACCCCATCTGCTACGGGTATGTCTGGTGCCGAAATTGCAATCTTCAGCCGCATGGCGGCGTCCAAAGTCGGGGCCACCACAATGGATCGCCCCGAGTGGATCGCGGTGAACCCAAGGGCCGTTGAGGGCTATTGCTGCCTCACCAACAACCGCAACCGGGGCGTCAAACCCAACGCCGGCGGCGATGATACGGCTGCAAACGGCCCCAACCCGCGCGAGGTCAACAATTACGGCCAGATCGTGCGCTGGCGCCCCTCGGGCGACAACCACGCCTCCAACACGTTCGAATGGGACCTTTACGTGATGGCAGGTAACCCGACCAATCAGGAAGGCGCCTACAAGGGCTCGTCCAACATCAACGCCGGCAACATGTTCAACGCACCCGACGGGATGCAGTTCGACACCACTGGCATCATGTGGATACAGACGGACGGCAACGACGACAACGAGGGTGAGTTCGAAGGCATGGGAAACAACCAGATGCTGGCAGGCGACCCTGTCACTGGGGAAATCCGCCGCTTCCTGACCGGGCCCAACGGATCCGAGGTGACGGGCCTGACCTGGTCCAGTGACAAGCGCACCATGTTTGTCGGCATCCAGCACCCCGGCGCGCCTTTCCCGGACGGCGAAGGGTCCCTGCCCCGCTCATCCATCGTAGCGGTCAAGCGGAGTGACGGCGCACTGGTCGGCTGATCCGCGCCAACGTCAAAAAACCAACGGGCGCGTCCTCGCACGTGCCCGTTTGCGTTTGCGCCCTGCGCTTGTAAACGCACCATCGCTTGGTACACCGCAAACCCTCGCGCAGCTGCCATGTGCCCAAAAGCAGCACACGCACAGGTTTATCGTTCCCGCTGTGGTTGCTGCCTTACTTTTGTCAAACTTGGCCCCCATCACAGATTTACGTGACTGAATCTAAGGGGTTAAGGCAGTAGAATGGCAATTTACCAAACAACCGAATATGACGAGAACAATGAATTTGAGTGGGACAGCATTCAATACACAATCGAAGACGGCGTTGTCATCTCAACCCGGACCCAATTTGACGCCGGCTATCAGGCATTTGGCACTTATGTGGACGGGGCGCTGACACAGGAGTTCTACGTCAACACACTCGACGCACTCGGATTTCAAAACCGTTCGATCAATTATGACGGGCTGGGGCAGATCACCTATCGCGGCACAGTTTATCCCGATGACTACCGAATTGGCGAATACTTCGAAGACGGCGTGCGCACAGAATCGATCCTGCGTGACGGGTTCTTTGGAGATGGGGCAAAGACGTGGGATGAAATCACCTTTGACCATGACGCCGAGGGCAACATCATCGCCCGCCAGATCACCATGGATGACGGCACACTGATCCAAGACACGTTCGAGGCCGGGGTGCGCGAAACCCGCCAGGACTTTGACCAGACCAAAAGCTGGGAAACCATCGACACCGAGTATGACAACACCGGCGACGTAGCTGTGCGCACAACGACCTTTGATACCGGCGTTGTTCAACAGATCTTTTACCAAGGCGGGCAACGCACACAAGTGGTGCAGACCGATACCGTTCAACCCGGTGGCAGCAGCGCGAAATCATGGACGTCGGTTGACGCGCAATACGGGCCGGAAAACGTGTTGATGGAACGGGTCACCGACTACGACAACGGGATCCTCAAAACTGAACTTTTCAGCAACGGCACACGCAGCAGTATCGTGCAAGAGGACCTCGAAAACACGAAAACCTGGACGTCGATTACAGCCAATTACGACGACCAGGGCGTTCTGGTGGAACGGCGGGTCGAGCGTGACAATGGCGATGCAACCGTGAACCTCTATGTGGACGGGGATAGAACGCAGATGATCCAGCTTGACGGCGATGACAGTGTCAGTTGGCTGGTCCGCGTCACTGACTACCAACCGGATGGCACGCGCGCGGTGACAAAATACACCAGCGCCGACGAGTTGCCCGAGACCGTCTTGGCGTACTTCCCTGATCTCGCTCCGGTCGTCGAACGCACCGAATTGGTGCTCGACTTTGATGATGGTGTGTCGATCACGGACGGCAGCAGCATCTTTGACGGGGCAATCGACGTTGATATCAGCCGCGGGCAGTACAATGTCCAAGGGATCCTGACGCCAAACGAATACGGAATAACCAGCGGCGACAGCGACCTTGAGGCGTTTAACTCATGGGGCGCAACCGTCGGCTTTTCCTGCGCGGATGGCGATACGTTCGACTTTGCCAGCGTCTCACTGGCCAACAGTTCGCGCGCAGACAACGCAAGCATTCCCGAAGACAACTGGGCCAACACGGTCACGCTGAACGGCTATGTCGATGGCACGCTTGTCCATAGCACCGACATTGACCTGACCTTTGACCACGTCACACACGACATCGACTGGCAGAACATTGACCAGATCGAATTCGTCGCCAGCGGCGGGGCGATCACCAATGACTACGTGGAAAACGCCGGCTGGTTCTCGATGGACGATCTGACGTTTTTGGTCTGACATCTTCAGGTACAGACCTGACTGGGGCCGCCTGACAGCAGGTGGCCCCTTTTGCAAATCTCGCGTGCTGTCCTTACCCGATCAGAGCCTCGCCAAACTCATCCCGCAAGTTTCGTTTCAAGACTTTGCCCGTCGCATTGCGCGGCAGCACATCAGTAAACACCACTTTGTCGGGCACTTGCCACTTGGCGATCTTGCCCTCAAACACCGCCAACACATCCGCCTCTGACGGGGCCTGCCCCTCGGCAGCGACCGCAACCAGCAGCGGGCGTTCATCCCACTTTTCATGGCGCGCCCCGATCACGGCGGCATCAGCAAGCAATGGATGCCCGATGGCGATGTTTTCCAGATCGACAGAGGAAATCCACTCGCCCCCGGACTTGATGATGTCCTTGGATCGGTCCTTGATCGCCAGATAGCCATCCGCATCCAGCGTTGCGACGTCACCAGTGTGGAACCAGTCATCGTTTAGCGTTTCAGCGCGGCTCTTTTGGAAATAGCTGTCCAAAATCCAGTGCCCGCGCACCATCAGATCACCCTGGGTCGTGCCGTCATTGGGCAATTCTGCCCCGTTCGGGTCCACGATCTTGAGGTCGACGCCCCAGGGGGGACGGCCCTGATTTTCGCGCAACGCGTGCTGCTCTGCGATGGGCAGGTCGGCATGTTTGGCCAGCGGCTGGTTGCTTGTGCCCAGCGGCGACATCTCTGTCATGCCCCACGCGTGGATCGTTTCCACGCCATATTCTTCCCGAAAGGCGGTGATCATCGACGGCGGGCACGCAGACCCGCCCACAACGGTGCGCGTCAGGCTTTCCAGACGCGACCCGGACTTTTTCGCCTCGCCCAACAGGCCCAGCCAGATGGTCGGCACACCAAGCGCAATGCCAACCTGATAGGTATCGATCAGCCGCACCAGCGATGGGCCATCCAGACCGGGGCCCGGCAGCACCATCGACGCCCCCACCTGTGCACAGGCATAGGGCGTGCCCCACGCATTCACATGGAACATCGGCACAACCGGCAGCACCACGTCCCGCGCCGAAAAACCGATGCAATCGCGCGTGTTTGAGGCAAACGCATGCAACACCGTCGAGCGGTGGGAATAGAGCACTCCCTTGGGATTGCCTGTGGTCCCCGAGGTGTAGCAAAGCGAAGAGGCTGTGTTTTCGTCCAGCTCCGGCCAGGAAAACGCGCGAGATCCATCGGCAATCAGCTCGTCATAGAACACGAGGCCCTCGATCTCGGCCGCCGCTGCGTCATCGCGCGGCCCCATTAGGACGATATGGGCCACGCCCGGCACCTTGTCGCGGATCGCCTTGACCAACGGCACGAATGTGTGGTCGATGAACAGCACCCGGTCCTCGGCATGGTTGATGATGTACACCAGTTGTTCGGGGAACAGGCGCGGATTGATCGTGTGGCAGACAAAGCCTGCGCCAGAGACGCCAAAGTAGATCTCAAGGTGGCGGCGGTTGTTCCACGCGATGGTGGCGCAGCGCGCTTGCGGCTCAAGCCCCAGTTTGGTCAGTGCATCGCCCAGCCGGTGCGCGTTTGCGCCAACCCGCCCCCATGTCGTTTCTTCAACGCCACCACCTGTATTGACCGACACGATCGGGGTCTCTGCGTGAAACCGCGCTGCGTGATCGACCAGGGATGAGATGGTCAGGGGAAAATTCATCATTTGGCCAAGCATGGCGCGCCTCCCGTTTTCGTCACGGGGCGCGCTTATCCCGCGCGTCCCCACCGAACCCAACCCTGCCAAGGAGGGCGGCAACTGGCAAGGCTTTGCTGTCTCACAAAAAAAGGGGCCAGCCTGCGCCAGCCCCTTTCTGTTCGGGATCCGCCGATCAGCCGCAGCGCAATTCGTCTGCGTGCTGGATGTGGGCGCGGTTTTCCTCGACATAGGCGATCATGCCAGCCAACACGCTCGGCTGACCCGTAAACCCATGCCATGGCTTGAAATGCGGGATGTGCAGGAACGTGGTGGGATCGCGGCGCAGCAGGTTGGCAAACACCGACGCCACCAAACGCCCACCCGCTCCGGTCAGCTTGCCGCCGCCATGGGCTTCGGCCTCTTGCAGACAGTAGAACCAGAGCGGCGTCTTGGTGATGCCCTTGTGCTTGAGCGTATCGGGCACCGGCACGTCCGCGGTGCCCAGACGCGCCGCCATCTGCTGCCCGCTTGCCAGTTCATAGGTATAGCGATCCCGCACCATATTGCGCAGCGCAAGGTTGCGCGATTGGGCCAGGGTCAGTTCCTCTTCGATATCGGCCAGCGCGATGGTGTCATGCACAAATGGCAG
>JBCCBC010000031.1:0-16027 GCA_039814435.1 Pseudomonadota bacterium
GAACTTTCCTGGTGATCCGCCTATTCCGGCAGCCGCTCGTCTGCGGATGTTTTGTCGCGGTGGCGCCCTGATGTCATCAATCCGCTCAAACGGACGGTGGACGGGGTGCCGATGCGGCTACGGGTTCGCAGAACCGGGGTATTGGTCGAACCGCCCGTGCTTTCCCTGAATACGATGAACAGGCCAGACGCGATAATGATGCTCGCGCCGATTGCCGTGAACATATCCGGGCTTTCGTCAAAAAAGATCAATCCGTAGACGGTTGCCCACAAGATCTGCGAATATTGCATGGGCGCGACAATTGCCGCCTCGCCCGTTTGATAGGCTGCGATAATGAACCGCGCTGCGATCCACGCCATGACCGAAATGATGGCCAGCATCCCGAAATGTTCAAGCGGCATGGGTTTGTAGACGAAAGCCAAGGCCGCCCCCATGACCACAAAATTCGCCACCATCGGGTAAAGCAGCATGACGACTGTGCGTTCTTCGGCGCCGATCTTGCGCACGACGATGGATGCGAACGCTCCGCTCAGCGCGGCCAGAATGGCGGCGGCGTGGCCGAATGTCAGATCAGTGCTGCCCGGGCGCAGAACCACCATCACGCCTGCAAGGCCCACGATGACGGCCACCCAACGCGGCAGGCGCACCGTTTCGCCCAGGATCGGGATCGACAGCACTGTGATCAGCAGCGGCGTGGCAAACAAGATGGCGTATGTCTGTGTCAGGGGCAGGTTGGAAAAGGCATAGAACGCTGACACACCCGTAATCACCGCCCCAACCGTACGCACCACCATCCACCACGGATGCACAGGCAGCAATGTGCCGGGTTTGGCATCGCGCATGATCATGATGGTCGCCAGCGGAAAGCTGAGCAAGACGCTGAAGAACACGATCTGGATTGGGGAATAGATTGCGCCGAGTGTTTTGATGAACACGTCATGCGTTGAAAAGATGCCGAAGGCGATTAGAGCCAGCACTGCGCCTTTGACGTTCGGTGACATTGGTGCTGGCCCTTTCGGCGTTACAGGCTCGCGTCGAGTGCGGCGAGGATCGCGTCACCCATATCGGCTGTGGAAATTGGTGTGCCGCCTTCAGGGCCCATCAGGTCAGCGGTACGGGCCCCATCGGCCAGCACCTTTTCGATGGCGGTTTCAAGGCGCGCAGCCTCATCCCCCTGATCAAAGGAATAGCGCAGCGCCATCGCAAAGCTGAGGATACAGGCAATCGGATTTGCCTTGCCCTGACCCGTGATATCGGGGGCAGAGCCGTGCACGGGTTCGTACATCGCACGCGCCCGCCCATTGGGCATCGGCGCACCAAGGCTGGCAGAGGGCAGCATGCCAAGGCTTCCGGTCAGCATCGCAGCGCAGTCAGAAAGAATATCGCCAAACAGGTTGTCGGTGACAATCACGTCGAACTGCTTGGGGGCCCGCACCAGCTGCATCGCGCCGTTGTCGGCATACATGTGGCTGAGTTCGATGTCGGGATAGTCGGTGTCGCGGACCTTTTGCACGACTTCGCGCCACAGAATACCGGATTCCATGACATTGGCCTTTTCCATCGAACAGACCTTGCCCGTGCGCCGGCGCGCCAGTTCAAAGGCAGAGCGGGCGACGCGGTCAATCTCTGACTCTGTGTAGCGCTGCGTGTTGATGCCGACGCGTTCGTTGCCCTCTTCGAAGATCCCGCGAGGTTCACCGAAGTACACGCCCGACGTGAGCTCGCGCACGATCATGATATCGAGGCCTGCCACCAGTTCGGGCTTGAGCGAGGAGAAATCGGCCAGCGCGTCAAAGCACTGGGCCGGGCGGAGGTTGGAAAACAGATCCATCTCCTTGCGCAGGCGCAGCAGGCCGCGCTCGGGTTTCACGGAAAAATCCAGATCGTCGTATTTTGGCCCGCCAACGGCGCCCAGCAGAACCGCGTCGGCCTCCAGCGCCTTGGCCATCGTGTCGTCATGCAGCGGCGTGCCGTGTGCATCATAGGCCGCCCCGCCGACCAGGTCGGTTTCCACATCAAAAGGCAGGTCGCGCTTGGCCCCGAACCAGTCGATGATGCGGGTTACTTGCGCCATAACCTCGGGGCCGATGCCGTCGCCGGGCAGGATCAAAAGGGACGGGTTGGACATGGGCGAAACTCCTTTGAATGCTTGGACGTTCGCCTATCCACCGTTGCCCGCAGGGTCAAGGGCGAGGTCCACCCAAACAAGGTGGTGGCGGCTGGCCTGAGTGACCGTTTCAGCCAGCGCAGCGGTGGGTGATGGCCACATCACGCCGCTGTCGACGACACTCCAGTGTTGTGAGGGCAGAACGTAGTCAACGCGCAGATTGCCGGGCACCGGGTCTGTCCAGTCTGCGGTGTCAGTGCCTTGATCGCCTTGCGGCCGCACATCCTGAACCCGGGGGTCCGCCAGCAGGGTTTTGATTGCTGCCTTGATCCCTGACCCATCCACGGGGTCCAGATTGGCATCGCCGGCGATCACAAAGGGCCCGGCTGGGGCTGTCCCGATTGCGCCATCCAGTACATGCTGCCACAGCCGGATCTCGTCGTGGTTTCGTTTGCCATTGCGATCCTCGGGGCCGTCAAACACTGGCGGGCTGGCATGAAATGTCATCAGATCCATGCGCCCGGTTGGGGTTTTAACGGGCACGATCCAGTGACCGGTTGTGGACAATCGCTGCGCGGCCTGGGCCGGTGCGCTGGGGAAGGGGGCATCGTTGACGTGGGGCAGGGTCGGGTTCGGGGTATCGCGCCAGAGCAGGTCAGAGAAGTCTTGCACCTCTTCTGTCAGGATCGGAAATCGGGACAGCACGGCCATGCCCCCCTGCCCCGAAAAGCGCCCGTATCCCTGTGCATCTCGGGGGCCGCCCAGTCGCCCATCCCCGTCCATGTCTAGCCCGGTTGGCATCCCGGTGTTGGGGCGCAGCGCAAAGTGGTGGGGGTAATTCGCAGCTTTGGCCAGCCGCGTGAGCGCCTCGCTCGTAAGGTCGTAGTCGATGCCTTGTAGCGCAAGAATGTCCGCATCTGCCTGTTGGATCACAGCGAGTACTGCGTTGATTTGCCCGTCTTTTCCGCGCGCAAGATCACGCAATAACAGGCCGGGGCCGTCACGCTGCAATTCGGTGTTGTAGGTCGCGATGCGGATGGTGTCCGCCCAGGCAGTGCCTGGCATGACCACTGTCAGGATCAACAGCGCAAGGCAGATCAGACCAGTTGGAATTCGCCCTCGGCGTTGGCGTTGGCGTAGGCCCGCTTGCGTTGGTCGCGGATCATCTCGGCAATGCGCTGCATCGCGATACCGCGCATGATCATGCTGGCAGGAAGGAAGGCCCATGCGCTCATCGTCCAGATCAGGGTTTGCGGGTTCTCAAGAGTGATCGGGTTTAGCAAGTCTGCCGCCAGTTTGACCACCGCAGGGATAACAAAAGGTAAAAGAAACCCCAGGGCGATGTTGATCCGCGCATCGCGGTTCAGCCTGTGCAACACGTCGCCGCCCGCCGTGGGATCAAAAAGCGGCAGGTTGACCCACACATTGAACGCCCCTCCGCGCGACGGCCAGCCAAGGACCCGCACAAGGAACAGAAAGGCGGCCATGGCTGTAAGCGAAATGAGGTAGGCGAGCCCGGCGGCGGTGCGCACGGACTGTACAGTTTCAATGCCTGCATCCGGCGGCAGCATCAGAACCACAAGGCGCACGGGCGAGTAGGGGAAGTCGATGCTGTTGCCCACAATCGTGCCGATAGAGCCAAGGGCGCTGGTCAGCAATGTGGGGTCCGTCTTGCCCTTGCAGATCACGCTGAGAAGGAAGACGCTGGAGAACAGGGCAACAAAGCGCAGGCGGTTGAACGGGGCGGCGTCGCGGAACTCGACAATGCTTGGGCTTTTGGCACTGTATTCGACGAAGGTCATGAAGGCTGCCAAAAGGGCAACCAAAACAGTGGCTTGCGAGGTATCAATAGATATCCCCGGCACGACAAGTGCCGGTGTGGCAATTACCAATGCCACCAAAAAGCCGCGCATCGCTGCGCCTGACAGTCGTGCTATCACGTTTCGATCCCTTCAAACTGGCCAGCCGCGATACGTTGCCGCGAACTTGTTCCAACTTGATCCCACCGGGTCAGGCGGGTGCCTCATTGTTGCCGTATTTGTGCCTTGATTGACCCTGTGTCTCAAGTCTCTTGGTTAATGAAACGTAACGGCTGGGGCATTTTGAGGGTACGTGTGGTGCGTTTGTGCATCATTTCTGAGGCGGAAATCTGGCAGGGCCCAGATGTTGTGTATGGGCCCCGCAGAAGACATAGTGGGTTGCCCAATTTTGGGCCATAGTGCTTAAAACAGGCGAACGCGTTCGCCCCTAGACCCATGGACGGGCTTGCGCGGCCCCGGCTTCGAACGTGGCGATGCTGTCGGCCTTGGCCATGGTCAGCCCGATATCGTCGAGCCCCTCAATCAAGCAGTGCTTTTTGAACGCGTCGACGTCGAAGGTGAACACTTCGCCATCCGAGGTGGTCACAGTCTGCGCCTCAAGGTCGACTGTCATGCGGGCATTGGCCCCTTTTTCGGCGTCTTTCATCAGCACCTCGACCGCCTCTGCGGGCAGGGCGATGGGCAAGATTCCGTTTTTAAAGCAGTTGTTGTAGAAGATGTCGGCAAATGACGTGGAGATCACGCAGCGAATGCCGAAATCCTTGATCGCCCAAGGCGCGTGTTCGCGGCTGGATCCACATCCAAAATTGTCGCCCGCCACCAGAATTTCCGCCGAACGGTAGGCATCCTGGTTCAGAACAAAGTCTGCAATTTCGTTGCCTTCGCGGTCAAACCGCATCTCGTCAAACAGGTTCACGCCGAGGCCAGACCGCTTGATCGTTTTCAGAAACTGCTTGGGAATGATCATATCGGTGTCGATATTCACGAGCGGCATGGGGGCCGCAATTCCGGTGAGAGTGTTAAACTTGTCCATCTTGGTTACCTTTCTTGGGAAGGTGGCGAGACCTCGCCCGCTCTATATCTTGTGGTGAGGGTTTGCGGCACGCGGGCGACACCAGAAGTGCACCAGACGTTCGCCCCCTGTGCTCCGCCAACAGGCGTTGCGGCAGGGATGTGTTAAAGACTGCATCACTCATTGCCTTGCACCCGGTCGAGATCGGGCGCGTCACCCTGACTGATCCGAAGCGCAGTCGGCGTGTCAATCGCCGTGCAGAATTCGCCGTGCAGGTTGCTGATTGTAACGTCGTGCAGCAGCTGCGGGTCGTAATCTGTGCCGTCCGGCCCGATCCGGTTGCAGGTCGCACAGGCGTCGTGAACCAGATAGGTGTCGTAACCCATGTTCCCCGACATCCGCACTGATGTTTCCACGCAGAAGTTGGTGAAAAACCCGGCTACGACCAAACGGCTGACGCCCAATTGACGCATCCTGAGTTCCATGTCGGTGCCGACAAAGGCGCTGTTGACGTCCTTTTCGATCACAACCTCGCCCGGCTTGGGATCGAACCCGTCGATCTGATCGCCGGTGGGCAGGTTGAACTTGAGCGGGGAGGCATCTTCGCGACTGTCATGGCGGGTGAAGAACACCGGGTGGCCCGACGCCCGCCAGCGGGTCAGCAGCTGCTGCATGTGCCCTTCGGCGTCCGGGTTGTTGCGCCGCCCCGTGGGGCCGCCCCAGTGTTCGAACGTGTTCACGCCCTTCTGGATGTCGATCAGCAAAAGCCCGGTTTCAGGGCCGAATTGGCGGATCATTACATCATGTCCCGCACATCAGTCAGTTTGCCGGTGATCGCAGCGGCGGCGGCCATGCCCGGCGACACGAGGTGTGTGCGCCCTTTGTAGCCTTGCCGACCCTCAAAGTTGCGGTTGGACGTCGACACGCAGCGTTCCCCTTCGGCCAGTTGGTCGGGGTTCATCGCAAGGCACATGGAACAGCCCGCAAGGCGCCATTCGAACCCGGCCTCTTTGAAAATTTCGGCCAGCCCTTCCTCTTCGGCCTGTGCGCGCACGAGGCCCGAGCCGGGTACAATCATCGCCCGCAGGCCGTCTTTGACCTTCTTCCCTTTCAGAATGTCGGCGGCGGCGCGCAGGTCTTCGATCCGGCCGTTGGTGCACGACCCAATGAATACCGTGTCAATTTCGATATCCGTCAGAGGGGTGCCAGGTGTCAGCCCCATGTAGTCGAGCGACCGCTGGGCAGCCCCGACTTTGCCGCCTTCGAAATCATCGGCAGAGGGCACAGTGGCGGTGATGGGCAGCACGTCTTCGGGCGAGGTGCCCCAGGTGACGACGGGCGCGATGTCTTCGCCTTTGATGGTAACGATTTTGTCCCAATGGGCGTCGTCATCCGAAAACAGGGTTTTCCACCACGCTTCCGCGGCTTCCCACTGCGCACCTTTGGGGGCGTGCGGGCGGCCTTTGCAGTAGTCGAATGTTTTCTCGTCCGGGGCGATCAGGCCCGCGCGTGCGCCGCCCTCAATGGCCATGTTACAGACAGTCATCCGCCCTTCCATGGACAGATCGCGGATGGCTTCGCCGCAATACTCGATGACGTAGCCAGTACCGCCTGCCGTGCCGGTTTCGCCGATCACAGACAGGGTGATGTCCTTGGCCGTGACACCGGGGCGCAGCTTGCCCGTGATCTCGACCTTCATATTTTTGCCCTTGCGCTGGATCAGCGTTTGGGTGGCCAGCACATGTTCGACTTCAGAGGTGCCGATGCCGTGGGCCAGCGCGCCAAAGGCGCCGTGAGTTGCCGTGTGGCTGTCGCCGCACACCACAGTCATGCCGGGCAGGGTCCAGCCCTGTTCGGGACCGACAATGTGCACGATCCCCTGGCGCACATCGTTGACGGGGTAGTAGTGGATCCCGAAATCCTTGGCGTTTTTGTCCAGCGCGTCGACCTGCACCCGGCTGTCAGGGGTCATGGTGGTGGCGTCCGCGCGGTCGAGCGTTGTGGGCACGTTGTGGTCTGGCACCGCGATTGTTTTGTCTGGTGCGTGCACTTTGCGCCCGGCCATCCGAAGCCCCTCAAAGGCTTGTGGGCTGGTCACTTCGTGAACGAGGTGGCGGTCAATATAGAGCAGGCACGTCCCGTCTTCGGCTTCGTGCGCCACGTGGGCATCCCAGATTTTATCATAGAGCGTTTTGGGGGACATTGGGTCCTCTCCCTTTTTTCGATGTGCGGATTTTGAATGGATGGCGGGTGCAAAGATGTGATGTGCCAATAGCACATGCCCCTATAGGCGTGCGAGCACCGTATGTGTCGCCCCGTAAAAGCGTTCGCGCAAACGCGCGCGGTCATCCATATCAAAGAGGCGGGTCATAGCGTGCTAAGTACAGCGCCGGTGCCTGTCCCGCAAGGCCCCAGTCCCTCAAAGCCCCAGTCCAGCAAGGCCCCAGTCCAGCAGGGCGCGGCCCTTGGGCACCCTCAGGCTGTCTGCAGCCGGTTCTGGTACAGCGTGATGTCAAAGGGGCTGAGCCCGCTTTGTGTTTCCGACGGAGTGCCAAAGCCGATCGAGACATCCGTTTTGTCCCCCGCCATCTGCAACAGGGCAGTGTCGCCAATGGTCAGCGTTGTGGTGTCGGAATCCGGGTCATAGAGGTTGGTTGCCGGCGCGGCGAGGTCGACCTCAGGGTCGACGTCGACAACGATCTGTTCGTGATCGGGTTCAAATTCCACAAGCGGCTCTGCCGGGGTTTGCGCACTGGCAAAGGTTTGCGTGCTGGGTGCCTGCGCGTCTTCGCCCCCCACCTCGTCAACGGGCTGTGGCGCGGCGTCTTGGCGATCTTGGGCGGCTTCGGCGTTCCGTTCGTCCAGCAGATCGGAAATATCGGACACGTCAAAGTTGTCGGGGTCGATCCCGTTTTCCTCGGCCAATTGCCGGGCCTCGTCGATTTCATCCTCGTACCCGACATAGACAAGGGCCCCTACAGCAAATGAAATCCCCAACCCAATCAACAGTGCCATCATGGCGCACCCCCCCCTTTTTTGCCAGTGCCGGTCCGTCGCCGTTCCGTCGCGCCAGAAAAGGCGATTCGAGTTAAATTTATCTTGCTTTGTTCGTTTTATGTTCTGATGTGTATGTGCGGCCTGCGGGGCGTGCGCGGGCATTCTTGCCGCCCGTCGCGCATCCTGTCAGATTGGCGCGCAGGAGGCACTGGGCAGAGATGGCCAATCACCCAGATCAGGCAGGCAGCACCGACATTGCGGATGCGCTGAGTTCAGCGGCCGAGGCCGCAACGCAGGGTGCAAACGCCAATGGTGACGGCTTTGTCGAAACGGCGCTGTCGTTGGGCGAGATGATTCTGGTCGAAATTGACGGGATGTTTCATGCGCTGATGCGCCCGTGGATCGGATACCAACTGGCGATCGCGGTGGCTGTATTCGTGGTGGCACATTGCCTCAGGCTGTGGCTGGGCCCGCGGATCCGCATCTGGATGGGCACGCGCGAAGGCTGGCCCAAGTGGCGCATGCGGGTTCTTGTCGTGATCCACCAAAGGCTGCGTGCGCTGTTTTTTGTGGTTCTGATGTGGGGCGTTGTGCTGGTCATGCGCGAGGTCACCTGGCCCTCGCGCACTTATATCCTCGGGCTTGTCGCAACGCTTGCCACGGCATGGTTGCTGGTGGTCTTTGCGACGCGGCTGATCCGCTCCTATTCCCTGCGGCGCATCGTGCGCGCGGGGGCGGTCGTCTATGTGTTTCTCTACGTGCTTGGCATTGTGGACGAGACAGAGCAGGTGCTGGATGCCGCCGCCTTTACCCTTGGAGATATGCGCATTTCGCTGCTGCTGGTGGTGCAGGGCGTGGTGGTCATCGGCGTGCTGCTGGCACTGGCGCGCTTTATCACCACGACGACCTCCAGCCGGATCAACGCAAACGAAGACATCTCCCCTTCGATGCGGGTGCTTATCGTCAAGGCGGTGCAGATCGTGTTTTACGCGCTCGCCTTTTTCATGGGGGTGCGGG
Source organism: Pseudomonadota bacterium (assembly GCA_039814435.1). GTDB lineage: Bacteria > Pseudomonadota > Alphaproteobacteria > Rhodobacterales > Rhodobacteraceae > Tateyamaria. The sequence goes on from JBCCBC010000031.1 coordinate 8,954, forward strand.
CGCTTGGCATCGATCTGACAGGGCTCGCGGTGCTGTCGGGGGCCATTGGGGTCGGTTTGGGTTTTGGTCTGCAAAAGGTGGTGTCAAACCTGGTCTCAGGCGTGATCATCCTGCTCGACAAATCGATCAAGCCGGGGGATGTGATCAGCCTGGGCGACACGTTTGGCTGGATCCAGACGCTGGGCGCGCGCTATGCCAGCGTCGTCACGCGGGATGGCAAGGAATACCTGATCCCGAACGAAGACTTGATCACCGGCCAGGTGGTGAACTGGTCGCATTCGGATGAATTTGTCCGGCTCGATATCTATTTCGGTACAGCCTATGACGATGATCCGCACCAAGTGCGTGCACTGGCAATCGAGGCGGCCAGCGGGGTCGAAAGGGTGCTCACAAGCCGCCCGCCTGTCTGTCACATAGTCGGGTTCGGGGACAGTTCGGTGGACTACATATTGCGGTTCTGGATCACCGATCCGACAGGCGGGCTGACCAATATCCGCGGGCGTGTGTATCTGGCCCTGTGGGATGCGTTTAAGGCCAACAACATTTCGATCCCCTTCCCGCAGCGCGAAGTGCGGGTGCTGGACCGAGAAGAGGCCAAGGCGCTGGACTGAACCGCGTGCCCACCGTTTGGGCGCAAATACGCAACGTCACGGCGCGACTGCGCGCCATTCATTGAAATGTCATGTCTGCGTTGCTACCATAGGGGTGTCCCAGCGTCGGGGACCTTGGCGGCGCGATGAAAAGGAGGACGATGTCCTGTCAATTTCTGCAGAAGCGGTGCGCGCCGCTGATGGGGCTGCGGCCATGATCGCCACAGCCAAAACGCAAGCCACAAGCGAATTGCTGTTGGCTGCTGTTCTTTCCTCTCTCTCTGATGACAAGGCCGAAGACGTGGTGCAGATCAACCTGCGCGGCAAGACCGAGATTGGCGACTATATGGTTGTCTGTTCGGGGCGGTCGTCGCGCCAGGTGGCAGCGATTTCGGAAAAGCTTGTGCAGCGGCTCAAGGATGAATTTGGACGCACGGCCCGGATCGAGGGCAAGGATACTGGCGACTGGGTCCTGATCGACACGGGCGACGTGATTGTCCACGTGTTCCGCCCCGAAGTGCGCGAGTTCTATCAGTTGGAAAAGATGTGGCAGCCAAACGCGGCCGCCAACTGATCCAAACCTGATGCGTGTGCATGTTTGCGCTGTGGGCCGCCTGCGGGGTGGGCCCGAGGCCGATCTGATTTCTGACTATACCACCCGTTTTGATCGCACGGGCCGGGCCTTGGGCCTTGGGCCGCTTTCAGTGATCGAAGTCGAAGACCGCAAAGGCGGCGGTATGGCGGCCGAGGCGGATCTGCTCCGCCGCGCCGTACCCAAGGGCGCGCTGATCTGCTGCCTTGATGAAAGGGGGCGCGTCGAACCCTCGCCCGCCTTTGCCACAAGGCTGGCAGGTTGGCGCGATGCGGGTCGGGGCGATGTGGCTTTTATCATTGGCGGGGCGGATGGGATCGATCCTGCCTTGCGGGCGGCGGCAAATCACAAACTGTCTTTTGGCGCGATGGTCTGGCCGCACATGCTGGTGCGGGTGATGTTGGCCGAACAACTTTATCGCGCGGCCTCGATCATCGCCGGATCGCCCTATCACCGGGCATGACCCCGCCCTTTGCTGTCCGATAAAATTCCAGGGGTGCGGTCGCTGGCCCAGGGGGCTGGCTTCCTTGCGCCGGGCCTAATTCAGCGCAGGTCGACCACTATTGTGCCCGCGTTCCACCCTGCGGGCAGGTCACGCGCCTGTACCTGCACTTGCGTGGTGCCGGTGGGGATTTTCACACCGTCTAGACTGCGGGTGAACGGCTGCTCTGTTTCATGGGGGTGAAACAGGACGCGTATCCCCAATTCGTTCCCGTCCATATCCAGCACGCGCCAGCCGTCCGCATAGTGATCCCAGCCCGTGTCGGGATGGCTGATCGTGACCGAAAACCGGTAGGTTTCGGGCGCTGTGCGGGTCACTGCGACGTTTTCGATCACAGGCTCCTCCGCTGCGGCGGTAAGGGGCAAAAGGACAATCAGCAGGGCAATGAAGTGTGTCATGGGCACGGTGTACCTGAAACGAAAGGCCGTTGTCAGTTCACGTCTTTGTATCCAGCAGAATTGTGCGCGACTCAGACGCAAACTCCCGCCGCCAGATCACGGCAAGGGTGAAGATGGTTGCCACCATCAGCGGGATCGCCCCAGCCAGCCAGGCCACACATGCCAGTGCGAAATAGACCGAGCGCAGGCCGCGATTGAACGACCGCGCCGCCGTCACGTTTAACTCGCCCGCCTGGGCGGCGCGTCTGTTGCAGTTGGGGTCGGTGACGTCATTGGGCACCGACGCCATTACAACGGCGGTGTACCCAAACAGCCGGTTGGCCCAGACAAATTTCAGGAATGCGTTGGTCAGGAACAGGGCCAACAGCACCATCTTGACCTCCCACACAAAGGCGGGGGTATCCATCAACGCCAGATCGTTTGCGACCCCCGCCAACCGTTCGGCATTGCCGATCACAGCCAGCGCCCCGCCAATCGCGATCATCGATGTCGAGGCAAAGAACGCCGTGCCCTGGCGCAAGTTCGACACGATCTGTGCATCAAAGATGCGTGGTTCGCGTGTAATCATCTGTTGCAGCCATTCGCGTCGGTAATCGGCCATGATCATCGAGGTCGAGGGATGCTTTGCGCTGGGGTGTTCGATCCGCCAGCCGATCACCATCCAGCTGAGCACAAGGAACCCCAACGCGATGAAATCGAGCGTGTCGAAAAACGATATGCGGTCAAGCCAAGTCATGGGTGTGCTCTTACACCGCAGAGATTGAGATTGCATCCCAGCCAAATTGGTAATATTAATTTACCAATCCAAAAGGAGACGCTTCATGGAAATGCCGATTCCCGATTCGACTGTCCTTGCCCGGAAAATCCGCGTGGTTGAGCGGTTGCGCGGCGTGTTGCCCTATGACGCAGTGATCGATGATCCGATGGAGACGCGCGCCTATGAGTGCGATGCGCTGACTGCCTATCGCTGCCCGCCCATGGTGGCGACCTTGCCGTCAAGCACGGCTGACGTCTCAGCCATTCTGCGCATTTGCTATGAAGAGGGCGTGCCGGTCGTTCCGCGCGGCTCGGGCACGTCGCTGGCGGGCGGTGCCTTGCCCACGGCTGATTGTGTTATCCTGGGTGTGGCGCGCATGAACGAGGTGCTTGAGACGGACTATGACAACCGTTTTGTCCGGGTGCAGACCGGTCGCACCAATCTGAGCGTGACAGGCGCGGTGGAGTCGGACGGGTTCTTTTACGCGCCTGATCCGTCAAGCCAGCTGGCCTGTGCCATTGCGGGTAACATTGCGATGAATTCGGGCGGTGCACATTGTCTGAAATACGGCGTGACCACCAACAACTTGATGGGCGTGACCCTCGTGCAGATGGATGGCACCGTGGTCGAGATTGGCGGGGCACATCTGGATTCTGGTGGTCTTGACCTGTTGGGTGTTATCTGCGGGTCCGAAGGGCAGTTGGGCGTGGTGACAGAGGCGACGTTGCGCATTCTGCACAAGCCCGAGGGCGCACGCCCTGTCTTGATGGGGTTTGACAGCGCCGAGATCGCGGGCGCTTGCGTCGGAGACATTATCAAGGCTGGCGTTTTGCCCGTCGCCATTGAATTCATGGACAAGATGCTGATCGAAGTTTGCGAAGACTTTGCCAAAGCGGATTACCCGCTGTGCGAGGCCCTGCTGATTGTCGAGGTCGAGGGCTCTGAGGCTGAGATCAATGATCAGCTGGCGTTGATCACAGAAATCGCCAAGCGCCATAACCCGGTGGCATTGCGCGAGAGCGCCTCGGCCGAGGAAAGCGCACGGATCTGGGCGGGCCGCAAGGCGGCATTTTCCGCGATCGGCCGGGTCAGTGATTACATGTGTCTCGACGGCACGATCCCGGTGTCCGAGTTGCCCTATGTGTTGCGCCGCATTGGTGAGATGTCCGAGCAATATGGCTTGCCTGTCGGTAACGTGTTTCACGCGGGCGACGGCAATATGCACCCTTTGATCTGTTACGATGCCAACAAGCCTGGCGATCTGGAGATTTGCGAGGAGTTTGGCGCCGAAGTGCTGAAGCTATGTGTTGAGGTGGGTGGGTGCCTGACAGGTGAACACGGTGTCGGCATCGAAAAGCGTGACCTGATGACCCATCAATACGCCCCCGCTGATCTGGAAGCGCAGATGGCGATCAAGGATGTGTTTGACGCCAAGTGGCTGTTGAACCCGGCCAAGGTGTTTCCGTTGGCTGTATCGCAATCGCGCCGGGGTATGCCCCTTGCTGCGGAGTAGTGCGCGCCGGCTTGGCGGTGTTGGTGTGAAACCTGCCGCGCTGGGGGCCAGCCCCCAGACCCCCGGGATATTTTTGGCCGAAAGAAGACGATGATGGTGGTGAAAAGTGAAGCGGATATTGCAGCTTATGTGGCTGCTGCAACAGGCGCGCTGGTTGTGCGTGGCGGTGGCACACGCAGTGTGGGCCGCCCGATAGACGGTGCCGTGCTGGATGTGTCTGCGGTTTCGGGCATTTCCCTTTATGAGCCGGGTGCGTTGACGGTTGTGGCAAAGGCCGGCACGCCCGTCGCTGAGATCGAGGCGACGTTGGCGCGCGAAAACCAGCGCCTTGCCTTTGAGCCCTATGATTTGACCGGGCTGCTGGGCACGTCGGGTACGTCGACCATCGGTGGTGTCCTTGCCACAAATGCCAGTGGACCGCGCCGTATTCAGGCTGGTGCCGCGCGCGATTATGCCTTGGGTGTTCGGTTTGTCGATGGCGCGGGCAACATCGTCAAGAACGGCGGACGCGTGATGAAGAACGTGACTGGCTATGATCTGGTCAAGCTCATGTCGGGATCCTGGGGTACGCTGGGTGTGCTGAGCGAGGTCAGTCTGAAAGTACTGCCAGCGGTGGAGGATGTGCGCACTCTGATCATTGATGGGATGACGGCTGAGCAGGCGGTGGGCGCTATGAGTTTGGCCCTTGGCTCTCCTTACGAAGTGTCGGGTGCGGCATGGATTGATGGGGCCGTTTGGCTCCGCTTTGAAGGGTTTGAAAGTTCGGTTGCCTACCGCGCCAAGGCTGTGCGCGATCTGTTGGTGGGGCATGGCGAGCGCCGTTTGAGCGGTGACGCCGATTGGGTACAGGTGCGAGACGCAGTGCCGTTGCACGGTGCAGAGGCGGTTTGGCGCGTGTCTGTCAAACCCAGTGATGGCCCCGCTGTCATTGCGGGCTTGCCGGGCGCGTGCACGACTATGATGGATTGGGGTGGCGGGCTGGTTTGGATTGCCCAGACGGGCGGCGATGCAGCGATCACTCACCGTGCGGTTCAGTCAAAAGTGGCGACCCTGGGCGGTCACGCCACCCTGATGAAAGGCCCCGCAGACTTGCGCGCCGCAGTCCCTGTTTTTCAACCCGAGCCGCCTGGGGTGGCGGCCCTGACATCTGCCTTACGCGCCCGCTTTGATCCGCGTGGCATCTTGAACCCGGGATTGATGGCGGCGTGATGGTCTACGTGCTGTTTGCCATGGCTTTTGTGCTGGGCCCTGCCCTCTTCTTGGTGATGTCGCGCCGGGACGGGCGGCGCTGGCCCTTGGCTTTGGTGGCCTCTGTCATGGTGATCCTGAGCTTTGCCTTGCGCAACGAGGCGAGCCTGTCGGTGTTTCCTGATCTGGTGCAGGTGTTTGCCAGTGTGGCCCTGATTTGGGTCGCGTGGGTGTTGGTGTTGGTCATTGTCGCGCAGGCTTTGCGCGCCACTTATCCAACGTCTGCCATGCGCCGGTGGAGCAGGGTGATAGGGGCCATGGGCACAACCGTGCCATGGTTTGGATTTGCCGCAGCGCAAATGATGGTGAGGTAGAATGCAGACGAATTTCAGCCCAGAGCAGTTGAGCGAACCGGCGATTGCGCGGTCCAACGAGATCTTGCGCAACTGCGTGCATTGCGGGTTTTGCACTGCGACGTGCCCTACCTATCAGGTACTTGGAGATGAGCTTGATAGCCCGCGGGGTCGAATTTACCTGATCAAGGACATGCTGGAGAACGACCGGGACCCGGATGAAAAGGTGGTCAAGCATATTGACCGCTGCCTGAGTTGCCTGGCCTGCATGACCACGTGCCCGTCCGGTGTTCATTACATGCACCTTGTGGATCACGCCCGCGCCTATATCGAAGAGCGCTATAAGCGCCCCCTGACCGACCGCGTGCTGCGCTGGGTGCTGGCGCAGATCCTGCCCTATCCGATGCGCTTTCGTGTGGCGCTGCTGGGGGCCAAGATCGGTCGCCCCTTTGCACGTCTGATGCCGGATGCCCGACTGCGTGCGATGCTTGAGATGGCCCCCGATCACATTCCACCAGTCAGTCGAAATGATGACCCGCAAAGCTTTGCGCCTGTGGCACAGAAAAAGATGCGCGTGGCCCTAATGACCGGCTGTGCGCAAAAGGCGCTGAACACCGACATCAACGACGCCACCATCCGTTTGCTGACGCGGTTGGGCTGCGAGGTTGTGGTGGCAGAGGGCGCGGGATGTTGCGGTGCCTTGACCCACCATATGGGCAAAGAAAGCCAGAGCCACGCGACAGCCGCCAAGAACATCACCGCCTGGGCCCGCGAGATGGATGGCGGCGGACTGGACGCGATTGTCATCAACACCTCGGGGTGCGGCACCACGGTCAAGGATTACGGCCACATGTTTCGCAATGACCCGCTGGCGGCTGATGCGGCCCGTGTGGCGGGTATCGCCATGGACGTGAGCGAAGTTTTGATGAAGCTCGACCTCCCGGTGAATGCACCGCAGGATATGACAATCGCCTATCACGCCGCCTGTTCGTTGCAGCACGGCCAACAGATCAAGACCTATCCCAAGGACCTGCTGAAGCGTGCAGGGTTCACCGTTGTGGAGCCTGCCGACAGCCATCTGTGTTGTGGATCGGCGGGCACATACAACCTGATGCAGCCCGAGATTTCGGGGCAACTGAAAGAGCGCAAGGTGAGCGCCCTGGAGGCCAAGAGCCCCGACA
>JBCCBC010000113.1:0-8761 GCA_039814435.1 Pseudomonadota bacterium
CGACAGACAGCCTTGTGCTGGCGGATGGGCAGGCGGATGCGCACATTGTGGCGACCGATTTGGTCAGCCAGGCCGAGCACGGGTATAACTCGCCCGTTTGGCTGGTCACCGACAACCGGGCCTTGGCCGACACGGTGATGGACATGGTGCCCAAGCTGATTGACGATCTGCCAGAGGTGAACCGCGACAACGCGTTCAAAGCCTGGCGCGACTATGCCGAGGTGATCCTGTGCGCAGACCGCGAAGAGATGGCGGCCTGTTCCGATGACTACGCGCCCGAACATCTGACCGTGCAGGCCGAGGACCTGGAGTGGTGGCTTGAGCGGCTGACCTGTTATGGCTCGCTGTTTCTGGGCGAGGAAACGACCGTGTCTTATGGCGACAAAGCGTCGGGGACCAACCACGTGCTGCCCACATCCGGTGCGGCTGGGTACACAGGTGGCCTGTCCGTCCACAAGTACATGAAGATCGTCACCTGGCAGCGCGCCACCCGCGACGGGTCCAAGTCTGTGGCCGAGGCCACGGCACGCATTTCCCGCCTTGAAGGGATGGAAGGGCACGCCCGGGCGGCCGATGTGCGCCTGGCCAAGTATTTTCCCGGAGAAAACTTCGATCTGTCCGCAGATGGATAACCTGCGCACAAGCCCAAAGGTATCGCAATGAAAGCCCTTGTTTATGACGGTGTTGAAGCCTTGGGGTTTCGTGATGTGGCGCAGGCGGTTGTGGGGGGCGATCAGGAGTTGGTGCGTGTGATGGCGTCGGGCATTTGCGGGTCTGACATGCATGCTTATCTCGGCCACGATGCGCGCAGGCCGGCGCCGCTGATCCTGGGCCACGAGGCGGCCGGCATCATTCAGGGGGGGGCGCGGGATGGCACCCGGGTCACGATCAATCCGCTGGTCAGCTGCGGTCAATGTGCGGCGTGCGTGACGGGCCGGGAAAACCTGTGCCCGGAGCGCATGATCATCTCCATGCCCCCGCGCGAGGGGGCGTTTGCGCAGTTCGTGGCCATGCGCCCCGACAATCTGGTGACGGTGCCTGCGGGTGTGGATCTGGACAAGGCGGCCCTTGCCGAACCGCTGGCTGTCAGCTGGCATGCGGCGCGGCTGGGGCTTGAGGCACTGCACGCGGGTGCGTCACGACAAGCGCTTGTGATCGGGGGCGGTGCGATTGGTTTGGCCGCCGCGCTGGCGCTCAAGGCCCAGGGTCTGGACGACGTGACCATCGCAGAACCCAACGCGACGCGGCGCGCATACCTGACAGATCGGTGCGGGCAGCGCGCTGTACCTGAAGGGACGGGGGCGTATGGGCTTGTGGTGGATGCGGTGGGCTACGCTGCAACGCGCGCTGCCGCGTCCGCGCTGTGCGCGCCGGGCGGCGTGATCCTGCATATCGGGCTGGGCGAGGACCTCGGCGGCCTGGATGTGCGGCGGATGACCCTGCAGGAGATCACGTTTATCGGCACCTATGCCTATACCGCTCAGGATTTCCGCGACACGTGCGCCGCCATCTTTGACGGCCGCCTTGGCCCGCTTGACTGGATCGAAACCCGCCCCCTGGCCGCGGGTGCCGACGCCTTTGCGGATCTGCGCGCAGGACGGGTTGCCGCCCCAAAAATCGTTTTACACCCCTGGCCCTGACACAGGGCAGGCCAAATTTGAATCGGAGATGTCGAGACCATGAACATAGACAAGAAGATCACGGAGGATCTTGTGGCGAACGGGATCTCGTTTGTGACCACCGTGCCGTGCAAACAGCTGGCCGGCGTCATTGATGAGATCGACGCGCATGACGAGATTTTCCACATCCCCTCCAACAAGGAAGACGAAGGCATGGGCCTGTGCGCCGGTGCATGGATGGGCGGCAAACGCCCCGCCATCATCATGCAGAACACCGCCATCGGGGTCACGATCAACACGCTGGCCACGCTGATCCAGTACTACCGCATGCCGCTGCCCATGCTGATCTCCTACCGCGGAGAGCTGCGCGAGCCGGTCGCCTGCCAGGTCGAGATGGCCGTGCACACCAAGGCGCTGCTGGCGCAGATGAACATCCCCACCTACCACTTCCACAAGCAGTCGGATGTGGACGAGCTGGATATGATCCTGAAATACACCTTCATGTGCAACAAACCCGTGGCGATCCTGACCGACGCCAACTTTTGGGGAGGCTATGGCGACCAATGATCCGTTCCGAAATCCTGCGCGAGATCGCGCCCATCCTGCGTGACCACCTGGTTGTGTGCAACATCGGCCTGCCCAGCCAGGAGCTGCATATGATCGACGATCAGCCGACAAATTTTTACATGCTTGGGACGATGGGGCTCAGTTCCTCTATCGGATTGGGCCTGGCGCTGGCCCAGGACAAGACGGTGATCTCCATCGACGGGGACGGGTCGGTTTTGACCAACCTCGGGACGCTGCCCACCATCGCCAACAACGTGGCGGACAACTACATCCTGATGATCATCGACAACGGATCCTACGGCTCGACCGGGGATCAGCCGACCTATGCGGGCAAGAAAACCGCGCTGGAAAAGGTCGCGGTGGCCTGCGGGTGCGAAACCGTTGTGACATGCCAGGACGTCGACACAGGCACGGTGCTGCAGGCGGCGATCGACAGCAAACAGATGACGATCATCGTGGTGAAGTGCGACAGCGGCAACATCAAGCTGCCCGTGATCACCATGGACCCCGTCGTGATCAAAGACAGGTTCATGAAGGCAGTGCACGCGTGAAGGGGGGGCTGGCGCATTCATTCCAGTGAAGACGCGCGGCGCTTGGCCAAGGCCCGACTGCCGTGGATGGTGTTTGATTACATCGACGGGGCGGCGGGCGCGGAAACGGGTGCTGCACGCAATCGCGCGGCCCTTGATGCCATTTGCCTGCAACCGCGTATCCTGCGCGACGTCAGCGCGCGCCGTCTGGATGTGCCGTTGTTTGGAAAGCGGGCCAAACGTCCCTTTGGCATTGCGCCCATGGGGATGTGCAATCTGTCAGGACCAGGTGCCGATTTGATGTTGGCGCGGCTGGCCGCCCGGGATTGTGTTCCGCTTGGTGTTTCAACTGTTGCCTCAACTCCGTTGGAAAAGATGATTGAGGTCGCGCAAGGCAACGCGTGGTTTCAGCTGTATTTCACGGGCGACAATACCGGTTCATTCACACTGGCGCACCGCGCGCAGGATGCAGGATACGATACCTTGATCGTGACGGTCGACGTGCCCGAAGTGGGTCGCAGACCGCGCGAGTTGCGCCATGGCTTTACCATGCCGTTCCGCATCGGTCCGCGCCAGTTTCTGGACTTTGCACTGCATCCCTATTGGTCGCTGACCTCACTTGCTGCGGGGCGGCCGCAAATGGCGAATTTCGACATGCCGGGGTTCGCGTTCGACCGCGCCGAAAGCCGGGCCAAAGCGGACTGGGAAACGCTCAAGACACTGCGCGATCTGTGGCGCGGCAATCTGGTCGTAAAAGGGGTCACCAGCGCCGAAGATGCCGGACGGCTCAAAACCGAAGGTGTCGATGCCATTCAGGTGTCCAATCACGGTGCTCGGCAACTTGAAAGCGCTCCGGCACCCATCAATGCACTGCACAGGATACGCGACACTGTTGGACCAGATTTTCCGCTATTTTACGACAGTGGCCTCCGATCCGGAGAAGACGTGCTCAAGACCTTTGAGCAGGGTGCCAATTTCGCGTTTTTCGGTCGTGTGCTCCAGTTTGCCATCGCTGCTGCGGGCGAAGAGGGGTTGCATCGTGTCTGGGATATTCTGAGCACCGAGCTGTCCAGTGCGATGGCCCAAACGGGGCGTATCAAGCTGCCTTGATCGGTTCTGTGGCCAAGACTGAAAGGCGACATCCTTTGCGCCATTCGCCGGTTAAACCTGCCAGCTGAACCCCGTTGCATGTTCCGACACGTCCCACAGTTTCGCCATGACGGGTTTGTCATAAGCGTGTGCGTTCAACGTGCCCTTACCAACCGGTCCGACGACTTGCATCCGACCTGTCGGACCATAAAGTGCGCGCTGTTCCAACATGTCTTCGGTCGCGCACATCACCTCGGGGTATGCGCCCTTTTTCGCAGTCTGAACCATCGGTGACAGTGACATCAGCCCAAACAAGACCCGGGTCAGGCGGCTGCCGCTGGTTTTGATCAGGGACGTTGCCGACGCGCCGGGATGGCAGACGTAGACCTTGGTGGCTTTGCCCGCGGCCTGAATGCGATCCTGCAATTCATAGGCAAACATCATCTGCGCCAGCTTGGATTGGCTGTAGACCGGGTTGGCGCTGTAATTTTTATCCCAATTCATGTCGTTAAACTGGATCGTCTTGATGCCCATGTTGTAACCAAGGCTGGCCACAACCACGATCCGGCCCTGCATGGCTTCAACCCGGTCAAACAGCATCCCGGACAGTACGAAATGACCGTAGTGGTTGGTGCCCAGCTGGCTTTCAAACCCGTCTACCGTGAGTTTCTGTGTGGGCACTTGCGCGATCGCAGCATTGCAGATCAATGCGTCGATCCGGGGTACAGTCTGCAGCACCTCTTGGGCGGCCGCACGGACACTGGCCAAGTCAGACAGGTCCATACGCACAAAGCTGACGCTCGCATCCGGGCCAAATTCCTGCTTCAGTTCCGTGATGGCGGCGGTTGATTTGTCGGCGCTGCGGTTCAGCATGACAACGCTTGCGCCCTTTGACAAAAGGATGCGGCTGGCCTGGAACCCGGCACCGGCGTTTGCTCCGGTGATTAGGTACGTCTTGCCCTGCAAAGACCCAAGTCGTTCGGGCGTCCAGCCATTGGGTCCGAATGTGGTGTCTGGCATGATCGTTCTCCTGATGTCGCAGCCGGTTAACCAGCATGTCTGGATGGAAAATGTAGATAACTATCGCCTGCGCGTGAAAACAGGCGGGATACTCACGTTTACTTGCCTGATTGTACCGATCTGATTGCCAATGTGGATGCAGCAGCATTACATCACCCGCATGAGCAAACATCTGGTCAAGCAAATGGTCGAGAGCCAGGCTAACCGTGACGGTTTGACAGAAACCGGCATCAAAGGCGTGCGTCTGTTCCGGGCCACGCAATCCGTGCCTTGCATCCCTGCGGTTTACGAGCCGTGCGTTGTGGCCATTGTCGCTGGATCCAAAGAGGTTGTTCTGGACGGTCAAAGATACGTCTATGACGACGGCCAGTACTTGTGCTGTCCGATGTCGATGCCGATCAAAGCCGGGACACCCGCCGCGTCCGTCCAAAATCCGCTGTACGGTGTTTTTATCTCATTGGATTTGCGGGTGATGGCCGAATTGACGATGCAGATGGATGGCGTTGGCGGGGTTTCGCGGTTGGGCAAAGGGGACATGCGTGCGCAAGGCATCAAACTTGCTGCATGGGATGAACCCTTTACCGATGCGCTGCTCAGACTTTTGCAACTTCAACGCTGTCGGACGGACCTCGCCGTCCTTGGGCCGGCGCGATTGCGCGAGGTGTATTATACGATCCTGAAAGGTGAGGCAGGCGTTTTCGCGCGGCACGCCTTTGGTGCGGGCAATGCGATTGGGCGGTCCATTATGCACGTCTCATCCCAGTTGGGCGCGCCGATTTCGATTGACGAGATGGCGACGCGCGCAGGGATGAGCCGCGCTGTTTTTCATCGCAAATTCAAGGCTGTTACCACCATGGCTCCGATCCAGTTTGTGAAGTCGATGCGCCTGAACACCGCAGCGATGAAGATTGCCGGTGGCATGACGGTAAACGAGGCTGCGGCCGATGTCGGGTACGTCAGCCCGTCGCAGTTCAGCCGAGAGTTCAAGCGGATGTACGGCCAGTCGCCGCGGGATTGGCGCAACACGCAACAGGTTCCCGCAGGCGTTGCTTAGGGTAGGGGTGTGCTGACCTGTTGTCTTGCAAACACGCCGTCATTTGGGCCCAAGGTCTATGCGCTGCCAGCAAGGGCCGCGCGCACACTTTGTTCCAGCGCGTCCACTGCTGGTTCGGAATTGGGCCGGGTCACAAGGCGGACGGTGTAATCTGGCAAAGCCGGCAAGACGTCTGGGCCGATCGCTTCCAGGCCCGGTCCCAACATGCTTTGCGGCAGTGGGGCCACGGCAAAATCTGCAGCGAGCGCGGCGACCTGACCCACGGAATGCTCACTTGTCAGCGCGATCCGGAAGGGCCGGTCGACGCGTGCGCAGGCCTCAATTGCCATTTGGCGCCACGCACATGTCTCGTCCGCCAGTGCAAGAGGGACAGGCGTTTGATACGCCGCCGACCCTGACGCCGCACCAACCCACAGCAGGCACTCTTTGTGAACAACCGTGCCGAGGGTCTGCGCATCTGCTCTGGCAAGTGTTACCAGACCAACATCCAGTGTTTCGGCTTCGATCTGCGCCATAATCTCGCTGCTTGGCCCCAGGACCACACTGACCTCGATTGCTGGATAAGTGCGTGCGAATGTCCGCAGGATCGCGGGCAACCAGCGTGTTCCGTAATCATCGGAGGCCCCGAACCGCACCCGCCCAACCGTCTGCTGGGTGCCAAACCGCGCAGCTATTTCTGCGTTCAGTGACAGTATCCGGCGCGCATAACTCAGCAGGGCCTTGCCATCCTCGTTGATGTGGACGCTGCGCCCGTGCCTTGCAAAAAGCGGACGCCCGATTTGCCTTTCCAGCTTGGCAATGCGGCCGCTGATGGCAGCCGGGGATCGGTGCACAACGGATTGGGCGGACCTGAATGATCCGGATTCGCACACCGCCACGAATGTCCGAAGCGCATTGGAATCCAACGCCTCGGCACGTGCTCCCAGTCCGTCTGTCACGTGACTCACATCCTTCATGCTGTTCAGTTTTGCCGGTCAGGCTGAACAATACAACCCGTTTTGCCGATCAGGCCAGACATGACATGCTGAACCATGACCCAGCGTGCCCTGATTGAACCCAAGACCAAGATCGCCCCGGCGCCACTGCGCTATCGCTCTGCCTATGTGTTGATGGCGTTTGGTATGCTGACCCTTCCCATTATGGACGTGATCGCAAAGACGCTTGCCATGACCGGGATGCCTGGCACGCAAGTGGCGTTTGCGCGATTTATCGGCCAGGGCCTTTTTACGCTTGCGCTGTTGGCGTTGGCGGTTTGGATCTTTCCGGGATTTCCGGGTCAGAACGTCTCGGGAGGCACGCAATCGATCCGCGCCCAGATGGTGAGAGACCTGCGGGCCGCTTGGACTGCACCCAATCTTGCGCGCGGGGTCACGCTGGCGGGTGCAACCGCATGTTTTTTCACCGGCCTTGCGACGCTGCCCTTGCCGGCCTCTGTCGCCATCCTGTTTCTGGCCCCGCTGATCCTGACCCTGCTGGGTGTGGTCGTTCTCAAAGAGGTTGTGACCCTGCGCAGGGCCGTGTTGTGCGTCGCCGGGTTTCCCTGTGTTCTTTTGATCGTCCGCCCGGGTTTTGACGGTCTTGGGTGGGAGGCGCTTTATCCGCTTGCGGCAGCGTTCCTGTTTGCCGTCTATTTTCTGCTGACACGCATGGCGTCCGGTCAGGGCTCGCCGCTGTCCATGCACATCGTGGCGGCTGTGTCGGGCACACTTGCCCTTGCGGTGTGGTTGTTTGCTGCCGTTGCGGTGTGGAACACACCGCAGGTGGTCTGGCCGACACGGGCGCCGCCATGGATCGCGCTTGCATCGCTCGGGGTCATCTCGACTATCGCGCATATGGCCATCATCGTCGCGTTTGCCCGGGCACCTGCCTCGGTCCTCGCGCCGCTCTCATATCTTGAAATCGTATCCGCCACCGTGCTGAGCTTTTTGGTGTTCGGAACGTTCCCGGATGGCTGGACCGCGCTTGGTGCGCTGCTGATCATGGGGATTGGCTATGCCGCGACGCGTCCCGAGAAATGAATGGACTGCTGGGGTGAAACGGTCGATCCGGCCACGCATACATTTGCCCCAAGGTTCGCGGGCAGCTTGCGACCCAAAACGCGCCCTACCTCACAAACAGGCTTGATCCCAACATCCTATCTCAGGCACGCTTGGCCCAGACAAAGGGAGCCCGCACATGACCGTTACTGACCTTCGCCCAAATATGGATCACTGGCAGGAACGGGTGGATCTGGCCGCTGCGTTTCGCTGGACCGTGCGATTGAACATGCACGAGGCTGTGGCGAACCATTTCTCTTTTGCCATCAACGATGCGGGGACGAAGTTTTTGATGAACCCCAATCAGATGCACTTTGCCCGGATCAAGGCATCTGACCTGATCGTGGTGGATGCCAACGATCCGTCCTGTATGGAAGGCCCCGATGCGCCGGACGAGACGGCATGGGGCCTGCATGGGGGCATGCACCGTCACTGTGCCCATGCGCGCTGTGCGATGCACGTCCACTCGCCTTATGCGACGGCGCTTGCGGCGCTGGCTGACAGCACACTGCCCCCGGTTGACCAGAACGGGTGTACCTTTTTCAACCGGATCGTGGTGGACAGCGACTATGGCGGCCTCGCTTTTGAGGAAGAGGGCGAGCGGTGCGCCAAGCTGTTTGATGACCCCAAGAAAAAAGTGATGGTGATGGGCAATCACGGGATCATGGTGGTTGGCGATACAGTCGCGGACACATTCAACCGGATGTTTTATTTCGAGCGGGCCTGCCAGACATATATCCTTGCCCTGCAAACCGGAAAACCGTTGCGCGTGATTTCGGATGAAGTGGCTGAAAAGACAGCGCAGGAGCTGGCGGATTATCCAGATCAGGATGCCCGCCATTTGGC